>CAYPTT010000033.1:0-11431 GCA_964413835.1 uncultured Candidatus Saccharibacteria bacterium
CGCATAGAACCACGCCCTAGATGAACATTTCCCCCACGGACAAAGGAGAGGGGATAGAGGGAGAGGTTTTGGTGGGCTATCCCCTCCCCCCTACAGTGCTAGACAGCGGACGGAGAAAGCAATAGCACGATTACTATGATACGATGGATAAACTTCAGCATCATTAAAACCCTGAGTATAGGCATAAAAAATAGAGGAATAAGCAGCAAAAGACCAGTAGTGACCAGCATTGTCTACAGCCCGTAAGGTACCATCCCACAGATCGATAAATCCCCCACGGACAAACCCCCTCTCCTTTGTCCGTGGGGGAGCTATTATTCAGCGACTTGGTGTCACAGGGCGATTGAGTAATGATGACTATTTATGGTCCTCTACTGCATACTCAACCACTTCTCATGTATATATTCAATATTTTACCAATATCGATGCCTATTCTTCTCATAGTGATATTCGTTCTTACGCTTTCTCCGTCCGCTGTCTAGTACTGTAGGGAGCTAATACAAAAATTATTTCACCTCACCAAACTCCTGCAGCTTCAGTCTCGCAACATATATTTTCCCCAACCAGCCAATTGGCAACACAAAAGTCCCCAAAAGCTCCCGTACGTACCCCTTAAACCCCCGCTTAAAATGATACACGCCATTTCCCGCTACCGGTTTCACCCCATAAAAATTATATCTTTTATAACCTTCCTCCATGGCCCCCAAAATCGCCAACCACTGGATATAATGTGGTCCCGCTAGCTGCTGATATTCCGCCAGCGACCCGCTGTATAAATAAATTAGCTCATATTTATCGCGCACGAACATCGCCGTCGCCACAGGAACATAGCCGTCTTTTTCATTTTTCACCTCAAAACCCCGCGCTTCCACCGCCGCCACTGGAGCCTCAGCCACTGCATATTTTACTTTATCACCAAAATATTTCTTCATTGAACGATAATATTCCACCGTCGGATCTTGATACCCCTGTCGCTCACCCGCAGCCGCCGCAATTCGTTTCATCGTGTCAAGTTCATCTAGCTCCAACTCGCGCACTCGCATCCCCTCACGCTCCGCTCGCCGAATCCACTGCCGATGCCCCACCCGAAAACTCATCAACAATTCTTCTGGCGTTTTATCGCCCAAATTCAACGCATATTGCCACTTCGCCTGGCCATATTCGCCCAAATATTTATAGCCCAACTTCTCCAATTCCGCCTTCACCACCCGATTATCTTCCCCCTCTATCACCTGACTATCAATATCTCGCGCTTGGCTCACAATATTCGGCGAAATTTGCAACATTATCCCTTTTCTCTGCCCGCAAAATTCCCGCGCCCCCTCCGTCAAAACTTTCAAAATCTCCTGCCATTCTTTCCCCCGATAATCCATCAACCAGCCCCCCGCCGCCCGAAAAATCTTCCTCCCAAAATGCCACGGCTGTGCCCACAAAAGCCCCGCCGCCAACACCTTCCCTTTTACATTTTTCACCCCCACTAAATATACTTCACGCCCCATTCCCCGATAACGCCTATACATCTCCACACTTTGCAAAAAATTTTCACACTCACCCGCAAATTGCACTTTTTCAAACTCCCCTTCCGTCAATTCCACAAATTCCATATATCATCATTATATCTCATAATTGTCCTCTCATGCTATAATATCTCTATGTTTTTCGAGGTCATCCCCACCGAAGTTTTCCGCACTGGCGCCGGCACGCTTACCTATTCTTCCGAGCTTAAACTTCAACCCGGTCACCTCGTTCTCATCCCACTTGGCCGCCGCGTCATCACCGGTATCGTCCTGCGTCGCGTCAAATCCGTTGATTTTCCTACCAAACCAATCAAAAAACTTCTCCTCACTACCCCACTACCGCCTCATTTAGTCAAATCCGCCCTCTGGCTCGCCGATTATTATCTCACTCCGCTGCCTCAGACCGCCAATTTGATGCTTCCTACTGGCCTCACGATTAAGACCGCCCTCAAATCGTTCCCTGCCCTAGATCCGGCTAATTCGCCCCTTTACGCCCAAAATACCCCTCAAACCACTTCAAGCACTAGCACTAAAACATCTAAAATCCGCTCAGAGACCACTAGCGGCCCTTCTCAGGCGTTTCCAAGCAAAACCGCTATCAAACAACCTCTTAAATCAGAAACCACTCAAAACGCCTCTCAAAGCCCAAATACGCCAAATTTGCTTAAACTGCCCCTCATCCCGCTCAACTCTGCGCAGCAAAAAGCTCTCCAAGCCCTCCAGAGCACGTCTCAGGGTACTAAACTCCTCCGCGGCGTTACCGGTAGTGGCAAAACCAATATTTACCTCAAAATGACCGCTGATGCCCTCAAAACGCAAAAATCCGCCATTCTCCTCGTCCCCGAAATCGCCCTCACCAGCCAGCTTATCCGCATTTTTACCGAAACTTTCGGCGATCGAGTCATCCTCATTCATTCCCAACAGACCATGGCCGAACGCCGCCAAATCTGGCTCGACATTATGAATCGTACGAGCCCAGCTAGAAAAATTAATGATCCAAAAGAGCAGGCCGGCTGGGCAACCTCTTGTACAGACATCCGGACTCACGAGGAGGACAAGCGCGTCAGCCCCGCAACGGCGGGCGCTGACGACGCGGTCTGTACAAGAGCGTTGTCCAGCCGGCCTACCCCTTCAGAACCATTAATCATAATCGGTCCTCGTTCCGCCCTCCTCACCCCCGTTCACAACCTCGGCCTTATTATCATCGACGAAGCTCACGAAAGTGCTTATTATCAAGAAAATGCCCCCCGCTATTCCGCTTTACGTCTTGCCAGTTTTATGGCCAACCAGTGTAAAATTCCCTGTATTAATGGTACCGCCACGCCCAACATTGTCGATTTTCACCTCGCTAAGTCCCATCATGCTCTCGTTGAACTCTCTACTAAGGCCAAAACCACCGCTATCGAGCCAGAAATTTCCATCGTTGACCTCTGTAATCGTGATAATTTTCATCAAAATCGCTATTTTTCCGACCAACTTTTGACAAAAATCAAAAATAATCTCCAAGCTAATCATCAAACTCTGATTTTTCATAATCGTCGTGGTTCTGCGCCAATGACCATTTGCGAAGATTGCGGTTGGCAAGCGCTCTGCCCTAATTGCTACATCTCCATGAATCTCCACTCTGATACTTATAAACTCACTTGTCACCTCTGTGGGCACGAAGCCAAAGTCCCCTCTAGCTGCCCAAATTGTCATCATACCAGCATTATGCACAAAGGTTTTGGCACTAAATTGCTTGAATCCGAACTCATCAGTCTCTTTCCTAAGGCTAAAATCGCCAGATTTGATGGTGATAATAAAAAAACCGGCAGTCTCGCCGAGCTTTATCAAGCCGTCAAGTCCGGCGAAATCAATATTCTCATTGGCACCCAAACTTTGGCGCGGGGGCTCGACTTGCCGCATCTTGCCACCGTTGGCGTGGTTCAGGCCGACGCGGGACTCTCCCTGCCCGATTTTGCTGCCGAAGAACGTTGTTTTGAGCTCCTCACGCAAGTCATCGGCCGCGTCGGCCGGGGCCATCTTGACACCGCCAACGTCATTATCCAAACCTATCAGCCCAATCACCCCGTCATCCAAACTGCCCTCACCGCCGATTATCTTAAATTTGCCGAATATGAACTTCGTCGCCGTCACACCGGCCATCTACCCCCCTTCACCTACCTTGCTCGCCTCACGATCACCTACAAAACCGAAAAAACCGTCTTCGCCAAAATCCAACAAGCCCACGCCATCCTCGCTAAAAACGCCAAACTCCAAGTTTCCCCACCTATGCCTGCCTTTCATGAGCGCGTGAGTCGTGGCTTCACTTGGCAGCTTATCATCAAATCCACCTCTCGCACCGCATTACGCCAAGCTCTCCAACCTTTCGCCAAATATCATCTTGAACTCGACCCACCATCGGTGTTATAATAATAAACTATGAAACCTATCGTCACAACTCCAGACCCTCGACTCCGTACTCGCTCCACCAAAGTCAGCGAAGTTAATGACGAAATTTTAAGTATTATCGACGATATGGTTCAGGCTTCCCTAGCTTGGGAAAAAGAGCATCCTTACGAAATTTCCGCCGCCATGGCCGCTCCGCAACTTGGTATCAATAAACGCATTATCATTATACGCGACGATTTAGACGACAAAGACAACAATACTTTTACTGCTCTGCTCAACCCGGAAATAATTCGCACCGAAGGTCGTCCAATCAAGGACTACGAAGGCTGCCTCTCTGTACCAGAAATTTACGGTATGGTTAGCCGCCCTAGCAAAGCCAAAATCAAAGCCATGCTACCTGACGGCCGCGAAATCCGCCTGCGCACCCAAGATTTTCTCGCCCGTACCCTCCAGCACGAAATCGATCATCTTAATGGCATCCTCTTCATTGACCATATCAAAGACGACCCCACTGCTTTTTATCGCCTCGACGAACACGGCGATATGCAACCCCTCAATTACGAAACCGATGTCAAAAACAATCTTAACCTTTTCCCTGAAGAGTAAACATGGACCCCAATACAGTGGCTCATCACGAAAACCAGCCAAAAATCATTTTCTTCGGCAATGGCCCGCTAGCCGATTACACCCTTAAAACCCTCGAGCCACATTTTGCAATTCTCTTCCATGCCCGCACCAAAGCCGATCTTACTACTGCCGCCGAGCTTAAACAGCAACATCCCGAAGCTCATGGCGTGCTTGCTTCCTTTGGTATTCTCATCAAACCTGACTTCCTCGAACTTTTCGAACCAGAGGGCATTTTGAATCTTCATCCCTCCCTTCTGCCAAAATATCGCGGTGCTTCTCCCATTGAATCCGCCATCCTCGCCGGTGATAAAGATTTTAGTTATTCCATTATGAAATTAGTCAAAGCCATGGATGCTGGACCAATCTACCATCAAGCCACTTTACCAAATCTTCCGCTCGACAAAAATACCATTTATGAACAACTTGCTGCCGCTGGTGCTAATTGGCTCATCGAGAATCTGGCTCATTTGCCAACCCCCGTTCCCCAAGACGACAGCAAAGCCACTTTTACTACCAAACTTGACAAAAGCCAAAGTTCCCTTCGTCCAGACCAATATACCGCCTCACAACTCTTCCGTCAAATCGTAGCTTTCCAAGGCTTCCCTAAGCCTAAATACGAATTTTATGGCAAAACCTGTATCATTCTCCAAGCCCACGTCCTTCGTGTTACCGACATTCTTTGCGAAGCCGCTGGTCTCGATGGCTCCGCCAGCTCACCACTCATGCTCAAATGTGCCGACCGCAATTTTGTCGTCATCGACCAACTCCAGCCCGAGGGTAAAAAACCCATGGATGCTCGCTCCTTTATGAACGGCTACGCCAAAAACGCCAAAAACGCCAAAAGTTCCAAAAAATAAAACTATTCTGCTTTCTTCCCCAAGATTTCTGGCACTTGTGCTTTAATTTCTGCTTTAAAACTATCGCAGATCTTCGCCACTACTTCCCGAAAATTTGGCACCTGTTTTTCTAACCAAGCTGCTGCCGCGTCTAAATCATCAATCCCCTCAAATTCCGTCAGCTGCTCTTCCGTCAAAAACTCGCCAATTCCTTGCCCCACGCGCACTTCTAGCTCTTCTTCTGCATGATCCATAAAAGCTTTTCGCTCCGCTTCCGGCATTGCATCCAAACCTACTTCTTGCATAAACTTCTCATTTACTCGCACAATCTATCTCCTTTTCTACAATTATAGCATTTTTAACGCACTTATGCTTGCTAATTTTTTGCAATTTGCTATATACTGTTTCTCAGAGTGGCGGGGTGCCAAGCATATTAACTATAAGTAGGAGACGTCGGTATGAGAGTATCGTTACGATCGAAGCTGTTAAAAATTACAGTCACGATTAAAATCTCCCTAGGCGGTAAGCACTAGGAAGATTCAACTCTTAATACCACCATCCTATCACACATTAATAGCGAGGTCAATGGCGATAACTCACCATCTGCCCCGACCACTCCAAATGCAGCCCAAAACCGACGCGGCAAGCCGCGCTTGGTATTTTATTTATTGTTTACATATTTGACTGATTTCTCGGTTTTTATCGGGATTTCTGCGCAGATGCGCAGAAACCTGCGGGCGTCTCTCGCTCTGCGAGAGACGCCCGTTGTTGGGGTTCACTCGCTTTTGCCAACCCCACGTCATTAAGCTATACCAAACTCAATTCCCCACATCAAACGCTCCGTTTTCCTCGCTCCCAGAACCCCAACTTGCCGGGGAGGGTTACCTTATAGGTAACCCTCCCCGCTGGCCACGGCTTGCAGAAGGCTGATAGTTGGGGCGGAGCCGCCTGGCTCCGCCCCAACTCGCTTCCCCCTCTCGCCCCCTGTTTTTACTTTTAGTTATTTATATATTATTCTACTTGCTTTATTACCGTACCATGCAACGGACGGGGAAAGCAATCCACCTACTACTAGTGCTTATACCGTAAGTATTGTCTTCAGTTCCATCAATAACATTAAAAGATGCAGCAAATATTAATTCTGTAGCAGCCGTCGAAAGCCAGGTGCCTATTTCAATCCCCACTCGCCAAAAATTGCCCCACCGTGAACTTACATATCCACTACGCACAAAGTAGAGGGGAGGGGAAGCGTATATTATAATTTTTACTGTCCACCGGGCTTGTACCTGTAACGTTTGACGCGACGCCATACTTTTCTAACATATATCCGAACGTCCCATCAGCACTGCTCCCACTGGAAGGAAGTTTCCAGCCCTTCGGGCAAATTGAATCCCGCGCATCTTTATTCGTAATCATTCCTCCCGAACCAGCTGTTGCCGTGTTCCATTGATAATAATTGCCAATGAGGTAGTGCGGGTCATAAGTTCCTCCATCTGCCACATTGCCAGTCGTCAAGCTTACTGCCACCGTATCCTGTTCTTCTCCTTCCCACAAACCCGGTTGCGCTTGGAAAGTCGGCTGCCATTTTGTCGTGTCAGACACATCCACAAAACCAACATTCGTACAATCAGAAATATTCGTTGCCGACGTACCGCAAGATTTTGCCGCCGTCGGCGTTGCTAGCACCCAAGAATTCCCCATATTTTTACTAAAGTTCCACGAGCCCGTACCAGTTTGCGACGGATTACTATCGGCCGGCGGGATTGTCGCTGAAGTCGTTGATGGGGCTATTTTAGTCGCCCCATCCGTATCCACACCCAGATTCGTCGCTGTCCAACCTGCATTGCTGCCGTTCAAATCAGAAGTCGCGGGACTCAAACCTTTAGTCGCATCAATATTCAAGGCCAAATTTTGTGTCATCCAGCAGTGCCCATCAGCCAATTTCGCCACCCAATATTCATTGCCATCACGTGAATCAATCAACTGTTTAGTAGTCGGATTCGTTACGTAATAATTCGCGTCATTACCACCTACCGGATGATCAACCCCCGGAGTACTCGCGCAAACCCCTGATGTCATATCTTGCATATAAGTTACTTGCGTTAAACTCGTAATCTGAATTGGCTTCGCCACCACTGATACCGTCACCGTATTGCTATAAGAACCAGCCGGCAAAGTCGTGTCCACTTTCGCCCCAAAAGATAAGTATAGGTCATCCCGCCCACTCTCACTTACCTCAGTATTTTCCCAAGGCGCAATCTCCACATTTGCTAGCGGTACCGGATTGAACAAGGTCCCATCACTCACCGGAGATTTGCCCACATTGTAACCCCAAGTATTGTTTCCAAAAGCCATCAAAGCCACATTCGAACCGCCAATCGCCGCCACGCTCTGCGTCACTGCAACATTATCATTCTTCAAATCATTAAACTCCCCCGAATTCACATACACTGAATAACCACTGAAATTATTCGTCGACACCGTCAACTTTGCACTTTTAGCGACTGTCTTGCCCTCGGTATCCGGCGTAATATCAAGCTCCACCACCGGGTCCACCGCTACCGACACGACAGATTGCACGTTAGCCCGCGCCTGCACTGTACCCGTAGATTCACCCGTACTCAACGCACTCGAGTTTTGCTTCTGAACTGGGAACACCATCGCCATAGTCAACAATCCCAACAAGCCAGCACAACCCAGCGCCCCCACAAAACTACGCGCACTTATCTTAGTTAATTTCATAGTTTTTCCTTTTTGCGACCTTATTTTATTTTTGATGACCTTATATAAACTTTATTATATATTAACCGTAAGAATAATGTCAATGTACTTTCCGCCCACCTCTTACAGTATACATTTGAATTTAGCCCCCATTTTCTCTCGATCCTCTCAAAAAACGTTGTAAATTTTACAACGTTTTCCGCTCCCCTCTCTTTCAAATTCTATTCTTCTAGCTTACGCTTTTTCACTTCCCTTGTAAAGAATTCCCATTTATCCCCCACCTCTGGCGCCAATTTCTTCTCGGTCTTCAGTGCCAAGCCACCAATTTCCCCTTCAATCAATTCTTTCGCCTCAATCTTCTCTTTTTGCACGCTCTCCACTTCCGCTTCACCCAGCGCATCGTCTTTCCGTTTTAACCTCGCCAATATCTTCGGCATCACTTTCCCCTCGGTCATCTTACCACCAGCAATCACTTCACTTTTGGTCACGCGAAACACCCCCATAATCTCCATTTCACCAACGTGTTCTTCAACTACTTCCTCACCTAGCAGCTCTTCCATGCTTGCTCGCGCATCATCCAATAATTCATAAATCACCCGAAAAGTCCTTACTTCCACTCCGTCACGCGCTGCCAACTTACTAATATTCACCGGCACATTCACGTTAAATCCATAAATCACCGTATTATCGCCCACTGCCATATGCACATCATTCTCCGTCACGTCACCTACTCCAGTTGCTACTACATTCAAGGTCACTTCGCCGTGCGTATCAATTAGTTTTAACGAATCTACCACACTCGTTACCGAGCCTAGCACATCACCTTTTACAATCACGTTAAACACTTTTGAATTATCCGCCGCATTCATCATCCTCAGCAAATCTGTACTAGTCACATTTGCACTGGCCATCTCGCTCGCCGCGCCCTGTGCATATAGCAAAGCCGCTTTCCTAGCACTCTTCTCATCTGGATATTCCAAAAACCGATCGCCAAAGTCCGGCAACTCTTTAAAACCTGTCACCGTTACTGGCGTCGACGGCCCAGCCTTCCCCTTTGGCTTCCCCTGAAAATCCAACATTGTCCGAATCTTCCCATACACTCCCCCCGCTGCCACAAACTCCCCTACCTTTAGCTCACCTCCCGTTACCAGCAAGTTTACCACGCTACCTTTACCAATCTCCATGTGGCTTTCAATCACCAGACCTTCCGCTGGAATTTTTACGTCCGCCTTCAACTCTTCCACATCCGCCACCAACAAAATATCTTCCAGCAGTTTCTCCAAACCTTCACCCGTTTTCGCCGAAATCGGCACCATAATTACATCTCCACCCCATTCTTCCGGCATTAACCCATGCTCCGCCAGCCCCGCTTTTGTCCGCTCAACATCCGCCCCCTCGCGGTCGATTTTATTAATCGCTACAATCATTTTTGCATTCGCCCCCTGCGCAAACTTAATCGCTTCCACCGTCTGTGGCTTCACACCATCATCCGCCGCGACCACAATCACCACAATGTCCGTCAACATCGCCCCGTGCTGCCGAATCGCCGCAAAAGCCTCATGCCCCGGCGTATCTAGAAAAGTAATTTTTCGCCCATCGTATTCCAACTGATATGCCGAAATGTGCTGCGTGATCCCGCCTGCCTCTTTTTCTACAGTTTTCTTCTTCAATAGCGTATCCAACAATGTCGTCTTGCCATGGTCAACGTGCCCCATTACCGCTACCACTGGCGGCCGCGACACCGCATCTTTACTTAATTCTCGCCGTCCTTCATCAGTCAATTTCGCTGCGGTATTTTTCCGCTCCAAGCGCACATTCTTCATGCCTAATTCTTGAATCATAATTTCTGCCGTCTCAAAATCCAGCCGCTGATTAATCGTCGCCACGATGCCATTCTTAAAAAGCTCCCCAATCAACGTCGTCACCGAAAGCCCCAAAGCCTGCGCCAGCTCATCTACGGTAATTGAACCAGCAATCCGAATTACTTTTTCTGCTTCACTATTAGCTTCTGCTCCATTTTTCCCCGCTTCTGCTTTCATCGCTGCTCCTTTCTGTCACATTATTATACAAAAAATAAACTTTTCAAAGTCATACCAGAATTATACAACTCCCCCTATTTTACCATATTTTCCCAAAAATCCCAAAACAAAACCAAAAACTTTTAACCTCGATGTTATCTTCAACATACCACCCCCACAACAAATCATGAAGTGTTAAATCCAATTCAAGCAGCTTTTACCAGTATTATCAATTCATTCTCTATAGCCTAGTTCGCCGTTCCAACTCATCAAAACTCATCTCAAAGGGCAATACCCCATTCTTCTTCCTCCTCCGTCGATTTAGTCTTTTATATATTTTTGCTACACCTTCTTTTTCAAAAACCTCACAAGATTCGGTCACCACTCCGGCAACCCCATTACGATAAGTTATTTCGCCATTCGCATTCATGTGTTGTCTAGCCATTTCTCTAAGCACTTTTCGCTTTTTGATAATATATTCTAACAATATGCCATTACAGAGCTCTAGGTATGGACAGTATAGCAAAAAATCCAGTTTTACCTCCTCCAACAATTCGGACACAGTATGCATTATTAATCGCCTATCCACGGTCGGTCTAGCCAATAATTGTAAAAATATTTGCCAATCCTCTCGAGTTGCCTTACCCTCTAATCTTTTACTTGCAACCCTCTTACTCCACTCCAAAAACAACGGATCATTAAAACCTAATAAATCAGAGCCATAATAGTGAATATAATATCTCTCCATACTCATCAGAGTATCATAAGTTAGAGCGTCGTCCTCAGTCTTTTGAATAACTTTAAATTTTAAAACATAAGGAGGTTCAACAGAACGGTTCATCAAGGTATTCGTCACTCTTACGTATAAACTATCATGCCCACAATAATTTATCGTATAATCACCTTCGCTAGCCGGAGCTTCTTGCGTGTCTAGTAATTGTTGCAACTCAGCAAATCTTCGTTTTAATCCTTTTTCATGAGCCAAACATCTTTTCCACAAATTCATCGATTGCCCAATATATAACGGCAAAAAATCACTCTTCGCATCGACATTCTCAAAATACCAACAATAGACCCCTGGAACACAATCTTGATCCGTCAATTCTGGTAGTGCAAATAACTCATAATACCGATCAAGATAAGCATCCATGCAAGTATTTTTATCCATATTAAGAACCACAAAATCTTCGCCAAAACACCACCACAAGAAAACTAATTAAAAACATTTATCTCTATAAACAAAATAATCCCCCAACCTCAAAACTTCAATCTGGCTCCCCGGACTGGACTCGAACCAGTAACCTCGAAGTTAACAGCTTCT
>CAYPTT010000034.1:0-11152 GCA_964413835.1 uncultured Candidatus Saccharibacteria bacterium
GTTAGTACTATGGACCAGACTAATGCCATGGTAGGTACCAAAGGAGAGATTAAAGCCTTAACTCAGCCTAGTACCAGTCGTAGCTTCTTGCCTAACACTTGGGGCTATGCCCTGAGCCAAGCTCAGGCAGGCCCGGAGACGGAGTATCAGGGCCTGCCCCTCACTCCCACGGTAGCACATAGTACCAACCAAGCTACGACTGGTACGGTAGATACGTACTATCTCTCCTTTGGTACCAAGATTGACACTAGTCTCCCAGCCGGTCAATATACTAACAATGTCGTAATCTCCGCCATTGCTAACCCCCAAAAGATCACCAACCTTTCCGAACTGACGTATATGCAAGACATGACCAGCTCCATCTGCCAAGACACCAAAGCTGCCAATGGGGCTAATACCGTCACGCCCGGCAATGAGGTCGAGAAACGCCTCATTGACGTGCGTGACGGGAAAGAATACTGGGTCTCTAAGCTTGCAGACCAGAATTGTTGGATGGTGCAGAATTTGGCGTTAGATCTAAATGAGAAAACCTTGCCGTTAACACCAGCATCATCAGATGTGAGTAAAGAATGGGAACCAGAGGCGTATACTGAAACCGAAATTCCTAGTGCCGTTTCAGACCCATCGCATCTTGGCACTAAAAGCTGGAATTTAGGTGATTATGTTTTTACTATCCCAGCTGCGGGGTTAACGGGTTGCAAATCAGCTGATGCGAATGGTGACACCGCTGACCAGGTTGCCAACATCACAGAGCTTAATAATTGTCTAAATCTGCAATCAGTGTCACACTGGCAGCCAACTTACACGGCTCAAAGTGGTAGTTGGCGCAATGTAGCTTATGATTATGTTACCGTAGACGCTTCTCGGCAAGTTTATGACGCTCATTACCTCCTTGGTAATTATTACCAATATAATACGGCCACGACAGAAAGCGCCAAAGATTTAGCTACACCCTCTGATCCGGCTAATATTATTAATGCAAAGTATTCCATTTGCCCCAAGGGCTGGCAATTGCCAACTGGCAATCGATATTTTAACACGGACCCAAATTATCCCGGTCAACCTTTTGATCTTAAATATAGCGGTTATAAATTGCTTTTGTCTTATGGTTATCCAAGCGCCAACCAATACACGACTATTGGCGGTACGCCGATTTTACATGGTACTAATCAGAATATTTTTAAACAGCCATTTTATTTAACGTTATTCGGGCAAGTATCATTAAACTCTGGTGCTTTGCAATTTATTGGCGAGCAAACATATTTGTGGCATGCAACTGTTACGGATACGATCGGATATGGCGGCGTGTTTTACTTAAACTCTCATAATGTTTACCCTGCTAATGGTAACGCAAAAGCTTTTGGCAACACAGTTCGTTGTCTTGCCCGCTAACATGCATTATTATTTTGCATGACGTAAATACTTTATAGTAAAAGTTGTCCCTTTACCAAGCTCGGATTTTACGCTAATTTGCCCATCGTCAGCTCGCACTACCGCCTGTGCAAAAGACATACCAATACCTACGCTGCCGGCGATGGCATTCTGCGCACGATAAAATCGATCAAAAATATGTTTTTGATCGTGCGCAGTCATGCCATCGCCGGCATCTTCAACTATAATCTTCAAAAACAGCGGACAATCTTCCACGGTAATTTTGATCTTTTCGCCAGTAGAACTATGCTCGATACAATTCTTTACAATGTTTGCTAAGGCTTCCGTTTGCCAGCGTGCATCAAGCTCTACTTTCGCTGTCAAATCTCCACCAAATTCCATTCTCACATCCCTCAAATCCGCCAAGATTGCTAGCTTATCTTTTACGTTATCTAATATCTCGCTAATTTTTACTGGCTGATCGCGCATTTTGATTGCTCCGTTATCAAACTTTGCTAAATTCAGCAAAGTCATTACCAGACTTGACATATTATCAAGTTGCCGGCTAATTGATTGCAAAAAACCTTGCCTTACTTCCGCTGGCATTTCTGGATCTTCATAGATATTATCTATCATTACTTGCAATGAAGTTAAAGGCGTGCGTAATTGGTGTGAAATATCTGCCAAAGCTACTTCAAGATTCTCGCTGTGCTTTTGGTTTGCCTCGGCCGCTTCTCGTAGTAAAACGGTAACTTTGTATAACTCGTTAGTTAGGATAGATAGCTCGCTTTCCTCATTTTCTTCCAGCTTCAAATCATACAAATTATTACTTAAATCTTGCAGATATTTTACTAATTTTTTCATTTCACCATCTTTTCGCCAGTCTCTCCAACAAAAATAGCTCATCAAAACTATCCCCATGCCTCCCATTATTACTAAACTTAATTTCAAGCTTTGTTTTACGAGAAATTTGCTGCTGGCCGTCACCGAATTATCAATTTTGACACCATACTTCTGTAAAATCGCCGCTCCATTTTTTCTTGTTTCTGAATCTGTTTCCGCCTGCAAAACTTCAAGTAGCTCGCTTACATCAACATCTGGATATTTTTCGGCAATCACGCCTACCAAATCCGCAGTTTCTTGATTAACTTTGGTTTGGTAAGTTAATCCAATCGCCGCGAAGCTCGTCATAAAAGTCAAAAGCCCTAACCCGATAGTCACCAGTACTGGTAGGATAATTTGCCTAAATTTAAACATCGGCTAACCTGTATCCCATATTTTTCACCGTCTCAATCAAACTTGCGTCACCGAGCTTCTGCCGCAAGCGTTTAATGTAGACCGACACCGTATTGTCATTTACTATACTTCCCGAAGCTGTCCAAATTTCATCTGTCAACCTTTCCCGCGTAACGATCGCGCCTTTTGCTTCTATTAAACAGGCCAAAATCTTTCGTTCTAGGGCGGTCAACTCGACTTTTTGCTCATCCACTTGAGCTTCACTGGTATCCAAATTAAGAGTTATATGTTTTGTTGTCAAGATTTTTGCGATATTCTCCGGCGCTCTGCGTAAACTCTTTTTGATTCGTAGCAATAGCTCACGATTATGGAATGGTTTAGTAATATAATCTTCCGCTCCCAACTCTAGCCCGCGTACTACGTCCGCTTCATCATCCTTAGCCGTTAAGAAAATCATTGCCGGTCTATGCTCTGCAGCTGGCTGGTGTTCTGATAATTCGCGTGCTAAATCAAAGCCCGTTCCGTCTGGCAGGGAAATATCGAGCAGCACTAAATCAAAATCTTCCTGAGCCATTTTACTTCGCGCGACTGCAGCTGTTTCTGCTAGTGTCACAAAATATTTTTCGCGCTCCAAAAGGTATTCTAACCCCCGCGCTGTCAACAAATTATCTTCGACTAGTAAAATCTTTGCCATTCTAATTTTCCCAGATTCCCAAACTACTATATATTATATGCAAATTTGATAATATTTAAAGATATGCTTTTGTGGGGCTTTAGTACCTCGGCGTGGGGTTATGGACCTACGAGTTCTTGGCTGGAGTTTACAAAATCATGAGAGTGCAACGATTCGATTTTGTAAACTCCACCATTAACCCCGCGCCGAGGTACTAAAGCCCCGTGACGACAGCTGCCTCTCTGACCGCGTGCGCAGGCGCCTAGCTTGTTAACGCACTTAAATATTATCTTCGCGAATTGCCTCGATAATATTCTGCTTCTCCACCTGCTTTACCGAATAAGTCATAATCGTCCAAATCAATAATCCTACCGCTACAATTGCAATTAGCATCGCGCCCCATGGCACGATAAAGCCAAAGTCAATCGAGTTTGCCATCGCTTTATAGACGCCATATGATAGTAAAACTCCCAGCGGCAAACCAATCAATAGTGCCTTGCCAGAATACATCAGACTTTCTAGCCGCACCATGCGATTAAATTCTTTGCTCGTCATACCTATTGATTTCAACATGGCAAATTCTTTCGTGCGTAGCGCGATATTTGTGGTGATTGTGTTAAAAATATTCGTCACTCCGATCAGCATCACTACAATAATAAAGCCGTACAGGAAAATCGCGATTAGTAGATATAATCTACGCATTTGCTGCTGCCGTTCATCGTAGTTGATTACTTCAACGTCTTCATATTTTTCGTCCGCATCGACCAAATTCTGTACATAATCAACGATTTCATTTACATTGTCAAGGTGGGAAATATATAAGTTAGGAAAATTGCTCGGATGGAGCTCTGCCAACTTTTCATAATCTTCCGACACAAAAATCGCTGGAATTGGTGTCGCATCAAACACTAGCGGCGCCTGATCGGTCACTTTGGTAATTTTTAGGCTAACATCTTTCAATGAATCTGCATCATACTCATATTCATAAGTAGAATCACTCTTGTATTTGGTAAAAATTTGCGTATCGTAATTTTCGCCTTCGTTCGTGTCGTAAACACGCTCTAGACTATAGCTTCCATCATCATGCGTTGTCATACCGTAATCGTTCATAATTACCGCGTGTTCAAAATCTTTTGTCACACCGACCGATTTAGCGTATGATTTAAAATATTCCGGCTCTACTACAAAAATCGTCCCTGTGCTCGACGGTACTGACCGATAGTAGACGTAATCTTTCACTTGTTCATTGGCTACAATTTTGTCGATGAGCTCTGGCGTTGTTCCATAAACTTCCACGTCGATATCCGTATCAGCAAATTGCAAGCCCAAAGTGCGCTCACCGTAACCCATAAAACTCGACAGCCCGACAAAAGTTGCTACCGCCAACACAATCGAAACCACCGTTGTACGATATTTTTTGCGGCTTCGTTTAATATTTTTATCAGCAATCACCCCGCCAATCCCGAATAATTTATCCACAATTTTGCTAGTATGCAGCCGTCGCGCTTTGATTTTAATCTCCTTACCTCCGCGAATTGCTTCGATTGGTGACATCTTGCCTGCCCGGATTGCTGGCATCAAGCTCGCCAGAATTACCGTAATTAAACTCAGTCCGATCGCCAAAGGGAAGATCCAGAACGGCATCATAAAAACTACTTCGCTAATCACGATGCCATCTAGCAAGAAGTTAATAATCAATACTAGAATCGCTACCGCCAAGCTACCTAATGCAATCCCGAGCGGAATCCCCAGCCCTGCTATAACTAATCCCTCAAATAAGACACTGCGCCGAATTTGCCGCGGCGTCGCCCCTATGCTCGCCAACATTCCAAACTGCTTTGCCCGCTCCGCCGCCGAGATACTAAAACTATTCCGAATCACAAACACACTTGTCACTACGATAATTCCAATTACAATTGCTGCCATACAGTACAACGACGACAAAAACGCATCGCCCATAATCAGCGCCTCGTAGCGTAGCAAATCCCCGTTAGTCCGTACGTTAATCGCCTCGCCCGTTTCGGCCTCGAGAGTCTGGTTAATATTTTGCCGTGCCTCCTCGTGCTTCTTCGGCTCTTTGTAACGCACAAAAACATTAAAATATTTGCCAGCTTGCCCCTCAATATTATCAAGCCGCTCATAGAGATCCCGTTCATATGGCTCATGCTGATACTCTTGATATATTTCGTACGCATCTTCGCCTAGCTGATCTTTCGTCACCGGTTTTGCATAATAAAAACTCTCCACCTGTACGTTATCTTCTATGTAAGTCAAATCCTCTACCGGTACGTTTTCGTACATATCATGATAATCCCCTATCTCTGCCTTGCTATAGTCGACCATCATCTGCTGAAAACTTGTCACGATGCCTGCCACTGCCAACATTAACGCCGTCGACAGCATCACGCCCACTACCGTCACGATCGTCCGACGCTTATTTTTGCGTAAGTTTTCAACCGTCAAACGCTCCAAAACTTTCATTCTACAACTCCTCATCGCGCGCAATCTGCCCGTCCTCAAACGTAATCACTCGGTCTGCCTGCTTCGCAATTTCCAAATCATGCGTGATAATCACAATCGTTTGATGATATTTTTGGTTGGATAATTTTAGCAATGCAACGATTTCCTCGCCCGCCTTCGAATCCAAGTTGCCCGTCGGCTCATCTGCTAGAATAATCGCCGGGTCATTAATCAAAGCTCGCCCGATTGACACGCGCTGCTGCTGTCCGCCAGACAGTTGATTCGGCAAATGCGTCACACGGCGTTCCAGCCCCAGAATATTAATTAGTTCCTTCAAGCGTTTCTCATTCACTGGCTTACCGTCTAAATCGCACGGTAAAGTGATATTTTCCCTCACGTTCAAAATCGGAATCAAGTTATAAAATTGATAAATAATCCCCACCTGCCGCCGCCGAAAAATCGCCAGCGCATCATCCGACATTTTATAAATATCCCGCCCGTCAATCAAGACTTTTCCGCTGGTCGGCCGGTCTACCCCGCCTAGCAAATGTAGCAGTGTCGATTTGCCCGAGCCACTCGCCCCCACGATTGCCACGAATTCCCCCTCTTCCACGCTAAAACTCACGTCATCCACCGCATGCACGGCATTTTCACCTTTACCGTACGTTTTACGCAGATTTTTTACCTCTAGTATTTTCATTGTCCTTCCTTTATGCTAATTTAAACTTTGTTCGACTTTATGCCTCTAGTCTAACGAAGTAAAGTGACTTTTGCATGACAAAACTAGGCAACTCCAAAGCCTTACGGCGGTACTTTGCAAGGAATAAACCTCTGATTTAGGCCTCAAAACCATTAAATTTTATTGCCAAAACGCCAAAAAATCAATAAAAACCTCGCTTTTTCATCGAAAAAACATAAAAACTATTGACATTTTTAACAATCTGTGCTACAATGGAAGTATAAGTAACTGAGGGGATTACTTAGGCAAATTATACAATTTGGATAGCCTTTGGATCCCCTTGTTTTATAGTTAAAATAAGGAGGAGTAGAAATGAAGACGAAAGAGAATAGCGTAAAATGGTTTTTTGCGGTAGTGGCACTTATGGTAGGTATTTCAGTATGCTATACCGCCAACTTAGTTGAGCGGAGCTTCTTGTGGCTGAGGTCACAAGTAGGCATTTCTGCGCCGCTTGCTGTTAGACCGGGGTACATATTGGGCGCCGAACGCCCTAATGATGATGGCTCGTGGTCCAGCGACGGATACTATATGTTGTACGCCGTACTACCCGAGTGGGCGTCAGAAAAGAACCTGGATATTCGCGTTGAATACCCGGAACTAACTGGTACAGCTAGCACGGATGAGGTTGTCTTTACCGTCACGACTAGCGATGGCGAGCTGTATAAGGGGGAATACGAGATTAAGTCATCCGAAAATCTCCGGGTGATTTACGGTGATACTGACCCCAGGGTGTATAGCGGCGGGGAACTGTACCGCGAGGGGCGTACTTTCGGCGTGTTTTTCTCCACGATGCCAGCCGATCAGTATGAGCGATATAACCAATATCTGGATAATCGCTTTGGCTGGGACATGGAGAGCTATGAATACGGCTACGAAAGCTCTCATGGTTTATCCGGACCGGACGGCGAAATGGACGTGACTTTCTGTCGTCTCTAAGACCCCAGGATTTTCTAGAAAAGATAGGCAGAAAAGAAGATTCAAAAGAAAGGAGGCTATCACATGTGATAGGGCGTATGGCTACATACGCCCTCAACTCGTTTTATGATGCAATAAGAACCCTAAACAAAGATAACTTTACCAAAACGACGCAATTATGCAACCAATGCAAAGTTATGGTATAATTATACTATGCCCAAATTTAAACTAGTTTCCAAATATCAACCTACCGGCGATCAACCCTTTGCGATTAAGCAGTTGACTGATGGCCTGTTGGCTGATGTGCGCGAGCAGACTTTGCTGGGTGTGACGGGCTCGGGCAAGACTTTTACTATGGCGAATATTATTCAAAATTACCAGAAACCGACCTTGATTTTGGCGCATAATAAGACTTTGGCCGCGCAGCTTTATTCCGAATTTCGCGAGTTTTTCCCGGAGAATGAAGTGCATTATTTTGTCAGCTATTTCGATTATTATCAACCAGAAGCTTATATCGCTAGCACCGATACTTATATCGAAAAAGATTCTGCGATTAACGAAGAAATCGATCGCCTGCGCCATGCTGCCACGGTGGCGCTTTTGACGCGTCCCGATACGATCGTGGTGGCCTCCGTTTCTTGTATTTATGGTATTGGCTCGCCGGACCATTATACCGAGATGTCTCTGCCTTTGATTAAGGTTGATGGCCAGTGGCGCATTGCGGGGTCAAGTAATTGGTGGGGAAGCGTGGATCAGGAGGATAGCCACGGCGTGTTTTCGCCGAAACTATTGGTGAATTCGCTCACTCAGGCTAATGGCTCGCTTAGTCAGCAGAATTTCCTGATTTATCTGGTGGCTATGCAATATCATCGTAATGACTTGGCGTTTGAGCGTGGTAATTTTCGCGTGCATGGTGATACCGTAGATCTCTTTCCGGCCAGTGGGGAATGGGCTTATCGTTTTGAATTTACTTTTGACACGTTAGAGAGTGTGCGTATTATCGATCCGCTCACGGCTGAGACGCGCGAGAAGCCCGAGCGCATTCATATCTTCCCAAATACTCACTATGCTACACCTAAAGATCAGCTCGAGCGCGCGATTATTGGCATTGAACATGAATATCAAGAGCGTCTGAAGTATTTTGAACGTCATGATAAATTGCTCGAAGCCCAGCGTCTTTCCCAGCGCACGAAGTACGACCTCGAAATGCTCAAAGAAACTGGTTTTGTTAAGGGCATCGAGAACTATTCTCGTCATCTCGACGGCCGTCGTCCGGGCCAACCGCCTGCTACGCTCATTGATTTCTTTCCTAAAGATTTCTTGCTCATGGTGGATGAATCGCACATGACTTTGCCGCAGGTGCGCGGTATGTATAATGGTGACCATGCCCGGAAGTCAACTTTGGTAGAGTATGGTTTCCGCTTACCTAGTGCGCTCGACAATCGCCCGCTCACTTTTCCGGAATTCCAGAAGCATATTTCTCATGCGATTTACGTCTCCGCCACGCCGGGCTCGTACGAGTTAGAAAACTCGCCCGAGCCCGCCCAGCAGGTCATTCGACCTACTGGCCTCCTCGATCCAGAGATCGAGGTGCGTGGCAGCGACGGCCAAATCGACGATTTGATTTCCGAAATCGAAGACCGCATTGCCAAAAATCAACGTACGCTAGTCACAACTTTGACCAAGCGCATGGCTGAGGATTTGACTGATTTTCTCAAAGAGCGCGAGATTAAGGTAGCCTATATTCATTCCGACATCGATACTTTAGAAAGAGGTGATATTCTGCGCGACCTCCGGTCTGGAGTCTATGACGTTCTTGTCGGCATCAACCTTTTGCGCGAAGGTTTGGACCTGCCCGAAGTCTCGCTGGTGGCGATCCTGGATGCCGACAAAGAAGGTTTTCTGCGCTCGGAGAGCGCGCTGATCCAGACCATCGGTCGCGCTGCGCGTCACGAACATGGTAAAGTTATTATGTATGCCGATCATATCACGGAGAGCATGGAAAAAGCGATTACCGAGACGAACCGCCGGCGCGAAGTCCAGCAGGAATATAATATTGAGCACAACATCACCCCTCATTCCGTGCGCAAAGAAATTTCGGCTGGACTTCGCGCCCTCATCCCCGAAAAAGAAGAAGCCACCAAGCTCGACCTGAAACGTATCCCTCGAGAAGAATTTCCTAGCCTCATCAAGGAGCTTCAATCCCAAATGCAACTCGCCGCCGCTAACCTCGATTTTGAACAGGCCGCCCTCCTCCGCGACCAAATCGAAGAAATCAAACAAGAGCAGGCAGGGAAGAAGAAATAAGATTGCCATCCTATACAGGAAGCCAGACCTCCGCTATTTTCTTGACTAATTTTAATCTTTCTAGTATAATTATAGATGGAATGCCAAAAATTCTTTTTTGCATCGCAGTTTAACAGTTTTGTCTACTTATCATAGCGGTACAGGCAAACTTTTAATCTGCTGCTCATGAACATCCTACGTATAAGGAGGGAGTATAATGTCAGTATCAACTCAAGTACCCAATCCCCATCTTGACTCGCCACATCTCCAGAAGCTCGGCTTAATCATGGGGCTAGGGCCTCAAGCCTCAGTGGCTTATGTCTCCAAAATCAACCACCGTGTCAATCGCCGTCTGGGCGACTGGACTTCGGCGCCTATGATTACTAATCACGTCGATTCTAGCAAAATTAAACGCGCTATGGATGCTAGCGACTGGGGTGAAATCTCACGGATTATTACCTTAGCGTCCGACGAAGTCTACCTCGGTAATGCCAAAGCACTAGTGCTCTGTAGTAACACTCTACATTGTGCTGCCACGGTGCTTAACGATCGGCACTGCAAAATGCCAGTTATTCATATTGGCAATGTCACCGCGCAAGCTATTAAAGCCTCAGGATTGCGGCGTATCGGCCTACTCGGCACCAAAGCGATTATGACAGAGTCTCGCATTATATTGGAGTATCTCCGCCGCTCAGGCGCTACGATCCATCATCCAAACATCTCTGATATGGCAGCGCTTGATGATCAGATTTTTCATAATCTCTATAGGAGTGAGAACCTGACTGCCGTGCGTGCTACAATTGACATTGTTATCGAGCATTTAGTTGACGAGGCAGAAATTCAGGGCGTAGTTCTAGGCTCCACGGAGCTAGAAGCTTGCTATACCGGTACCCATCAAAAAAATCTGCGGACTAGACTAAAGCTGCCAGATTTTCAATTTTTTAAGCCCATGGACTTGCATATTAACGCCGCCGTGGAGTTTATTTGTACTGGTATGCTACCACCGCCCATTTAACCCTAAAGTGACAAAACTGCCTCAAATCAAACCGTCAGGGAGCATTTTCTGACGGTTTTATCAATTTTAAGCATAAAAGTATTGACAAAATCAATCATCTGTGCTACAATAGTAACAAGGAGGGCAGATTTTGACGTGTCTTGTACTTTAAAAACATCGACGATTTACATCAAGGATACTTCTAATTCTTTTCGAAGAGGATGCGGACGTACGAGGAGCATGAGCGCGCGACACCCGCAATTGCGGGCTGGCGCGACGCGCCTTAAAAAAGAGCTAGAAGTAGCCTTAGCATAACCAAATAACATTTTATGAAACGGTGTTTTCTTATGAAAAACCTCTTTACAACTCACAAAATATTCGTTATGATAATAGGGTAGAGTCGGAGCTGGTTATTATTAGTGCACCGACAAGATAATAATTAAAAGGAGAAAGAATGGCAGAATTTGACCGTTCCAAG
>CAYPTT010000034.1:11162-11408 GCA_964413835.1 uncultured Candidatus Saccharibacteria bacterium
GATGGGCCACGTTGACCATGGTAAAACTACCTTGACGGCTGCGATTACGAACGTTCTCGCAAAGAAACTTCCATCAGACGTCAACAAAGCTGTTGCTTATGACCAAATCGACAACGCTCCAGAGGAAAAGTCCCGCGGTATTACTATCGCTACTTCTCACCAAGAGTATGAATCTGGCAAGCGCCACTATGCTCACGTCGACATGCCAGGTCACGCCGACTACATTAAGAACATGATTACCGGTGC
>CAYPTT010000035.1:0-11406 GCA_964413835.1 uncultured Candidatus Saccharibacteria bacterium
TGGTGGCTAATCCATTAGCTATCACCGACCTTACCAACATGGTCTACATGCAGGATATGCAACCCGAGTTCTGCGCCAACACCAAAGCCGCTAATGGCTTAGCCCCCATCACACCAGGCAATGAAGTAGAGAAGAGACTTATAGACGCTCGTGATGGTAAAGAGTATTGGGTAAGTAAGTTAGCAGACCAGAATTGTTGGATGGTGCAGAATTTGGCATTAGATTTGAATGAGAAGACGTTGCCGCTGAAACCGGAAAGTTCAGATGTAAGTCAGAATTGGGAGCCACACTATAACACTCGCAGCGCTAACGGCAAATTGCTTCTTAACTTGACCGAAGCAGAACAAGAGAATTACGATAATTCATGGAACCTAGGACAAGTCGTCTTTGCCGCACCCTCACTTGGCCCACTCTGTAACTCTGCTCCAACTAGCGATTCAACTAATAATGATGGCTACAATTCTGTGCGTCCGGGCGCTACCATCGCCCAAAGTTGCAAAAATTTCCTCGACGTCTCTAGTAATTGGCAGCCTACCTATACCGCGGCGATTAGCCTCTGGGAAGGCAAAAACGCCGGTTACGACAACACGGATGGTTTCGTTGCAGCCGACACTACTCACAAAACTTACGACGCACATTACTTAATCGGAAATTACTACCAATGGGGCGCCGCCACCGCCGGCACTGGCACCAACGACATTGTTAGCACTGGTGCCGCCCAAGACCCATCAAAACTGGTCAACGCCGAAGGCTCCATTTGTCCCAAAGGCTGGAAATTACCGCAAGGCGGCCTGAATACCACCACAATGCAACCCTTCAACTTAACAGGCAGCATATATCAACTTCTAACATCCTACGGCTATCCTCAAACCGGTTCTTACCAATCCAACGGTGGTACCTATAATATTCATGGTATTGCCGGCAGTAATGGTGGACAGACAGCTTATAAAGATATGACCTTTAGTCCATTACGTTATGTCTCCGCGGGTTATATTGCGCTTTGGTCAAATTCATTAAGAGATGTTGGTGCTAACGGCTTATTATGGTCAGCCACTGCTTATACTTCATCTGACGCTTCTTATGTCGGTCAACCTTCCCGCGTTTATATCTACCCATCGCGTGGCACTAACCGCTACGAAGGTAGTAATGTTCGTTGCCTCGCCCGTTAAACTCCGCCAGATTCCTAAATTAGCAGTCTTGCATTTTGACTGCTAATTCGCTATAATATTACTATTAGCTCATATCATGCGCTAAATAGGGAACTAGAACATGAGTTTAACCAAACGACAAGAAGAAATCCTCTTTGCTATTATCGAAGAATATGCTGAGATTGCTACCCCAGTTGGTAGTGTTACTTTAGCCAAGCTTTTTGATGTCTCTTCTGCCACTATTCGCGCCGAAATGGCTCGTCTTGAAGAAAGTGGCTACATTGCCCAGCCTCATACTTCTGCCGGCCGTGTTCCCACAGATGCTGGTTATCGTTATTATGTCAATTCTCTTACTGAGGTTAACGAGTTTAATAATTCTCACGCTTCACATCCTGTCTCTAGACCCTTGCCCGAGCGGAGTTCACATGTTCTCGAAGCTCGCATTAGCTCGCAAAATCGTGCCGATCAGGCGATTCGTGGCGCCGTTGATTCGTTGGTCGAACTCACTGGCAACCTCGGTCTAGCTACTATCGGCGAACAACTTTACATTTCGGGTATTGCTCGTCTCTTTACTCAGCCAGAATTTCTCGATACTCAGCGCGTCCAGGCCGTAGCTAAATTGCTTGATAACCTCGAACCTTGGCTGCGTGAGGCCGCCCCAGGCCAACCGCTTAACATTTTTATCGGCCAAGAAAACCCCATTGGCAAAGCCTCTCAGGCCTCACTCATTATCAGTCGTTTCCGCTCGCCTTTCTCTGATCAAAGTTATATCGGCGTCCTCGGTCCAACTCGCCAAAATTACAGTCGTGTGATGTCTCTCGTGCGCTATGCTGGCGACGCCCTCGAGGCTGCATTATTAGTAAAATAAGGAGTTATATTTATGTCAAAATCTCATCAAGCTGACACACAGGCTACCGTCAATGACGTATCCACTGCCGAAGAACAACCCGCCGGCTCGACTACCAATTCGGTTCCTCAGCCGGCCGTCGACCAAGTTCCCGACCCAGCTATCGACCAGACTCTCCAGTCTGACAAACTAGCTGAGCTTACTGCCGATCTCCAACGCACGCGCGCTGATTTCGAGAATTTCCGCAAGCAAACTGAACTTCAAAAAGCTCAAAGTATGAATATTGCCAAACAAGCTACGGCTATTAAATTTTTGCCGTTGATTGACGATTTTGAACGAGCGCTTTCTACTTATTCCGACCAGCTTGCGCCTTTGCAAAAAAATTTTAACAAAACCCTCAAGGATCTTGGTCTTGCCAAAATCAACTCTGAGCCGGGCACACCCTTTAATCCTGATTTCCACGAGGCAATTTCGGTCGAAGGTGACGGTGATACTGAAATCATTGCCGAAACTCTTCGCCCCGGTTACCTCTATGATGGCGCCGTAATTCGTGCCGCTATGGTCAAAGTTCAGAATTCATAGCGTTTTATTCATCCAAAATATGCTATAATTACACCATGAGCAGTTTTGGAGGTATGGATAGCGAACAGATCAAGCGCCGCGTACGTGCTTGTGACTATATGACAGTAGCGCAACTCTTTTTGCAGTCAAATTTTTTGCTCGGGCAAGATCTTACTTTTGATGATATCAAGCCCCGTCTCCTCGGCCACTGGGGGACTTGTCATGGTATTAATGTCGCCTATGCTAATCTACGCGCCTTTTTCAGTGAGCGCCGTCCCATTTCCGGTCAAAATGCTACCGAAAACCTCAAGCCCAAAGCTACTTTGGCTGATCTTCGCAGTCTCGACCAAAAAACCGCTAGTGCGCCTCGGACTCAAACTCGTACCGAGCAAATTGTTGACCCGGATTTTTCCTTTATTCTTGGTCCTGGTCACGGTTTTCCCGCACTCCAAGCTAACCTCTTTCTTGACGGCGATCTTGCCAAAGTTGATCCTAAGGCCACTCGCGACGAAAAAGGTCTTGCTTATATTTGTCATCAATTCTCCTGGCCAGGCGGCTTTCCTTCTCATGCTAGTCCTATCACGCCAGGGGTAATTTGCGAAGGTGGGGAATTAGGCTATGCGCTCGGCGCTGCTTATGGTTATGCGCTTGGCCACCCAGAAAAAACCATCGCCGTCTTGTTGGGCGATGGCGAGCTAGAGACCGCTACCGCCCTCGCATCACTTAATCTTGTTAAATTATTAGGCAATCATGCTTATAATGGTCGCGTTTTGCCAATTCTCCATCTCAACGGTTATAAAATTTCCGCCCCTACACTCTACGCTCGTAAGTCGGAACGTGAACTCGGGGAGTTGATTCGCGGTTTTGGTTATACGCCATTCACGATTGAAGGTGATGATCCTAAAACCTTCCAGCATGCTCTTTCTGATGCCGTTAATGTCAAACATCCATTCTTTATCCTCCGCACCGAAAAAGGCGCCACTGGTCCCAAAGAACTTCATGGCAAGAAAATTGCTGGCAACTTCCTCGCTCACCAAATCCCGCTCCCCGCTGCTAAAACCGATCCTACTGAGCTCAAAATGCTTGACGAATGGCTCAAGAGCTATCATTTTAACGAGCTTTTTAATCCAAAAACTGGTTTTACAATTGACGAAATAGAAGAAGGGAAGGAAACTAAATAATGATGGTTGATGAAGTCAAGGCTCCTGGTAAAGAATTTTTCTCGCCTGCTCGTCGTATTGGTGCTGCAATGTCAGATTACATGCTAAAGCATCCAGATTTCTATCTCTTTTCGCCCGACGAAACCACTAGCAATAAGCTCGATGCCGTCTATGACTTTGAGTCTCGTGCTTGGGATCTGCCGCAGTGCGCCTGGGATTTGCCCGAAGCCGCTAATGGTCGCATTATCGAAATGCTCTCCGAAAACGCCCTGCTCGCTTGCATGATTGGTCATCTCATGAACGGTGAACCAGCCATGATGACCAGTTACGAATCGTTTTTTAACATCATCACTTCGCAGCTTCTTCAGTACATTAAATTCCTCCAGCAATCGGCTGCGGTCAGTTGGCGCCCTGATATTCCGTCCGCTAATCTCCTTTCGACCAGTACCTGCTGGCGGCAGGACCATAACGGCTTTACTCACCAATCTCCTGCGCTTATCTCCGCCTTGCTAAGCAACCCTAGCTGCCGCGCCAATTGCCTTTTCCCGCTGGATGATGTCGCCGCTGAAGCCACTTTTATCTACCTGATAAAGTCTAAAAATATGGTCAACCTCGCCACATTTAATAAAACTGAACAACCTCGCTGGCTCAATTCTCATCAAGCTGACGCTCAGTTCGCCAGTGGTGGCGTTGCAATTGTCGATTTTGTCGACGGCAGTGAAGTGACGATTTCCGGCCCAAAGTCGGCCTCCGTCTCTGCAAATTCCGACGGTTCCGCCGTCCAGGTCAAAACCATCAAAAAAGCCAACCCCCACGACGATCCTGATTTCGTCTTGGTTGGCGTGGGCGATATCGTCTCTTGCGAAGCTCTTGCCGCGCTTAGAGTCCTCCGTCAAGATTTGCCAGATTTACATTTTCGTTTTATAAATATCAATGCTTTGTCCTATAATCATATTGGTTTGGCCGAACGCCCGCTCACACAGAAGAAATTTGACGAATTTTTCACTGCAGATAAGCCAATTATCGCTAATTTTCATGGCTATCCCGCAGTATTGCATCAAATCCTCTCGCAATACACGAACTCTGCGCGTCTCCATGTCCATGGTTTCGAGGAGCGGGGAAGCACTACTACGCCATTCCAGATGCTTAGCGTCAATCGCGCCTCGCGTTATCATCTTGCTACCGATGTTGCCAAACTGCTGAACCGCGACGACCTTGTGCAGAAATACCAAAAAATCCTCGCCGACAATCGCGACTATGCGTACAAACATGGAGTAGACCTCCCAGAGCTCGCTAGTTATTAAAAAGGTCCAGATTTTCATCCAGACCAATTTTGCGTGAGGGAGGGAATCACCGCATATTAACCAGTCCACCGTGGTAGTGCATTTCGTAAATTTTCCGGCCAAATTTTCTCCATCCGTTACATTCAGATCTCCATAAATGGATGGTTTCTTCACCGCTGAATTTCGTGCTATCTCCCGACCATTGATTTTTATAACATAACTCTGTCGTTGCATCTTGTTGGTTGGAGTCAACATACTCGTCGGGTCCCCTCCAAGGATACTCAGGGTCAATTTTTTGCAGCGCAGCTTTCAAGAACGTATAGATTTTCTCCTTGTCTACGCCTTCAAACAATTTTCCCCAGTATGTCATCGCAAAACAAGCTGCGCCATTATATGTAACAGTCGTCATTCCCGCAAACGGCTCCCCGCCATACCATTTGTCAATGTAGACGAAACGCTCATCCGGTGAGCAATAGAGTAGTTCAGTTGCGCCGTCATTTCGAATTCGTTCAACGAGCCCACATTCGTAATGCGTTTCTGTTTGGCTGTCGCCTCCTATGTCCAAAACTGGCGCATTCTTCAGTTCCATCACTTTCGCCCCCCTGAGGTCTTCTCCTCCATAGCCCAAACGTTGAGCTTCGTAGAGAAACTCTTTTAATTCTTTCATCTGATTTGTTCCAAAATGCTGTGTTACTGCCATAATTTTCCTCCTTTTTGTCAAAGAACTCCGCTGGTTACCAAAATAAGGCCACCAAAATCTCAGCCTCCACCTCTATTCTAGCACACTTCGTCAAAAAAGTCAAGCATAATCTACCATTTTTAAACATTTTATGATAAAATAGGGAACATGGAATTTATAATTTTATTAGCTACTCTGATAATTTTGACCGAAACCACTCTGCTTCTCGTTAAAACTAGCCAAAAACCTCTCTTGAATAATAATCAAAAGCGTAAAGTCTATGTTGATACTTCAGCCTTAATGGATGTGCGCCTGCTTGCTATCGCCGAGACCGGCTTCATCAGCGATGATGTAGTTATTCCGCGCAGTGTAATTCACGAGTTGCAATTATTGGCTGATGGTAAAGATTCAGAAAAACGCGCCCGCGCCCGCGCCGCGCTCGACACCGTGAGCGATCTCGAGCGGGTCGTCTTTTTTAACCTGACGATCTTGGACGACCCGCTCGACCGTACTCCGGTCGATAATCGCCTGCTGGAACTTGCCAAGTCGAGCCGCGGTGCCATCCTCACTAACGATTTTAATCTTAATAAAGTCGCTACGGTTGAACATGTTGATGTGCTTAATATTAACGATTTAGCTTTGGCGCTTCGTGGTGATTACCTCCCAGGCGAACAAGCTCAAGTCCGCATCGTGGCGGTTGGCGAAGGCGCCCATCAAGGCGTCGGTTATCTCGCTGACGGCACCATGGTAGTCGTCGACCGCGCCGATGACAAAGTCGGCAGCGAGATAACCGTCGAATTTGTGCGCCTTCGCCAAACATCCGCCGGTCGCATGATGTTTGCCAAGTTGGCCAATGTTCCTGCGGCAAAAGCCCGGGCCGGCGGCTCTGGCACCGCTCGTCTCACTAGCGTAGCTTCCAAAACCAGCCCCGCACGCCCTGTCAGTGTGACTTCTAGGAGCAGAGCCGCCGGCCCGACTCGTTCCCGCTCCACTACTAAAACCCCCAGAGCTACTAGGGCCACCAAAATCTCCCCTCGCCGCGCCAAATCATAAAACACAGTAAACCCAAGATTCTGTAGGGGCGGCAAGTTGCACTTGCCGCCCCTACATTCTCCACCCCCCCAAACAGCTTACAACGAACGTTAACGTTTGCTATTCATTCTCCGCCCCTACATTCTCCACCCCCCAGCCCCATGCGCTTCAGCCCCTATGCCCCCTACTGGAACGCGTAGTTCTTCGTCACGGTGTTCCCGTTCACGTCGGTTACCTCCACCGTCAGGGAATTTGGTTTGTCCATTCCGAGGTTGCACATCACCGTGTTGCTTCCCGCTTTGCCGGTCTTCTCGACTTTTCCGTCCGCTACAATCTTGTAAGTGTTCAAATCGTAAGTTCCCTTCGTGAAAATCACCTCGATCATGTACGCCCCAGTGTCGTTATCCTGGTACCCAGAAATCGCAATATCTGGCTTCTTCCCGGTTGCCGTCTCGTCCGGAATGTCGCAAGTATCAATCTCATCATACAAATATGGCTCTGGTACATTGCGCATCTCCGAGCCTGACACTGGGTCAACGCTCTTCGTGATCTCTACTTCGATCTTCTGGCTTTCTGGCGTACAATCTGCTGCGCGCTTGTTATTCAAACGATTAAACATTACTTTTTCCGTCGTAATTTGCGCTTTCTTATTGCCATTATACCAACTTGGCCAAATATCTTTCTTCCCATTCACCGTCAATTCTTGAATTCCTGCCGGACGGGTTGGCTGATCGCCCGATTTCCAACGTCCATCCGCTGCGTAAATTTCCTTGTGCACCTTTTCCATATAATCATTCACTACTCGTCGCACAATCGCATTGGTGTTACTAGATAATCCAGCGCCGTCGTGATTCCCGTTCCAAACCACTGTAGCCACTACTGGTGAATAACTTGCAAACCACGCATCCTTCGCCACACTACTATTGGTCGTCGTAGTAGTACCAGTCTTGCTAGCTGTCCACACGCCGGGCACTACGAAACCGAACTGTGTTGCCTGACTGCCAAAGGTAATCGAACGGGCTGACGAATCACTCAAGATGCTAGAAATCTCGTAAGCAACTTGTTCATCCACGATTCGCTCCCCTGCTGTATCTTGCCAGCGGTCAATCACTTTGCCGCTCTGGTCTTTTACCTCAAGCACGTAAGTCAAATCCTTATAAACTCCACCGCGTGCTAACGAAGCATAAGCATTCGCATGTTCAATCATCTTTACCCCGCAGCCGCTTCCAATCGCCATCGAAAGTCCCGCTGTGCTGTTATCTGCGCAATAAGACTTATCTCCTAGCCCTCGTGCAATTGCTAAGCCTTCATCGATCCCTACCGTGTACAAGGCCTTTACTGCACCAATGTTCAAAGAGTTCCCCAGTGACTGCCGAATCGTCAAATTACCATAGAATCGGCCAGAAGCGTTGCGCAACTGACAAGCCCCCGTGTAGCCAGCACAATATAGCGAATCGATATTCTCGTCTCTCAATACCGTGCCTGGACCATAGACATTTTCTCCAGTCAATGCAAACAGCGGCGTATAATCCAAAATTGGCTTAATCGTTGAGCCAGGTTCCAGACTTGAAACCGTCGCATTCACCTCACCATAAATCGGTGTATTCCAATCAATCGACCCCACCATCGCAATCACCTGCGCCGTCTCCACGTCTACGGAAGCCAACGCAATATTATCACTGCGGTTCATGTAACGCATCTTGTCGCCCGCCGCCACAGCCTCTTCAGCTGCCTGTTGCGCTCGCGAATCAAGCGTCGTAGTGATCGTATAGCCACCATTACGGAAAGTTTGCATCCCGTACTTCTCTTCCAGATAATCTCTCACCTCCATTACAAAATGTGGCGCCTTGATGTTTTCATACTGGCTACTTTCTGGCCGAATCTGATCCAAGATCGCGACTTCCTTCGCCTCTTTCGCCTCATCCGCCGTGATGTATTCCATATCCACCATGTCGTCCAAGACCTTATGTTGACGTTCAATCAGCGCTTCATGCCCATATTCATTATATGGATTCAAAACCGCCGGGTTATTCGGAATCGCAGCTAGCAGGGCCGACTCTGCCAAAGTCAGGTCTTTTGCACTCTTGCCAAAATAAGTCTGCGACGCGCTCTCAATTCCATTTCGCCGCCCACCATATGGCGATTCATTCAGATACATCGTAATAATCTGCTCTTTGCTGTACATTTTTTCCAGCTCAATCGACAGAATCAATTCCTTAATTTTTCGTGCGATACCCCCACGGTTCGCCGATGCTGCTTCATCCGAGAAATAAATTTGTTTAATCAACTGCTGCGTCAGAGTCGAGCCACCCTGCACGCCTTTACCGCTCAAAGTCGACAAAGTTGCCCGAATCAACGCCGAAAAATCCACGCCCGGGTGATTATAAAAGCTTTTGTCCTCAATCGCCACCGTCGCCTGCCGCACCGAAAGCGCAATTTCATCACCATCCACTACCAAACGATAATCTGCATCGCCTTTATCCTCCCAGAGTACTTCGCCATTACGGTCAAGGTAAGTATTTACCGTCTCCGAAATCGTCAAATCGTTCAGCTGAATCTCTTTCAGCTGGTTTTTATAATAGACAAATAATGCACCCACTCCAATCACGCCTAACAGGAAACAAGCCGCAATAATTTTGCCAACTCGCTTCAAACCAGCCTTCGAAAACCAATACGCCTTAATCCGCTCCCAGCGAAAATGCGCCAAAAACCGCTTCCACGGATCCTTTGGCAAAGGCGCCAACCGCTTCTTTGGATTCGAATTCGAAGTCCCAGATCCCCCCTTCGCACTTTTACTTTTCACTTTATCTTTTTGCTTCATTAAACTCGAATAAACCTTCATATTCTTCAATGATTTCGCAGTTTTAGTCATAACCTAATTATATCACAAAACTCCCCAAACCCCAATATTCCGCCGCCAAATCCTCCAAAATGTCACTTCTCTGTCATTTCATCTCAAAAGTCCCCAATTCCCTCTTGACAAAAATGACAATCCGTGCTACAATGAAAAAGTAAGGTACTAGTCTTAACTATGCGCCACTAGTTTTTGATTGGCTAGGGTGCTATTTCTGTCCTTAGTAAATTAATCACGAAAACTCGCGGTGCAAATATTATTAGGAGGGAAATAATATGTCAAAAACATCAACTAAACCAGCATCTTCCAAACCCCACTGCACCGAGTCAAAAAGCTCGAACGACCCCAATCTTCCTGACATTAGTCAAGATCAGCTAATGGCAGCTCTGAGATTCTATCTGCTCGCATCTACTCTGAAGGATAAGATTCGCAGCGGGTGGGACTCAAGACATTGGGATATTCTTGCCAAGCGTGTCGAAAGCGTGGCTGAACATTGTTTCAAAGCTTGTATTTTGGCTATCAGTATTCACTCGGCGTGCAATGAACAATGTACTAACGTCGATATTTATCGCGTCATCACTATTCTTGTTTTGCATGAGATTGGTGAAGTGCTGATTGGCGACATTACACCTTTTGATGGTGTCTCGCCTACAGAGAAGTCCCAGATTGAGGCTCAAGCAGTCGCCGATATCACTGATGGTCTCGCTTTAAAAAATCGTATTCTCGACTTGTTTACCGAATTCGAAGCGCATTTTACTGACGACGCGCGCTTTGCGCACTTATGTGACAAGCTCGAAGCAGATTTGCAGGCTAAAGTTTACCAAGACCAGGGTGAATTCCGCCCGCTGAACGAAGCGAGGAATGAATTTCTGGCAAATAATCCCATCGCGCAAGAAATTATTGCAAACGGCGCCCAGACACCCTTTGACGTTTGGTACGAGTATGATAAACATCACTATCAAGACTCTCCGCTTTTCGCTAATCTGCTTGAACTCGCTCAGAATAATGATTTGGCCGACCTGCTAATAGAGTACTCCGCGCCTTTCAGTGCGCAATCGTAGAATAGTTATGCCGTAACTTTTCTGCAGAAAAGGCTCCTCTTTTAGAGGAGCCTACTTTATTTATCAGCATCAACGCTCTACATCACCACCGCAAACTTATTCTTTCCCCGCTTCACTAGCGCTACCTGGTCAATCGGCGTATCTTCCGTCACTTTTACGCCATTTATCGTCACCGCCCCCGCCGTCGCCAGCTTGCGTGCCTCGCTTTTACTATTACAAAGCCCGGTTTCGACTAAAATGTCAAACAGCTTATTGCCAACTTGCCCTTTCGCCAAATAATTACCGAACTCCACAATCTCTTCGCTAGTCAACTCCTGCAAATCTCCCGCAAACAGCCGTTCACTCAAATTGATCACGGCTTCCGCCGCTGCAGCGCCATGCACCACTTCTGTCGCGCCCTTCGCCAGCGCTTTTTGAGCCACTCGTGTTCCCGGATTGGCATTCTGCTCCGCCATGATCTCCTCGATTTCCGGCTTCTCTAGCAACGTGTAAATTTTCAACAAATTCTCCACTGCCTCGTCCGGCTGATTGATCCAAAATTGATAAAAATCAAAAATCGACGTTTTCTGGCTACTCAGCCACACCGCATTCCCCTCCGACTTGCCAAATTTCCGCCCTGTCACCGGGTCGATTACCAGCGGCGTCGACCAGACATCTGCCCTAGCGTTCTCCAGTCGTTTGATTAAATGAATCCCGCTCGCACAGTTTCCATATTGATCCGCCCCGCACAGTTGCAAATCCACCCCATATTCTCGGTACAAATGCAAAAAATCATAACCTT
>CAYPTT010000036.1:0-11243 GCA_964413835.1 uncultured Candidatus Saccharibacteria bacterium
GTAGGTAGAGAGCATAGCCGGTGGGGTTAGTAGTAGCTACTTGGAGGTTAGTAGTAATGGCGGAGAAGCCACCACCGGCCGTGGGGACCACGTCCATGGTAGCTTCTCCGGGCACTGCCACAGCAATACTACCACTTGCTGGCATGTTGGTTTGGAGGTCGGAGGGAGAGAGGGCGGAAGAAGTGTTAGTAGTGAAGGGGAAAATGAGAGCAAGAATGAGGAGAATGAGTGAACAGCTACTGATAATACCGACGTGTTGGAAGTGATGAGAAAGCTTAAAGTGAGATGTAGTGGTAGTAGTGTTCATAAGTAAGTGCCCTTGTTTAGATTTTGTCTTCCAAACGTCGGTAAAACACACATTTTACTACAGAAACGAAAAATGGGTGCTACGACGAAGTTGTCTAACACTTCTCCAATGCAAATTACGTTTCATAGTAACCAAGATTGATGTCGCAGCGCCCAGCTTATCTTGGTTATTTATTACGCAATCAGCATTGATGCAGCACAGAAAAATGCAAATATCAAAAACGCATTGAATTGTAGTGTTAGACGTTTTGATTATAACATAAACGTCATGCTAAAGGCTGAAATAAATGTTGTAAAAAATACAACATTACGTATGAAAACAGGGACTTTTGCATCAGGTACGGCATTATTTATATCTGATAGCTCCAAAGTGCGGCTATGAAAGCCTTATATTACCATTGTAGCACAGATTCTTATTTTTGTCAATAGGGATTGCCTGAGAGAGGTAGATGTGGTACAATGTGTTCGGGGTATGGTGGGATTAGCTCAGCTGGTTAGAGCATCTGATTGTGGTCCAGAAGGTCGTCGGTTCGAACCCGATATCCCACCCCAGGGCAGCAAAAACACTTTGTTATTCGAGAGAACCGCTCCAGCGCCCATCTTTACGGGGCTGTCACTCTTCGCAACGAGCTTCGTTGTTCTTTTATTCTCTCTCGTAGCAAAGTGTTTTTTGTTTTAACTCCGGGAAATCCTGTATAATGTAATTATGTTATTAGTCGGCATGATGCAGTGGTGGTATACGCGAGGATGGCAAATGTTTTTCGCGGGATTGAAGAACCAATTGCAAAATGCGGCGGATTTTTTCTCGATTCGGTTGTTGGTAGGGAATATGTTTGCGCCGTTTCGGCAGATTTCGGCAGCAGAAAGTGCAAGTTCGCCAGATTTAGGGACGCAGATTTCGGTATTTTTTGATAAATTATTATCGCGAATGATTGGCGCGGTGGTGCGACTACTCCTGCTAATTATCGGAACAATTTTGATTATTCTGCAAGCAGTAGCTGGATGCTTAATTGCGATTTTGTGGCCGCTAGCGCCAGTTTTAGTGGTGGCATGCGTAGTGCTGGCAGTAATGGGAGTGAGTTTCTAATGGACGAGGTGATTCAGACAAGCAGTTCTCCGACAAAAAATGGAGGAAACGGCGGCGCAGAGCAGTTTAATTACAATAGTTTGCGAGCGCAGGAGGCGCGGCTAGGAAGAATACTGAAGCTGGGTGCTGTGCAGGTTTTGTTAATTCTGATGATTCTGACGTGTGCGGTGGGGTATTTATATTTGGTTTTTGCGCAGCATAATTCCCTAGGCTGGCTACTATTAGGACTAGGGATTGCACTTTTGGTATTTCGAACTTGGGCGGTAAAAGAAGTTATCCCAGTGCCAGTGGGAAAAACGGAAAATGTGAACGATTTGCTGTCGGCAAATGTACTGCGCTTGATGGGCAGAGATACAACGCCGCAGACCTTAGCGCCAAAACTGGTAAATACACGCAGCGGCAGGTTTTTGGCGCTGAGATTTGGATTAACGCCGGAGATTTTGGTCCAAGTTGCAAAGGGACTGAGCACGGATTTGGCGCCGATTTTGGCAACGGCGAAAGAAATTTGGCGCGCCACGGATGGCGAGACAATTTCTGGCGGGATGATGGCGGTGGCGATTTTACAAAATCATCCACAATACGAAGCAATTTTGAAGCAGATGAAGCTGGATCTGAAGGATTTATGCGACGGGATTAGTTGGTATAATCATTTGCATGGCTTAGTAAAGCGGGGTCGGCAGCGACGACGAGACGGCGGGATTGCGCGTGATTTTAATTTTGGTTATATCCCGACCCTGCAACGATTTGGGCGAAACCTCTCAGACCACGCGAAGGGCGCGATGCGAACACAAGTGAATCTGGCAACGCACAAGGAAATTGTCGAGAAAATGATTACGGTGTTTTCGAGCAATGGACGGCAGAATATAGCGCTGATTGGGGCAGAAGGTTCGGGGAGGAGTACGATTGTGAAAGCTTTTGCGGATGCGATCATGGACGGAGACGCGAAGATTGCGGCAGGGCTAAAATATCGACAAGTGTTTATGCTGGATGCGTCAGCGCTGATCTCGGCGGCGCACGGGCCGGGGCAACTCGAAGGATTAATTACGCGGATTCTAAATGAGGCCTTTGCGGCAAAAAATATTATCATATGTTTGGATAATGCGCAGCTGTTCTTTGAAGAAGGGACAGGCTCGGTAGATATTTCAAATTTATTATTGCCGATTTTGGAGGCTGGTCGACTGAGAATGATTTTGACGATGAACGAACAGAAGTTTCTGGAAATTTCGGCAAAAAATAACACGCTAACGAACACTTTAAATAAGATTATGGTGCCGGTGGCGGGGCGCGAAGAAACTATACGTGTAATGCAAGACCAAGCACCGCTGCTGGAGGCGAAATATAAAGTAATTTGTACTTTTTGGGCGCTGCAAGAAGCGTATCGGCTGAGCGAAAAGTATATTCATGACATTGAGATGCCTGGGCGCGCGTTGAATTTGCTGGAGTCGGCATGTAATTATCCCGTGCAAGGCTATGTGCTGGCGGAGTCAGTGCAACAAGCGGTAGAAAAAACACAGGGCGTAAAGGTGCAGACGGCAAATTCGGAGGCAGACCGCGAGAAACTGCTAAATTTGGAAGAGCTAATCCATCAGCGAATGGTCGATCAGACCGAAGCAGTAAAAGTAGTTTCAGATGCGCTACGACGAGCAGCAGCGGGCGTGCGTAACGAGAACCGACCGATCGGCACGTTTCTGTTTCTTGGGCCAACTGGCGTAGGTAAGACAGAATTAGCCAAAGCATTGGCGGAAGTATATTTTAACGGTGAAAGCAACATCGTGAGGATCGATTTGAACGAATATGTAACGGCAGAGGATGTTTCGCGCTTAATTGCGGAGGGCGCGGAAAATGCCGAGAGTTTGACGGCGCAGGTGATGAAACACCCGTTTTCGGTGGTGTTGTTAGACGAAATTGAAAAGGCACATCCACAGGTTTTGACAACTTTACTGCAAATGTTGGATGAAGGGGTTTTGAGGGATACGAAGAACCACGAAATCTCTTTTCGTGATACAATCGTGATTGCAACTTCGAATGCTGGGGCAGATAAAATTCGCGAGTATGTAGCGGGCGGAATGGATTTGCATAAGCTAAAGGATGAGTTAGTAGATGCGTTGATTCACGAAGGGCATTTTAAGCCAGAATTTTTGAATCGGTTTGATGAAATTTGCGTCTTTAAACCGCTTTCGAAGGAAGATTTGCTCAAAGTGGTAGATCTGATGATTGGGTCGGTAAATAAAACTCTGGCGACGCAGAAAATTACCGTAACTTTGACGGATGGGGCGAAGGCACTACTCGTCGAAAGAGGTTACGATCCGCAGATGGGAGCGCGCCCAATGCGCCGAATCGTACAGAAGTCAGTCGAAAATTTGGTAGCGAAGCTGGTGCTTTCGGGTCAGGTCGGCACCGGAGCGACAGTGAACATTACGGCTGAGATGCTGGAGGAGTGAGGTGATTTACTGTGCAGTAACGTTTCGTAAAAGCCTGCGGATCCTTAAGCAGGGCGTGTAGTTCGGCGCAGGCTTGATCGAATTCTGGGTCGGGAAAATAAGTATGCTGTAAAGCATAGCCGTGTTCACCGTATTTTGTGATGAGATGTTGACGAGATTCTTCAATAATTTCCAAAAGTGACGCCCCAGGACAATGTTCGACCCGATAAGTATAGGTACGTCGACACATCGCGTCGACGTTAATGTTGCGGTCAGCCGCAACGATAATTTTACCATAAATACTACGAGGCTCGGTTTGAGAATGCGAACGATGATCTTCGACGGCCTCGGCGATAGTAGTAATTTCTGATTTTTGAAAAAATTGAAGCAAGGTAGGATCGTTGCGGACAATTTGAGCGGAAATAATTTCATGGTGCTTGGCGTCAATATGATGACCGAGGTCGTGATAAGCCGCAACGGTATAGACAATTTCTGGATTTAGGTTAGATACCGTTTGAGCGAACTGAAAACTGCGGCGAATAACGTATTTAATATGAAAGATACCGTGACCAGACTCGTTCTTTTGGTAGAGCGGAAAGATTTCGGTGTCAATATATTGAAGCAAAGCTGGTGAAACGGCCTGGAGATACTGTGCGGTTAGTTTTTCTATCATATATATTGTATATTATACACGATAAACAAGACGTGGGATTTTGCCCCGCAGAACCGAATTTTGTATTGAGAAAAACCTGTGGTATAATTGTATGGGTATACGTCGTCGCGATTTTTAATCATTTGTAGCGTATGCTTTTCTTGCGAGTGTAGTACAGCGGTTAGTATGCAAGTTTTCCAAACTTGAGATGAGGTTTCGACTACCTCCACTCGCACCAGAGTTGATATTTGGCCTCATTTGAGGCATTTTTCATCTGTTGTGGGTTGGTCCGAACCGAATTCATCTTCTCTGTTAATATGCTGATATTTTCTCTGATTGGTTTTACCCAATAATGTTCTTTGAGGCAGAGTTTCTTATCTGTTAAGACTGGGTCCGAACCGATTAGTGAAAGGATACGTCGTTTGTCCTCTAAAGTGCTTTTGCCAAAACTATCACGGGCGTGGACGAGCGTAGATAGGGTTGATTCCACTATATCGTACCAGTCTTTGGCTCGCTTGGCAGTCTCGTTTTGCTCTTTTTGAAGCTCGGCTAGTCGTAGCGTTAATTCCTCGGTCTTCTGTTGGTATGCTTTATCAGTAACTACTCCACTGATGACTAAGTCAAGCAGATTATCTAACTTGTTTTGCACTGTTTTGATGGATTGAGCTTGAGTAGCTTGAGCTATATCTCTAGCTTCAATCTCACGGGAGGCAACTTCTTTGAGGGCTTTTAAGCCCAATTCGTAGAGCTCGGGAGATAACTCGTATTGGTCCAATAAGGCATCAAATTGAGCCTCTAAAGCGGTTTCAGTGATAGCTTTTTGATGACATTCATGTCTGCCTTTGTGAGTGCAGCGATAATAGCGATACTTTCTTTTAGTGCCGTCTTTAAGCGTTTTAATTTTTTCTTCAGCAGTAATCATACAGCCACATTCTCCACAAACGAGAAATCCTCTTAATGGAAAGTCCTTATCTCTCTTGGTGAGTCGAGGCATTCCGTTTCTGCCAATGAGGTCTTGGATTCTATCGAACTCCTCAACCGTAATCATTGGCTTATGTTTTGCCCTAAACATTTCTCCAGTGTGTGGGTCGATAATAATACCAGCATACATAGGGTTACGGAAGGCTTTATGAAGCGACTGAATGGAGATATGTTTACCACCGATTTTACCGTGTCTAATAGTCTTAAAATCCCATTCTTCATCCATGACCTGTTTAATCTTTGCCACGGTATAGTCGCCAGTGAGCATCAATGCGAAGGCTTGCTTCATCATACCAAAACGTTCGGGGTCGGGTTCAATAAAAGTGCCTCGACCCTTGTTGATATAGCCTACGGGGGCAATACCTGTCGTACCGCCTAATTCTCGTTTCTTCCTGTTGCCTCGCTTTACGTCTTTGCTGAGTTTAGCGGAAAAGTACTCGGCTTGGCTCATAATCATTTGGAGCATCATAATATAATACCCTCAGGAGTGTCTTCAAAGGTAAAATTGCAGAACTTGAGTTCTTTGATAATACCTCGCTTGATTAGTGTAATAATCTCTGCTGAATCTTGAATATTGCGAGCGAGACGGTCAGGATGCCAAGCAATTAAACCTTGATATTTACCTTTCTGAAAATCTTGTATCATCTTTGTAAATTTTGGTCTTGCTCCGCCTTTGGCGGCAGAGTGGCTTTCTTCAATAAACTCAATGCGACAATCGGGAAATTGTTTTTTAATTTCATCGATTTGAGCGTCGATTGATAGGATTTGTCGATTTGCTTCCTCACTCGATTTACGAGCATAGGCTGCGAATAATGGTTTGGCTTGGGATTTTGCTTTCATCTTGATGTGTTGTTCTGAAATTTTGTTGATTTGTTTTTTCATGATATTGTTTCCTGCATTAAAGTTATAAAAAAGGCGGCTCAGTTGTTCACACGTCCAGTAGCCAAGCCACTTTCTGATACTAAGCCGCCTTTTTGAGTCAGAAACAAAGCTGACTTGGCAATTATTGGACTATGTGAACACTACTATTATAGCATTTTAAGATGCATCTGTCTGTTTTTCTGGCAGTGTGGGTCTGATATAGTTTGCAACTCCTCTCCTTTCTATTTGAATTAAGTTTGCGATTCGTAATGGTGGGACGATCTGCTTCCTGAATGTTTCATTGTTATAGTTGGATCCGGTTTGTTCATAGTAATATGAAAGGATCTCTTGAATGGTGACTCCGTCAGTCAACACACCATTGATATTTCGAAGCCCGTTTGACATGATTTTCCTGTATGTTGGGAGGATAAATTTGTCGTAAAAGTCGTAGACTGCTGGTGGAACACCGAGTACTTGGGTCTTACTAATCAATTCCCATAGTTTGAAACCTGCATCAATATCTTGTTGCTTCACTATCACATCGCCATTTTCGTCAATACGATTTTTCGCATTAAGCATAGCTGATGCCTTGATGAGTGAATAAACATGCACGATGTCTCGTTGATGACGAGGTTGCATAGTCTTGTTGGGAAGTTGTTTCTTAAACCTCTCAAACACTTCGTCAGAGTTTTTGATAATGACCGAGTTGATATTCAGGCTTTTAATATATCGAACTCTCCGCATAAGCGATTGTCGGGTTGGGCTGAGTGCTAGTTTGGCCTTGTAAGCCTCAAGATTAGCTAGACGTTGGCTAGTGAGCTCGACACCAGCGGAGACCTTTTCACTACTAACCTCTGGGCTTAGGAGTAAACATCTTGTGGCTTCTTGCTCGTCCAGCTTTGTGTAGGCGGAGCAGAATATGACGGAAGGAAAGCCCCTAATGACGCTGCTTTTTGCTGTGTTGCCTCCAGTTTTACCTTTGTCTGTCGTTAGGAACTCAATCTTCTTCCTGTCATGTGATAATAGAGGTCGTAGATTAGCGAGTAAAGCAGGGTGAGGCATCTCAGTAAAGAGCATAATTTTGCGTTCGAGATCGATATATTTTTTACCAGTTTTGTCATCGACGGTTGGAGGCATGTGCTTGAAGGCGGTCGGACTAACTTCGGCGTACTCCTTGATGTCCTCTTCGGGAAAATACTTAGCAACCTCTTGGGCGAGATAGGTCTTGCCACTCGAGGATTGACCGAGTAGGCAGATATTGAGCTGGTCTTGCTCAGTATACGTTGTCAACATTCCTGCGAATAGGATACACTTATTGTATCGGTCGCATTTAATGGTTTCGTCTAGTATGTCAGCTAGTTGATCGAGCGACATTTCATCTAGATCACTATCATTGATGACTGGTGGACCAGCGACATACTCCATGCCATCCATAAGCTCAGCCTCAGTTCGTCCACTAAGAAAGTAGTCCGTTGCGTCCTTGATGTTTTCGAATGTAGGAGCTTTATAAATGGTAGAGTTAGGACACAATTCAGCTAGTTTCTTAATAAGTTCTTCCTGAGCATTTTGCCCAGCCTTATCGTTGTCTAGCCAAACATAGATAGCTTTAGCTTGCTGCATTGACTCTGCCCATTCAGGCTTGAATACTGTTGCCGATGAAACCGATACTGTTGGTGGAAGATCATGCTGGTTAGCAGCAATCGCATCAAATTCTCCTTCCACGATCATGATCTCTCGTGCGTTTTGAAGTTTTGCTTCGTCAAACAGAATCGTTTCACAACCAGCTGGATAGTTCATGTATTTACCGATTGGACGATCATACATGCATGGAGCATCTTCAGGGAAATGCCTAAGCTTGAGATAGACAAATTCTCCGTCTTTATTGTAAACTGGGATCGTAATCCAAGTCGTGCCGCTCACGTTGCCAAATCCGAGCCTGTAAGTTTCAATCGATTGGTCATCAAGTCCTCGACTATATAAGTATTCTTTAGCTTCATCCGAAAGGGCTTTGTGACAAGCGAGGGCGAAATTATTTGTTTCTTCTAGAGTTTTCTCCATTGTTTCTCCTTAGGTCACCAAAGTGACGTTTTAATGTTGTTAAATTACCGCTCGCTCCACACTTGAAGCAGTGGTATTGCCCTGTACTGTTATTGATGTACAGGTGATGCTCGCTGGGTGGGCTGTCATCATCACATCCATCAAATAAGCAGTCGACTAGTAGTTCGTTGCCGTGCGAGGTATAGTCGATACCTTTTTGGTTGAGATATCGTCCAGCATCACCATATTTATATTGTGGGTATGGCATTTCTCCGTCTCCTTTCCTTGAAGAAGACGAATAGTGCAACTTTCAGACACATGTCCTCTGCCTCAGCTTCCTCAAGATCTCTGCCATATTCTTTTTTATAGTAATTCTGGAACTGCGACACAAGACCATCCGAAAAGACTTCCCCGAGCATCATGCTTGGTGTTTGTTTCGTTATTGTATCTTCCTCCGTGTTGTTAGTTTTGCTTTTTAGTTGCGCAACTAACTTCATTGTAGTAAACAAATCTCCCTCAGCTAGGAACTGTGGGAGATTTTTGTAATTTGGGATTATTTGCTTATTTCTAGATAGCGTATGGGTTCTTTCCAACGTTTTTTAATTTGGATTGAAGAGATTTCCTTGCCTTTTTCTTTATATGTGCAATAGTTTTGCCTTAGGATTATATTTATTTTACTAATGCATCTATTCATAGCATCTCCGCTAGTTGTATTTGCTGCATTTTCGATATCAATCTCACGAAGTTGAAACTCCACACCAGTACCTTTAGTGATAAAAGTGATTATGGTTGGTAACCATTGGTGATTTCTTTTGTTATTGTTTTTAGCTGCATCATAGACTATTTTGCAATCATCTATGAAGACCTCGGTACCGTTGCTGCCAAGTTTAATCTTAAATGGAGGCTTTGCGATTTCTCTTCCTTGAGAATACAGCCCATGAAGCATCTGCTTTTGCTCGTTTATGATTTTACGTAATTGGTCATGAAGCTTTTTTAGGATTTTGCGTTGCTCATCTTTGTCGTGGATTGCGTCAAGAAGTTGCTCTCTAGCTTGTTGTATGTCTGGAATCAATGTAGTAGCGTTGTATCGTTTCGCAATGTTGTTGAGTACCATATACCAAGTCATGATTCCACTTGTGTCTGCAAGAATAGACAATTCTGACGGGTACAGGGACTCATAGAGAGCATCTGCGCATTGAGCGTATCGTATAAGTTCTTTTTCGAGGTCAAATGAATCCATGCCTAGTATTATATAACGATAGATACCTATATAAAAGTTGCTAAGGCTTTATTAGGGGTTTTGGCATTGCTGGTACACTGCATCTTTCTGCGTCTTGGTACGAGCTGATTTAATTTTTTCATCAAAACACTTCGCTCTTTTAGCGGATGTGGACTCGGATGGAGTATAGTTTTTACATTGTTCGCCGAATTGTCCTTTGTACATTTGGTATAGGCTACACATACTATCATTCTGCTCACATGCCCGTCGTGCGCTCTCTAGTGTATGGCAGCTGGCATTTTTAGCGACATTGTTTATGAGCTGTTGGTTATCCTTTGCTTTCTCTTCTAATGGTGCAATATCAAAGATCGCATTCTTGCTAGTTATTTTGATTTCTGGTGCGCCGTCATAGAGTTCAATTGTTCCACGCACGCTGATAATTTTACCTAAATAGTATTCGGCATCGTTTCTTGTGATAATACCCTTGCCCAAAGCGGCTATCGAGAAATCCGAAGATTCATTGCCAGCATCAAGCCAAGCCCAACCATAAGATTCGATATAATAATGTTGGACAATCATCCTTACACATCCGTTGACTCCGATGTAATTTTTAGCCTCGGCTGCTGGGATGCATAAAGTGCCATTGCGTCTTTTAGCTTCAGTGTTTGCTTCTATTCGAGCTGATTCAATATTGTCTATCTCGTCAGCATATTGTGAAGCTGATTTTAGGATACATTTTTTGCTAACATCGTCATATGTTTCTACTAAAGAGCAGTCTGATGCGCTTTGATGCCGATTAGCAATACTATAAATCACAGATATGCCACAAATTATCGCTAAGATTACAATAAATTTACCAGCTGGAGTTAAGTGTCTATATTTCAGCATAGTATTCCTCGATGAGTTCGTCGGCTTGTTCAAGATATGGCGTCATAAACCAATTATCTTCAAGTTTGCGCCGATAGCTGAAGCAGTTTTCTCGAAGAAAGATGTTTGCCAAATCTTCAATCTCACAAATATTGCGGTGTTGTTTTACGAACATCCGAATCAATGCATCCTCTTCTTTTTCGAATTCGGATTTAGGCAGTTTCTTTTTGAGCGTTTTGGAGGCTTTGAGCATACAATAGGCTCCGAAACTGAAACCGACTTGGACGCAAACTATCATGCTTACCTTATCATATCGTGATGATGAGAAAAGATAACAATGTACGTCATTAGCCTGTTTAGCGACTTGGGTTTCTAAAGATAAGAGTTGCTTCACCAGTTTGCGGTGTTTATGGCTAAGTGGAGTGGCTTCAAAGAAAAATCCCATAGCTAGAATGGTTTACCTATTATCTTGTCAACTCTTTTGATGTATTCTGTTAGCCCTGTATCTTCCATCATGTTTATATAGCTGGATATGTTACTAGCTGTAAAATCCATCTTTTTCATTAAGCTTACAGGGGACTCCATAAGCTTATCAGCAAAAATGTGTATCATTTTTGTGTCTTGCTCTTCAAACTCTGCCTCGTTAGTGAACCTTCTTTTTAGTTGATTACGAATCTTCACCATGGCGTAAACGTATAGCGATGTTCCAGCATTAGTGCTATCTTGTAGATAATTCATTGAACTTATTGTTGGATCGACTGTAGGATTAACAAACATATGAGAATTATTCACTAGTGTGGTTATGTTTGTATT
>CAYPTT010000037.1:0-11150 GCA_964413835.1 uncultured Candidatus Saccharibacteria bacterium
ACTTAGTTACCATAAATCGCCTCATATTTTTTCATTTGTTCTTCGGCGCGTTTTTGCGCTTCTTCCGGCAAAGACTGCACTGGCGTATAGCGATAGATGATTTCATAATCATCAGGATTATAGCCAGCGTCGCGAATTTTTTGCAAAGCACGTTCGCGATTGCCTCCGCTCTCATCGGTAATTCTGACGCAAAAATCACGTTGGCACCCTTCAAATTTTCCACTATCAATGCGATAAGCATGCCAATTGTATTTTTCATTAGCATTTTCCACGACTTGTATTGGCAGCATGGCGGTAATAGGATAGCGAGCAAGATATTCGACGCTGGCAATTCTAGCTTGCGCATCACTGACAGCGGTCAGGCGCATACCTTCAGCATCATTCTTAGCATACCAGCTAAGACCTTCATCACCTTCTGGCAATAAATACGCATAAAGATTATTCTCGCCGTCTTCAGCGATAGTTAGATTAACTTCTTGCGGCTGAAAACCGTCGGCGGTAATTTTGGCGGTGGTTTCGCCCGGTTCGACTTTTGCTATTTCTTCAGAAGAAAATTTACGACCAGCAATTTCAACTTTAGCAAAAGTGGGCGCTACGACAATGTTTAGCTGGGCGGAAAAACGCAAATTATAGATATATAGACTAATGGCGACTATAACGAACAGGGCAAACGCCGCGCCACTAACTATGATGCCTAATTTAACTTTTTGTTGACGCTCCATTCCCTCTCCTTATTTATGTCTGAAGATGCGCATTGAGGAGTCTGGATAATAATTTTCGAGATTACCAGAGCGTTCACGAAGTGAAGCCGAGGCGAGAATTAGATTGCCACTACTGTCGCGCACTACCATGTCTGTATGCCCACCACTAACTCGAATATCACCAGGCTGGAGGTTGGAGGTATTACCAAGATTCGGAACTTCTTCATAGAGTTCGGGATGACTCTGGTAGTAAGCCATTTGAGCTGAAGTTGTACCATACGGCACATTAGGATCAACGCCAGAATAGCGCAGAATCGTGGCAACAAAGTGTCCGCAGTCGGCGTACAAACCGATTTCATCAAAATTTGCCATTGCATCAGTTAAAACGGCATTCACTGCTGCACGGTAGGCCGCGCTAGGCTCAAGATGGATATCTCCCATGCCATAAGCCAGGCCGATTGCAGTAGAGTTTAGATCGCCATTCCCTGCTCCTCCACCAGAGACGCCATTGATACACTGAGTATAAGAAGACATCGCTTCAAAACTAGTCGAAGATTCACCAGCCGCGCCAGCCGTTCCTGTAGCGTGAGCTGCGGCATTTGCTGCCCATTCGGGATGCTCAGCGGCGAGCTCGGCGGAAGACTTCCAGCCCTGGAGCTTAGAGCGCTCTTCAATAGCGGCAATGAAACCAGAGATTTTGGAGATATAATTTGGATCGGTAGCATAACCTGCCGACTTGATCGCCGCTAGATAAGCATATGGGTCAGTCACGGTAGCACCCTGAAACACGCCGTGACTAATATAGGGGTTGGAAGGATCCGAAATCAGCTCATAATAGCCTTTCCAGCCTTCGGTCGGATTAGCGTAAGTGTAGGCATTATCTGGGTTTGAGTCAAAAGCCCCCAGACCAAAAAAGTTATTTCGCGTTGTAGCAAAATAACTAGTGCCAGAAGCGGATTCTACAATACCTTGCGCTATCACGGTTTCCCACGGGATACCGTAAGCGATACTAAGGGATTCAGCGATGTCATGATATTGGTCGACAAAAGCAGCTTGATAAGCCTCCAGGCCCGGTGACGCAATCGACGAGTCAGCATCGCCCGGAGCAACATTTCCGGTAGAAGACCCTACGACAATGACGCAATCATCCCCACTTTTTGGGTCGTAATAAAGGATGCCATTTTCATTATAAAAATTCATTTGTCCGGAGCTTAACTCGGCAAAGGCTGGCTGAGCGCTGGAGAGCAGCAGCCCACTACTTAACGCGGCCACTAGAAGCAGATTGGGGAATTTTTTTTTGCCAAAGTGCGGGCGTTTGCCTTCGAGGAACATTTTACGCGTGAAGAAATTGAAGACCATACCGCAGGCCGTAGTGAGAACTTTGGCGACCATCGGAATCCAGTTGAGTGACACCAAGAAAGCTAGCAGAGCTTCATCAAAAATCAAGAAAGCGATACCGTTGAAGGTGGCAAATTCAATGAAGAGTCGACGACGGGTTTTTTCGGTCGTGGTATCAAAAACCCAAGTAGTGCTAGCCCAGAAATTAAAGATGGTAGAAATAGCAAAGGCGATTGCGCTAGAAACAACCGTGCGGAAGACTTCATCTGGAATCGGCAAAATCGCTAAAGCAAGGGCAAAAATTACCCAGTTGATAGCAGTATTAGTACAGCCGACGATGAAGAATTTGGCAAGTTGTTGAAAAGTTTTAGTGTATTTTTGCAAATGCAAAATCCCGCAACCCCAAGCTACTAATTGATCGATAATATCACCTTTTTCCTGCGTAACCATATATTATATATTAACACGCACGCAGAGGATTGACAAACCTTGTCAAAGATATTTTTTGTGATATGATAAAATTATGAAACAGATTAACACCAGTCCGATTAGCGGCATGCAAGAACTTTTGCCAAAAACTCAGGCGGAGTTTAATCGCCTTAAACATGGCATTGCACGGGTTTTTGTTGGGCATGGTTTTCAGAGTATTGAAACGCCGACGATCGACCGGACGGAAGTTTTGCTAGCGAAGGCGGGCGGTGATACTGAGAAACAAATTTATAAGGTAATAAAGACTGCCGAAACAAGTTCCGAAGCAGATCAAGCATTACGTTTTGATCACACAGTGCCGCTAGCACGCTACGTAGTAGAACATTTGAATGATTTGACTTTTCCCTTTCGTGTATCACAAATTGGGAGAAATTTTCGAGGTGAGCGCGCACAAAAAGGGCGCTTTCGCGAGTTTTATCAATGCGATATTGACGTAGTAGGGCGGAATGTTTTGCCGATAGAATATGACGCAGAGGTTATAGCGACGTTAGCTGAGGCCCTGGCGGTATTGCCCTTACCAGAAAAACCTCGTATACGCGTTAGTAATCGAAAAATTCTCAACGGTTTGCTGGAAGCCCTGAATTTAGAGCAGCACAGTGCGGAGATCTTTAATATTATTGACCACGCCGAGAAGATTCCCCAGGCAAAAACAGTTGAAGCGCTAGAGGAGCTTGATATCGGCAGCGAAAATGTTGTAAAAATTACAACATTTTGTGAGATTAAAGGTGATGATTTGAGTGAAGTGTTGTTAAAATTACAACACTTAGGCGTGCAGAATGAGGAATTCCGCGCTGGAGTAGAAGAATTAAGTAAGGTTATGAAATTCTTAAGTATAATGCAGCCAAATACGCAGTTGGAAGCCGACATGAAAATCGTACGAGGACTGGATTATTATACGGGCACGGTGTTTGAGACGATTCTGCCAAACTATCGTGAAATTGGCTCGATTTGTTCCGGCGGGCGTTATGATAATTTGGCCGGATATTATACCGAGCAAAAATTGCCAGGCGTGGGTGGTTCGATTGGTCTCACAAGGCTGTTTTATGTATTGCAAAATTATGGCAAAATAGTAAAAGAGGCAGCTGTACCAGTAGAATATTGTATTGTACCGTTGGCGGGCGAAGGCGTGACGGAAAAAGCTCTGAGTTTGGCTGAGGAATTGCGAAGATTGGGACATAGCGTAGATATTGTGTGGGGAGAGAAGAAACTCGGCGACAAAATCAAATATGCCGCCAAAGTTGCGCAGAAGCTACTTGCGATTGGCGAGGATGAAGTTAGTGCGAACGAATTTGAGGTGAAGGATTTGGCAACGGGAGAGAAAGAGATCCTAATATTGGAGAATAAATAACTTTTATAACAAGTAGGACCCTTTAATGCTGACAGCTATTACGGCTAGAACGACAATAAGTAAAACAGTGAGAACACTAGCAAAAAGTGCTACACGATATTCTTGTCGATGCAATGCATCATGCTCGATATAGTGGAGTAAATTAATCAACCCTTTTATCACATGATAGACACCAAAGATCATTGCGACTGCTAATGGAATAATATAGAAGAATGCTGCTGGATTTCGTGCGATAAAGTACATTAAACATGTAACCAGTATTCCACCCATAATGATTGATAGCGAAGCATTATTACGATTGTAAGGGAATTTTTGTGCATTCGATGTATTTGTTTTATGGCTTTTTGACATTTTTCCCTACTTCTTCTCTAGCCCAGCATCAAGATAGCGCTTAACGTATTCGTAATCCCAGGCGTCATCGAAACCGGCCGTGGTAAATTTATTAAACTTGAAAAATGGCATACCCTGAGCGACTTGGAGGGCGCGGCGCGTGTTATGCTCGATTTCGCCGACCGTAGCGTGAGTATTAAGACAGTCGGCGAAATCGTCGCCAAGACCCGCGCCGCGCCCGGCCTTTAGCCAATAATCTTCTGGTAAATCCTTGATCATAGGAGCCGATTTATTACTACCGATACCTTTAGAATGATAATCTCGCCAAAGATTGGCCAAAGCGGCATGATAGTAATCCCAGAATTTGTCCTCCCGCATAGCACAATATGCACCTTCGGCCGCAGCACGTGAGTATTCTGAGCCGCTAGCTTCATAGAGATAATCCGTAAGGCGGATTTCAAATAAGACGTCGTTCTCGGCCAAATATTGTTGAAATTCATCCCAATGGTTCATTACCTCACGCGAGAACACATCGCAGTATGGACACATTAAATCCGTATACATAATATAATGATTAGCCGCCTGTAAATTACCGATGGTAGTAGCTTCATTCCAAACCTGGTTTGATGATACGCTAATGGAAGGTAGAATCGCCAAATTAAAAATAATTGATAAAATAATGCCAGCAATCATAACTCTTTCTCCTGTTTAGATGCCATTTGCATTTTACGACGTTGATATTTTTCGCTAGTAATCATCACATACGCATCATTACCAAGCCGCTTAATAGACCAGAGTGCCAAAATGATAGCAAAAGCGGTCAGTAGACCTGAAACTATACTAGCCAGCATGTAACTGCTCGTGCTAAATAGAGTACCAAGCAGCGGCATTAATAAAGTCGTACCACAAGTCGGACAGCCGGACCCTAAGACCGCTAGGCCCGCAGTAATACTAGCATGCTGAATATTATTAGCATTGGCAGCCGAAGCAGCAACTTGGGCTTTTTTGCTACGACGACGCTTTTGCCAAACTAAAACCACTAGGCCAATTAAAATACTCTGAAGCAGCGTCACCACAAAGATCAGCAGCCAATCCCAAAAATTCCGGCCAAAGCCAAAAATACCGATAAAAGCACGCCAAATAAGATCAATTTTACCGCCAAAGTCGGTAGCCCAAAATAGACTCAGCGAAGCCGAGCTGCTAGCGAGCAGATTCATTAATGTGCCAAAAACTATAAATGAAATAATAAATCCTAGCAAAAAACTCTTGCTACGAGTAGCCAAAACAATGCCGGAAAGCGCCAAGTGGCATTCATCCAGCCAGCGTTTAACTTTACTCTGCAAATTGCCTCCACGTTTTATCATAATATTATTTTAGCACAGAATAATTTTTTGCGTGAGGAGGTTGATTAATTATTATTTTTGCATTTTCTTGAATCTGAAATTGATTTTATTACAACATTATTCTAGCCTTTGTCGATAGGTTGATGTTCGGTTTTTAACATTTTATTGAGGTGAAGTAGTATTCTTGCCTTTTTAACCAAGATATAAAATATAGCAAAAATCAATATTGACTTGGAAAATGGCTGTGCTAAAATTGAATTAGAACTTGGACGAATCTTGACGTTGAGGGCCGCCTAAAGTTCTACAAAATAGAGTTAGTTGGTAATGCGGTGAAGTTGGTTTCTCCGCATATTCTTTGAGTTGTGTTATAATAGAAGTAGGCTCGGTTTTGGGCCAGGAATTTTATGATTTGTAGTATGGTTGTGCCCGAATGGCGGAATTGGTATACGCGTTCGACTTAAAATCGAATGGAGAAATCCATATGGGTTCAAGTCCCATTTCGGGCACCATGCTACACGTATGGATGAGTGCAAATCGTATGGGAGCCGGCAGAGCCGGATGCGGAGCATAACAAGTCCCATTTCGGGCACCATACTATACGAAATTATTGATTGAGTTTATGGATTTTTAAGAAAAGTGGAGGAAAAGTGATGAAGAATGCGAAAATTACCCGAAAAATTACGCAAGGGGTTTATGCTCTAACAACGTTAGGTGGGGGCTGTATTGTAGATGCAGCCTCACGCGCAAGCGCAGGTGAGCAACCGTTAATTACCGTGGCGGTGGCAAAAACTAACCATTCACACAAGTTGCTACGTGAGAATGAGCGTTTTGCGCTTTCGGTGTTGGGTGAACAAGTGGATCCAGCAGTGATTCAGACGTTTGGGTTTAAAACCTCAAAGGATTGCGACAAGTGCACCGAAGTGGAGACCGAAGAAATTGAGGGCGTGCCAGTAGTTAAGGATTCGTTGGGGTACATGATTTGCGAAAAAGTTGACGCGATTGATATGGAAACGCATACGCTTTTCGTGGGGCGAATGATTGAGGCAGACGTATTTGAAGATGCTAAACCGATGACTTATGCTTATTATCAGGAGCATAAGGATGACTTGCGCAAGCTAGAAACTGAGGCTGGAAAGACGGCTTGGGTATGTACGGCATGCGGCTATGTTTATTATGGCGAAGAAGTGCCAGACGATTATAAATGCCCATTGTGTGGGTTGGGGAAAGCATATTTTAAAAAACAAGAAAATTAACTTTGGTTTTAGTGAAAACTGAATTTTTGGTGTTGTTTTTGCGCAATTATTATAATATACTAGTAGATAAGAAAGAATTATTATGGCAAAATTAAAGAGAAAAAGTACCGAAGATAAATCTAAGTCGAAGACAGCTGGTCGGACGCTGCATTTTTATTGGCAAGAAATCAAGAAATATAAATGGTATGCGCTAGGGGTGTTTATAATGACGCCAATTGTGATTTTTATTCGAGGCGTGTTAGCACCGATGATTTTTGCAGATTTAATTGAAAAGGCTTCGTTGGGACTTCCGATCGAGGAGATGGTTAGCGTAGCACTAGGCGAAGTGTTGCTGTTCGCCGCTCTGTATGCCGCAAATAAAATTATTTTCGAAGAATTAAGGCTTTACTGGTGCTGGAAATGGGAAATGCTGGCAATGTACGACCTAGCGATGCTGTGTTTTAATACGGTTTCGGAGCAGTCCATGCAATTTCATAGTAACCGTTTCTCCGGTTCGTTGGTTTCGCAATCAAATAAGTTTGTGGGGGCTTTTGAGCGGCTAATTGATACGATTACTTGGAATATTTGGCCGACTTTGGTCTATATTGTGCTAGTCGTGGCAATTTTACTGCCACAGGTGCCAGGGTTTGCTATTGGATTGATTGTTTTTACAATTATCTATGCACTGATTTGTTCCCTATCGTTCGGTAAAGTCGCTAATTTGAATGAGGAGTGGGCGGCGGCAGAAACCAAGCAGACTGGGCAATTAGCTGATTCTATTACAAATATTATTTCGGTTAAATCTTACGCCAAAGAAAGCCATGAGCGGCGACGCTATGCAAACTTTTCACGCAAATCCTACAACGCGGGAATTCGTTTGATGCGCGCGACGATTGGGCGAGATATTATGTTTAATTGCGTGCAAATTGGCATTACCGGCTTGATTCTGGTCTTTTTGATGTTTGGTCGAGAATGGTTGGGGATTTCCGTAGCGGTATTAGTATTAATCGTGAATTATGCACAGTCGATTCAAGGTGAGCTCTGGGAAATTAATTCGATTTTAAAGAATTTGAATCGCGTATTTGGTGACGCGCGCGAGATGACACTGATTTTGGATACGGTGGACGACGTAGTGGATGAGCCGAGAGCACAACCACTGGAACTCCAGCGGGCAGAAGTGGAATTTAGCGATGTTAACTTTAAACATAAGGATGCAAAGACGGCGATTTTTGAGCATTTTAATCTTGATGTAAAAGCGGGCGAGCGCATTGGCTTAGTAGGAGTTTCTGGTTCAGGCAAAACGACTTTGACTAAGTTATTGCTAAGATTTGCCGATGTAGATGCGGGAGAAATCACGGTCTCTGGGCAAAATATTCGGAATGTTACTCAACAAACATTACGCGAGAATATCGCTTACGTGCCACAAGAAACTTCGCTTTTTCACCGTACGATTGCCGAGAATATTGCTTACGGCAAACCAGAGGCAACGCAAGCAGAAATTGAGCGAGCGGCGAAGTTAGCCAATGCGGATGAGTTTATTAGAGAATTACCGGACGGATATGAGACACTTGTGGGCGAGCGCGGCATCAAGCTGTCCGGAGGACAACGCCAGCGCGTCGCGATCGCCCGCGCCATCCTTAAGGATGCACCGATTTTAGTGCTAGACGAAGCCACTTCGGCGCTGGATTCGGAATCGGAGGCATTGATTCAGGAAGCGCTCGAAAAACTCATGGCGGGACGCACCAGTATTGTCATCGCACACCGGCTTTCGACCGTGGCCAGCTTGGATCGCATTGTGGTCCTAGAAAATGGCAAAATCGTGGAGCAAGGTAGCCACAAAGCTTTACTCGAAAAACCGAATGGTGCCTATCAGAGACTCTGGTCGCGCCAGTCGGGGGCGTTTATGGAGGAAAATTAGAGCAACGGACGGGGAAAGCAGTATCGTGATGCAGTTCTAATATTTGGGTGTTCACTTCATCAAAGTCAAAAATTCGAGAAACCATTATTCCAGCTGCAATTTGTCCTATTGCCCAACTTGTCCTTATATAGCCTATTCCCCCTGCGTAATGTAATTTGCCTGAACGCAAACTTGCCTGCCCACTACGCACAAAGTAGAGGGGAGGGGAAGCGATATATTTTACTTATCCCTCCCCCTACAGTGCTAGACAGCGGACGGAGAAAGCAAGGGTGCGATAATGATCATTAGACGGATATACGTTTTCTTTATTGAAAACTTGATAATACGCATGCTCATTTGATATAAAGACAGTTGCAGACCAATCGTAGCTTTCGCCACTTAAGTTCCTTAAGTTATACCAAGGAGATATTACTCCCCCACGGTCAAAGTTGTAAATTAGTTGGCTTATAAAATTTTTAATTTTTATAACCCTTTGGGACTCATAGGCGCCCATCTCCTTTGTCTGTGGGGGCGCCATCAGTCTGTGGAATGGTTCTCCGCGAGCCCTAGGTTTCAATAGCCTCTATTGGACTTCTGCTGCCTACCCTAGTGCTTTCTACGCTTATAATCAGCACCTTAATAGCGCTAATGTCTTTCCTTCCAATCACAGTTACGGTGCCCATGGTTTCTCCGTCCGCTGTCTAGCACTGTAGGGGGAGGGATTAGCGAGCGAGGCAACGCATAGTACTGCCCATGTTCCGTCCATTGCTCCAAGCCGGCCAAATCCGAAAAGAAAACATCAAGTTATTTGCGCCATAGATATAGTAATTTTTGTAAACCGGCGTGGCTGTGGCATTATAAGTATTTATGCCGTACCCTACGCCAGACAGTCGGCTTGGCTCATCCGTGTATATAATCGTCCCTGCCCGTACCCAATACATTGGTGCTTTCGCGGGATTTTGATATGCTCCCGTTAATATGTCTGTGCGTCCATATTTCCATTGTCCATCAATTGAAGCGTTCCACGTATCGCCATTCGGATATCCGTACGCTAGCAACAAATGATAATAACTACCATTACGATCAAATTGGCGACCAATTACTAAATTTTGCCCAGATACCGTCCACTTCCAACCTTTGGGGCAAATTGAATCTGGCGCATCGACTAGCTTGTTCACATTTATATCTGCATCGGCCGGGCTGGTTAAATTAGCGCCTCCAGAACCGGCCGCCGAGGCATTATAGGTGTAATAATTGCCCAGCAAATAGTGCGAGTCATAGGTTTGCGTAGCCTCTTCCGCTGCTACATAATCATAACTTTGCCCTTTCCATACGCCAGCCTGCGCAGTAAAAGTATCGCTCCATCCTCTTGTATTTTGCAGACTTTGACAGCGATCTGGCGTCTGACCGTATAGGACGGAGTTCGTATCGGTTGCGGTTTGCTGGCAGGCAACATCCGCTCCTGGCGTGCTCGACTCCGGTCGGTAAGTATTTGGCGTTGCAAGAACGTAACTTCCTAAATTCCAAGAATACTCTTCATAATCATTCACTGCTACCCTCGCCTGAGGTACTGCCGCTTCAGTATTATGCGGCGGAGTGTAAGTGTTCTTACTATTCAAATCCGTATCTGCGCTAGTTAAAGCCTTACTAGTACTTAAATCCAACGCTAAGTTCTGCGTCATCCAGCAATTCCCATCCGCAAGCTTTGCTACCCAGTATTCTTTACCATCCCGGATGTCGATGAGTTGTTTAGTGACTTCATTGCCGGGAGTGATGATATAGGAACCGGAGCTGTCACGGTTGTAGTTCTGGTCATAGCCTACTGTGTCCTTGCATATACTACTCGTCATATCCTGCATGTAGGTGAGCTCCATCATACCGGTGATGACAGCAGGATTAGCAATGGCGGAGATGGTGACAGTGTTCACGTAGCTTCCAGCCGGCAGGCTGTTATCTATGCTCGCGGCAAAGGAGAGATAATGCTCTCCCGTGAGGGCTTTAGTATCATAAGCCAGGCTGGAAGCTACCGGCATGGGTTGGTAGATGGTACTACCATCTACTGTACTATCCGTCAGGGCATAGCCCCACGTATTAGGCTTAAAGCCCGATGCTGCAGTAGGCGTAGAGAGTGCAGCAATGCTGGCACTGCTTTGGTCATACACATTCACCATCGCATTAGTGCGGTCTTTAGTATTAACATACAGTTTGTAGCCAGCATTGCTGGATGTACTAACGCTGAGCCGAGCGCTGGAGACTCCTACTTCCCCACCAGTTCGCGGCACAATCTCCATCTCCGGCATCTCCTCCAGGCTCAAGCTCACCGCGCTCGGCTCTGATGGCTGCCAAGCAGGTTTATTATAGCCAGAACCGTTCAGGGCACTGGAGGCATTAGTTACGGTTGGGCAAAACAAAACTAGCAGCATTAGTAATAACAAGCTTACACAAGCTCCTCCCACTTTTTGTTCTAAGTTG
>CAYPTT010000038.1:0-10263 GCA_964413835.1 uncultured Candidatus Saccharibacteria bacterium
CATTAGTAATAACAAGCTTACACAAGCTCCTCCCACTTTTTGTTCTAAGTTGCTAGTTACAAGTTTTGTTTTGCCCATGGGGTGCCTCCAAAAGAATCATAGATTAATATCCAATCATCATAGGCACCAAATAGTACAAGAATACAAAAATGGGTGCCACGACGATTGTACAGTATTACCAATGCGAAAGGATTTTACTCCAACCAAATTGGTGTCGAAGCACCCAGCTTTATTTGGTTAAAGCAAAATATCGTATTGATATTTATAGGCAAATATCAAAAATTTCGCATCAAATTGTAATACTGTACTTTTTTAGTATAACATAAAAATTTTGAAAAAATATTTTTTGGCGAGACTTGATTATTTGATGATAATTGGTAGGAAAGTTTGGCGGAATTTGCGTTTGACGTATTGGTTGATTTCGTCAAGCGACATGTCAGTTTCGTCGCGGAAATAGTGTAACAAAAGCGTGGCGACGCCAGCAACGAAAAAATTAACATCCAGCCAAGCTTGGCGGTCAGACGGACGGGGTAGAGCGGCGTAAAGATTTTGGCTAAGCTTATGGCTGATTTGATTGATGAGACGTAGAGCGTCGGGAGAGTTGAGTAGAAGACGATAAGAATCCTCATGTTGTTTGAGAAAGTCAGTAAGATGATCGAGGTAATGATCGACCTCGTGTGGATGTAGCGGGCTAATAGAATTATTGAGAAAAGCTTGCATGATTTCTTGTTGAAAATCTTCGGCGACTTGGTTCAGATTATCATAATAGCGGTAAAAAGTGCCACGAGTGATGCCGGCGCGCTCGGTAAGGTCGGTGACGTGAAGATTTTTGATGGATTTACGTTCGGCAATGAGCTCGGCAAAAGCTTGTTTAATTTTTTGCTGAGACCGGCGTGAAGTGGTGTTTTTGGCGGTAATTTTCATAGAATAATTATAACATGAATTGATAAAAATTAGACAAAAATTGCAAAAGTGTATAAATTTATACACGTGTATGAGTTTTTGTACTGTTTTACAGTGTAAAAATGAATTATAATATCTGATAGCCTACGGGCGCAACAGAGACACTGTGGGCAAAATAAGTTAGAAGATTAGAAAAATTTGTAAAAAGGTAGGAAATATGTTACAAAAAGTGACGGATTTTATTGTGAAGTATCGAAATTGGATTCTGGCATTGTTTTTGGTGTTGACTGGGGCATGCGCGTTTTTGTCGACCAAGGTGAAGTTGAATTATGACATGATGGAATACTTGCCGAGTGATTCAGAAACGCGGGTGGGGCTGAATTTAATGACGGATGAATTTGGGGAGGAGACAGAGAGCCGACTGCAAGTAACGGTAGCAGATTTGGTGGCAGAAGATAAATGGACGGTGCGTGATAAATTAGCGGAAGTGGAGAACGTGGCGGAAGTGGCTTACGACGAAACGGCTGAATATAACCGCGAGAATTATACGCGGTATGTGCTGACGGTAGAGGCGGAGGCTGATTCGGAACAGGCGCGGGGGGTTTATGAAGCAGTGCAGGATTTATTGAAAGAAGCGCCGGAAATCGCGGAGCGAGAGACGGCGCTGAACGGGGCGATTGATGAGCAGAATCGAGACGTTCTACCGGTATGGATCTTGGCGCTGGCGGTGGGTTGTGCGTTGGTAATCTTGATTGTCATGAGTGAGTCGTACGTCGAGCCATTTCTCTTCATGGTAACGATTTTGCTGGCGGTGGTACTGAACAAAGGTACGAATATTATTTTTCCGAGCGTATCGCACGTAACGGACTCGATCACGGCGATTTTGCAGTTGGCACTGTCGATGGATTATTCGATTATGCTAATGGAGCGATTCCGCCAAGAAAAACAACGCGAAGCAGACAAAGTGAAGGCGATGCAAAAGGCTCTACACGGGGCGTTTACGGCGATTTCTAGTTCATCGGTGACGACGATTGTAGGGCTTTTGGCATTAGTATTTATGAGTTTTACAATTGGACGTGATATGGGGTTGGTACTAGCGAAGGGTGTGTTGTTTAGTCTAGTGGCAATTTTCACTTGTTTGCCAGGGTTGATTCTATTATTTGATAAAGCGATTACCAAAACGCACAAAAAATGCCCAAATCTAAAGCTGAATTTGCTTGGTAAAGTGGCGCACAAAGGGCGTTTTGTAGCGGCGGGAGGGTTTGTGGTGATTTTTGTGGTAAGTTATTTATTGAAGGGTAATCTTGGTATCACTTATACGGAACCGAGTCAGAACGAACTGGGGGAAGTTTTTCCAGAAGATAATACGATGGTAATGATGTACCAAAATGACGATGAAGAACGCGCCGCGGAACATTGTCGGATGATAACGGAATGGGCTGGTACGGATGAGGTGCTATGCTATGGTAATACGATTGGCGAGCGACTGACGGCGGAAAATTTACAAACACGGTTGGCGGACTTATCGGCAGAAACAGAAATTAGTGATGAAGTGATGCGGCTGGTTTATTATCATTACTATAATCATGGCGAAATTGGCAAAATGACCGCGACGGAGCTAGTGGATTTTATTGAAAATGAAGTCTATGGTAGTGAGGAATTTGGTAAAGAAGTGGATGCGGGAATGCGGAGGGATATTGCAAGGTTGGGTAATTTTGTGCATCCAAATGAATTCCAACGTGGGCGAAGCGGGTCGGAGCTAGCAAATTTGTTGGAAATTGATACTGGCAAGGTGGATGATCTGCTGGTGTATTATAATACGCGAAATTTACAGACGAAATTGACTTTGGCGGAGTTCGTGGAGTTTGCGAATAATTATGTCTTGAAGAATGAACATTATGCGAGTAATTTTAGTGCGGCGCAGCGCGAAAAAATAGCAAGTGCAGGGCGGATGACGGACCGGCGAGCGCTCTTGCAGGCGCGCTCGGCGGAGGAGAATGCACGGTTCTTGGGGATGGATAGGGCAAGTGTGGAGCAGCTATACCAGTATCAGAAAATGTTGCAGGTGCAGGCGAAAGTGACACGCGGTGAGGTGAAGATGACGCTGGCGGAATTTGTCGGCACGGTACGGATGTTGGCGCAGAATCCTGACTATGCGGGGCAAGTGTCACCTGAAATCTTACAAGCGATGCAGGGCTTGATGACGTTGGTAGACCCGACGGATACTATGCGATATGATTATCGTGAGCTTTATGAATATCTGGAACAAGTGGGGGTGATGTTGGGGCAGGTATTGCCAATCAGTGAAGAGTTATTACAGAATGTATATATTATATATGGTATGCAGCGGGCGCCAGCGGTGCAAATGACGCTGGTGGAGCTGGTGGATTTTATATTAGCGCATCAGACGGACGAGATGCTCGCGGGGAAAATATCGGCAACGCAGATTGCGGAGCTTCAGACTGTGCAAGAAGTGATGAAAAGTGTCTTGAACGGTTTGGTATATACGCCAGGGCAAATGGCGGAAATGATGGGTGCGGACGACGACAGCATGAAGCTACTATACTCGCTCTATGAAATAAAGTGGCAAGGCAAAGAAATACGGCTATCAGCGCAGGAGTTTGTGCAGTTCTTGACAAATGACGTGATGGCTAACGCGAAATATCAAAATGAGATTTCGGCGGAGCAGCAACGTAAACTTACGACTATTGAGGATTTGATGAATGGTGTGCTAGGTGGACGGATTTATACAGCGGCGGAGATGACAGAAATTTTGCAAATTTTGGCTGGAGGGGTAGAGCAGAATTTAATTGAGCTATTATATATGTATTATGGTAGTGTTTATCATTATATTGACACGTGGCTGCTAACCGTGGAGAATTTAGTGGATTATTTGCACGGGACGGTGCTGCTGGATGCGAGATTTGATGATTTTATCGATGCAGAGATGCGGGCGCAAGTGGCAGAGGCGAAGCAAAAAGTAGCAGATGCTAAGGTGCTGTTAGTGGGCGAGAGATATTCACGCGTGGTGATTAACAGTAAAATGGCGGCGGAGTCGGAGGAGACGTTTGGCTTTATCGAACGTTTGAAAGCAGAATTCGACGAAGGGCTGGGCGAACATTATCTAGTGGGCAATTCGGCGATGGCGTACGAAATGACGCGGAGTTTTCCGGCAGAGATGGATATGATTACAGTGATTACGATGATTTTTATCTTCGTGGTGGTGGCAGTGACTTTTCGCTCGATCGTGGCGCCGATGATCTTGGTCCTATTGATTCAATGTGCAGTGTATCTGACGATGGGGTTGATGTCGATGGGTGGTGGAAGTTTGTACTTTATTGCGCTACTAATCGTGCAGAGTATTTTGATGGGGGCGACGATTGATTATGCTGTGCTATATACATCGTATTATTTGGAGCTGAGAGAGAAAATGAAAGTCAAGGAAGCGATGATTGAGGCGTATAATCGTTCGATTCAGGCGATTGCGACGAGCGGGTTGATTCTGATCATTGTGACTTTGATTGTAGGAAGTTTTACGACGGCGGTGGTCTCGAAAATTACGGTGGCAATCTCACAAGGTACGACTTGCGCGGTAGTATTGATCTTACTACTTTTGCCGGCGATGCTGGGGGCGTGGGATCGGATTATTGTGAAGAAAAAGTAGTATAATAAGGCTATGGATGGCCTGGATTTGAACTCGCGGGGATATTATCTGTGGAATCAGACGCTAGGCTTCGTGATGGGCGGACAGGAGGAGGCAACGCAGGTGCCAGTGGCGTCTTTGACGAAGATGATGACGGCTTTAGTGGCGCTGGAAGAGCTGGAGAAACGGGCGGATTTAGACCTAGGAATGAGAGTAAAAGTGTCGGCGGAAGCGCTACGTGGGCTGGAAGAATTTGCGGTAGTGGGTCTCAGAGTGGGGCAAGAAGTGTCGATTGAAGATTTATTATATGCGACGATGTTGCCGTCGGCGGGGGATGCAGCGCAGGCTTTGGCACTGAGCGTGAGTGAGGATTTGGCGAGTTTTGTTGAGCTCATGAATGCGCGGGCGCGAGCAATCGGGATGGAGAACACGCATTTTCATAACGTCTATGGGCGGGATGAGAATAATTATTCTACACCGGAAGATATGGCGAAATTGGTTAAGGTGGCGCTGGAGAATCCAGATTTTAGGACGGTTTTTATGACATTTGAAAAAGAACTGCCGACGCTGGGAAAGACAGTGAAGAAGACTTTCCCGGCGAGGTCGGGGGAGGGCTGGCAGATTCTGGGCGGTAAGACGGGCTTTACGAATGCGTCGGGTAAATGCTTGGCGAGCCTGGCAGAAGTGGAGGGAGCGGAGTATATTTTGGTAACCGTGGGGGCGGAAAATGGTGGGAATGTGGCAGACGCGGGGAAAGTTTATCAGCAAATTGCAGAGGATTATGAGCCGAGGAAAATAGTCGAGGCGGGGGATCAGTTGGTAGAGATCGGTGTGGAGGGGAGTCCAATGAAGAGGCTGGAATTTCAGGCGGAGGCGGAGCGAGTGGTGCCGCTAGCGAATAAGACGAGTCAGGAAGATTTGGAATATCAATATGAGGGCGAGGCAAAAATTACGCGAGAGATGGAGGCGGGTAGTAAGCTGGGAGATTATCGGATTTTGCAGGATGGACGGGAGTTGTTCGCGCAGGAGATTTATTATGAGAGGCCGGTGGAATTTTATAATTATGCGTGGGTAGGGCTGGGGATAGGCGTGAGTCTATTGCTACTGCTAAGCGCGGTAGGATTAGTAGTCTCACAGAAGCGTCGAGACAGACGAGATAAGGATGAGAGTCACAAGCGAGTGGCGGTGCGCGGTTGGCGAAAATGGGTGCCATTAGGATTGATGATATTATTCGTGGTGAGTGTGATGGTGAATTATTTTGCCTTTCGGGAATGGTTTGCGCCGGGGGCGGAGCTGGAAGTGTTTAAGCCGGAGCTGAGGGTAATGGAGTTGAAGACCGATGCAGATAGCCAGGGCGCCGAGCAGGAGCCGGAGGAAAATGAGCAGGATGATGAGCTGGCGGGAGATGCGGGTAATGCAAGTAGTAAAGACAAACCGCAGGCGGTGCTGGGAAATTGTACGATGAATTATGGGAATTTAATGCTGATCAATCCGAATTTTCGAGTGGGGACGGATTTCATTGCGAGTCGACGGCGACAGCTTATTTCCCTGTCGCAGAAGTATGGGATCCCGGAGTATAAGGCGGGTAATGGCGATAATTTGATGGTGCCGGAGGCGGCGGAGCATCTGAATGAGATGATTAAGGCTTATCAGGCGGCGAATCCGGGACATGAAATGGGGACGCGCTCGTGTTTTCGCGAGCGCGGGACGACTTGTGGACGACTCTGTGCGGCGACGGGGACGTCAGATCACCATACGGGGTTGACTTGCGATTTGGTGGATAATGCTTACGGTACGTCGCTGGATACGGATGAATTCAGTAGGCATAAGGAATGGCAATGGCTGAAGGAAAATTCTTATAAATATGGCTTCATCGACCGTTTTCCGGAAGCGTGGGCGGGGAGCGCGATGACAGAGCCGATTAATGTGGATGCGAATGGCTCGACGGGGTTGTTTGAGACTTGGCATTATCGCTATGTGGGAGTGGAGGCGGCGACTGAAATTGCGACGGGTAAATATAATAATGGCAAATATGATTCGTTGGAACATTATTTGAAGATGACCGGGCGAGTAAAGGATCTGAAGAACGGGGGATGCTAGAGGGTTGAGAGCGGGATGGAGCTTGTCGAAAAATGAAGTTATTTGCGAGGAAACGATGCTAAAAAAGAGATGCTTAAAAAAGATTTAGGAAAAAGGCCCCGGGGAGGTTGGGGCCTTGAGGCGGATTGTTTGAAAATGAAACATGCTTAGAAGTCTGCTTTTGAAGTTGCTTTCTTTGAGTTCTGCTTCCGGAAGCAGAATAAAGCTATAGCTTTATTCAAACAAGGTTTTACTGGTTTTAAACCATTATTGATTTGTCGAATCATCCGATTTGTCGGATTCTTCAGCGATCCAAAAATTAGGATTGAGCTGGAAAGAATAATTATTACTTTTAATATTACTTTCGTTAGTGATATCCTCAATGGCATAAGTGACGTTGTCGCTGAGACCGACGAAATGCTTTTTATAAATATCGTCGCCAAGGTAGACTACGATCTCAAGCTGATTTTCCGCAGTATCGACAGTAATGGATAAATTGCCGGTCATTTGGAAAATGACATCATTGGAAATGCAATTAACTACAGTGAGACGACGAATAGTATTAAAAGAATCGGCTTCGTCGGATAGCTCCATTGAGACCTTTTCCGCATCGGTAATGCAACCAGTACAAAGCATGAGACTTAAAATAATAGGTACAATTAGTTTCTTTCGCATATCTTTGCCCTCCTAAAGATGAAATAATAGGTGCGAGCGCTTAGCGCCACTGGTATTATATTATCACGAAAATTGTAAAAGTCAAGGGTTTTTAGTGAATTTGTCGATTTTCTATTGACTTTTTTAACAAAGTGTGCTATAATGGAGAGATAGGGGCTTGATGAAAGCTATTTTTGGGGATTTCGGGAGGTTTTTCCGCGAGGCTCTTGGTCTTCGCGGAAGCTAAACATGATAGGCGTGCCGACGAACGGGAATTTTTCGCGGATTTTGCGTTCGAGGAAGCGCTTGTAAGACCAATGCAGAAGACCGAGGTCGCGACCGTGCACGACGAACCAGGGCGGACAGATGTCGGTCTGGACCATGTATTTAAGTTTGGGGCGGGTGTTCTTGAGACCGGCAGGGGGATGATCAATGACGGCTTCGCTGAGGATTTTGTTGAGCTCGGAAGTTTTGATTTCTTGATGACGCGTGGCGTCGATTTCGAGTGCGAGCTCAAAGAGCTTAGTGACGTTTTTGCCAGTTTCGGAACTAGTAATCAGTACGGGTGCGTAAGGGAGAAAATTAAAATCGTATTCAAGTTTGTCGAGAATTTCGTCAGTATCATCAACTAAATCGGCTTTGGTGAGAACGATGATGATGCCCTTGCCGGCTTCGATAATTTGGCCGGCGAGGGTTTGGTCGAGTTTAGCGTGAGGCTCAGTAGCGTCGACGAGCAGGGCGCAAATATCGGCTTCTTCAATAGCGGAAAGGGTACGCAGGGCGGAGAATTTTTCGATACCGACTTCACGTTTGCCGGGCTTGCGCAGACCAGCGGTATCGAGGATTTCGATCGGGCGACGATGATAATTAATTTCGAGACGATTAATATCGCGCGTGGTCCCCTGACGCGAGGAGACGAGGGCTTGTTGCTTTTGACCGAGAGAGTTGAAAAGGCTACTTTTACCAACGTTGGGGCGACCAATAAGTGCAAGTTTTAAGGTTGATTGCGGGTGGGGCAATACTTTTTCTCGAGGCGCGTCCAAAGCGCCTGCCGTCGCAGGGCTTTGGCGCTCGTCCTCGTCGTGACTCCGGATCCTCTCGGAAAGTATTGCGCCACCCACATTAGCCTTAAAATCGGTATTCGTTTGTAAAATTGATAAAATAGCACTTTTTAACTCCTTGATGCCTTGGCCGGTGGTGGCGGAGAGGCGGAAGGTTTGTGCAGGTTTGATGCCGAGATGGAGAAATTCGGCGTTTGGAAGGGATTCTCCGAGATCGGATTTATTAAGTAAGAGCAGGACGGGTTTTTGCGACTTAAGAGCGGATTTGGCGATTTGTTTATCTTTGTCATTGGGATATTTACTACTGTCAAGAGTGAGTAAAATTAAATCAGCCGCCTCAATGGCATCGGCGATTTGGTCTTGAATGCTAGCTTCGAAATCGTCGTTGGGGTCCTTGAGACCGGCGGTATCAATGAGCAAAAAACGGTTGTCAATACGCGCCATGACGTTATCACGCGTGGTTCCCTCTTCACGTGCGACGATGGCGATATTTTTGTGGGCAAAACGATTCAAGAGGCTAGACTTGCCAGCGTTGGTCTGGCCGACGAGGGCGACGATAGGGAGTTTTTTCATAGTGTAATTATAACATAAAATATGGTAGAATAGGAGTATGAAGCAAAAGAAGTTGTTGTCTGTAATAGTTCCCTGCTATAATGAAGCGCCGGTGTTGGACAGGTTTTATACCGAGATAGACAAGGTCAGCCGCAAAATGGCGGAGTTGGATTTTGAATTTTTGTTTGTGGACGATGGTAGTAAAGATAAAACATTGAAGAAAATTGAAGAATTACGTGACAAAGACCAGCGAGTGAGATTTGTGTCGTTTTCACGAAATTTCGGTAAGGAAGCAGCACTTTTGGCGGGGTTAGATTACGCGAAGGGTGATTATGTAGTGGTAATGGATGCGGATTTGCAGGATCCGCCGGAAATGTTGCCAAAAATGTATGAATATCTTAAAAATGGCGAATATGATTCTGTGGGGACGCGACGGGTTACGCGCGAAGGTGAGCCGCCGATCCGGAGTTTTTTTGCACGAATTTTTTATAAGTTGATCAACAAAATGTCGAAAGTTGAGATGGTGGATGGGGCGCGGGATTACCGTTTGATGACGCGGCAAATGGTAGATGCGATTATTTCGATGCGGGAATATAATCGCTACTCGAAGGGGCTGTTTAGCTTTGTAGGATTTCGGACGAAGTGGCTGGAATATCAGAATGTGCAGCGCGCAGCGGGGGAGACGCATTGGTCATTTTGGGGGTTGCTGGTATATGCGATTGATGGAATTTGTGCGTTTTCGACAGTGCCTCTGGTGATTGCGGCGATCATGGGGATGGTGTTTTGCCTAGTGGCTTTTGTGATGATTGTGGTGATTATTGTGAAAACTGTGGCGTTTGGTGATCCGGTGGGAGGTTGGCCGAGCATGATTTGTGTGATTTTATTGGTGGGTGGCGTACAATTACTGGCGCTAGGGATTATTGGGCAATATCTGGCAAAAACCTACCTTGAGACTAAGGGACGTCCGGTATATATTGTGCAGCGGACGGAGGAGAAAAAGTAATCTAGGACTGGAGGGATGGGTTCAACTTTGTCCGTGGGGGATATACTGATTCCCCTAATGGTTTATTACGCTATTTAGGCCTTGACGGTGACTATTGGTCTACTACCGCTTACCCTAGCGCTTCGAATTCCGGCTATCAGTATTTTAGTAGCACTAGTGTCCACCCTGCCCGTAACAATAGCCGCTCTAATGCTTTCTCCGTCCGCTGTCTAGCACTGTAGGGGGAGGGATAAGAATTTTGCTGTTCGGTCATTTGCGATACAAAAAAGACTATATTATAGCATGTATTTGACATATGTGCTATAATATAGCCTCTGGTGATTCCGGCGGGAGTCGAACCCGCGATTTTCTGGATGAGAACCAGACGT
>CAYPTT010000039.1:0-5381 GCA_964413835.1 uncultured Candidatus Saccharibacteria bacterium
TTAGGTACAGTTGGAGTATTAACTCTAACTTAATAAGCATTATAGCACACGGAGAATTAAATGTCAATACTTTTTTCACAAAAACTTGGTCAAAACAACGAAATTCGACCCCAAGAAGCCATTTTTACAGAGGTGTTGAGTACTATAGCGGTTACGCCTAAAATGTTGTATTTTTATGGAAAAATGCCTGAAAATGGGGTAAAAAACGTTGTAAAATTTACAACAAAAAATGGGGTAAAAGTGGCGGAAAGGCGGTCAAATTATAACACAAAAATTCAGCTGGAATTGCTGGATGGGCTGTCAAGTGGGAGAAATTTTGCTGGACAAAAGAGCCAGAGAATAGTCGAAGAAGTTGATAAAAAGGCGGATTTGGCGCAAAATGTGCGGCCAAAAACTTTAGCGATTGTGGGGACGCGTAAACCAACGGCATATGGACGAGAAATTGCTTATGAACTGGCTTATGCGGCGGCAAAGCGCGGTGTAGTGGTGATTTCGGGGTTGGCCTATGGGATCGATTCGATTGCGCACCGGGGTGCGCTGGATGCAGGCGGAGTGACAGTAGCCGTGTTAGGGACGCCAATTGACCAAATTTATCCGCGGGCGCATTTGGGTTTAGCGGAGGAGATTGTGGCGAAGGCTGGTTGCGTAATGAGTGAGTTGGCTCCAGGGGCGGAATTTCATGCCAAGGCATGTTTTTTGCAGCGGAATCGTTTGATTTCGGGATTGGCGGATGTGGTAGTGATACCGGAGGCGGCGGAACGCAGCGGCTCGCTAAATACGGCGGCGCACGCTTTGGAGCAGGGGCGGGAGATTTTTGCGGTGCCGGGAGATATTACGAAGCCAATGTCAGCGGGTTGTAATCGTTTGATTAGGCAGGGGGCAATGCCGTATTTAGGGGTGGAAGATGTATTGGAAGTGCTATTTCCGCCGGAAAGTAAGTATAAAAAATCGGCAAAAGTGGGGCAAAAGATGGCTTATGATGGAGTAAATGGCGCTGGGGTTCTGGGTAGCGTAGATGAGCCGGCCTTACGCGGCGATACTCTGGCGGAAACGGCAATTTTACGAGCTTTGGCGAGTGGTCTGCGTGATGGGGAGGAGATTTTGGCAAAAACGGGTATATCCGTGGTGGATTTTAATCAATCTACGACGATGCTAGAGCTAAAAGGACAAATTCGAGCACTCGGAGCTAACCGGTGGTGCTTGAAATGAATTTAGTAAGTTCGGCGTTGACGCGGGTGAGAATGTTTGGAAGGGCGGTTTTCTCGGCGGCGGTAAAATGTCCGAGGACGAAATCAATATCGCCGAGGCGTTGGCGGGGCTCGGGATTATTGGTACCGAGGCGTAAGCGGGGGAAGTCTGGGCTGCCAAGGTGATCTATAGCGGATTTTAGGCCGTTATTGCCGCCGGCAGAGCCTTTGCGGCGGTAGCGGATTTGACCAAAGGGGAGGTCGAAATCATCGCAAATGACGAGGATATTTTCGAGGGGAATTTTGTAATATTTAGCGAAGGCTTGGATGGCGACGCCGGAATTATTATAAAAATCTTGGGGTTTGATGAGAAAGGCGTCGCCAGAACGGGCCCAGAGGGCGCCGAGTTTGGGTTTTTGCCACTCGATATGCTGAATCTTAGTATAAAAATCGAGTGACAAAAACCCAAAATTGTGTCGGGTAAAGTTATATTCGTCCCCTGGATTACCAAGACCAACGATGAGTCGCATGATTATTCTCCAGAGTCAGTAGGAACTGTTTGTACTGGCTGGTTAGAATTTTGCGTGTTTTGACTATTAAAGTTTTGCATGAGGCTAGCACGGTCAAGAAGTTGCTGATTTTTGGCGGATAGGGCGCGGATGCGGTGAATATTGGCAATTTGCAGACGATAGGTAGGCATAAAGCGCAGTAAGAGAAGTTTGAGTTGTGTGGTGTTAAGGAGGAACAGGGGTGAACTGAGACGCTGAATGCTTTCGCGGACTGAAGTGGTGGCTCCATCAAAGCTGGTTTGGTGGGCTTTGACGAAGTTTTCAGCCTCTTGTTTAACTTCGCGGCGGCGAGCGCGGGTTTTGCTATTATCAATAGCAAAACGTTCAAAACTTTCGAAGAAACGCCAGAAAAGCGAATTGTATTTTTCTAGGAGATTCTGTTGAACGAGAAAGTCGTATAAGCGGAAAGCGATGTATAGATGGTCAATAGCAATGTCTTGCTGACTGTCAGTTGACCAAGTTTGTGACATAGCGCTATTAGCATGACGGATATAATTATAAAGACGTTGATTAAGATAATAAACGGTGTTACTGACGCAGAAGTAGGCTACGCAGAAATAGGCATCTTCAAAACGTAAACCCTCAGGAAAGCTAATTTGGTGCTCTTCAATGAGCTGACGCTTGAAAATTTTGTTCGTAGGCGCGAGATCGGTGAAAAAAATGAGGTTGTCGTCTACTAGATAAAGTCCAGAATGCTTTAGGCTATAATAATTATCATCGCTGATTTTCATCTCGGGATGAGCGTGATAAATGACATTGATTTCGCTAATGACTAGGTCGATGTTTCGTCGGGTGATAGTCTCATACATTGCGGCGCAGGCGTCAAGTTCGTAATAATCGTCGCCGTCACAAAACATGATATAGTTGGCTTGAGCGGCTTTGATCCCTCTATTACGTGAAGCGGAGACGCCAACGTTTTCGGTATTAAGTAGAAGCTTAATACGTGAATCCTGTTGGTGATATTTTTCAAGAATAGTACGACTTTGGTCAGTAGAACAATCTTCTATACAGATAATTTCGATATCGGTTAAGGTCTGGTTGAGAAGCGCATCGAGACATCTTTCAAGATATTTTTCGTCATTGTAGACCGTGACGATAACGCTGACTTTCGGGGTCGTGGTGGAGACGGAACTAGTCATTTTTAGAATCCTTTTTGGTAATAAGAGACTTAATTTTAGCTGCCATGCGGTCACTTTCAGCGTAAAGTTCGGTGATAAGGTCGGAAATTTGCTTTTGTTTGCGGTAGGAAGGGTGAGTTTTGAGCCAAAGTTTTTTGGCTAAAGCTTTGAATTTTTGGCCGATTTTGAGAAAACGAATATATAGGATGGCGCGTGTGACGGAATGCTTGAGGATGTATTGGAGTAAATTCCACTGCGTAGGGCTAACGAAATAAGTTTCAATTAAAGTTCCCTCTTGGTCGGCAACTTGGAATTCGGACTTGGTGCGAGCGATAAACTTTGGTAGCAGCTTTGGTGCAAGTCGGAGGATGTTCCAGTAATAAGCGCCGAATTTGGCTGATTCCATGATAGCGCCGAGTTCGGTGAAAAGTTGATGTTCACGAAGGTACCTTTCGACATCTTCGTATTCGTAGCAAACATTCATGACTTTACCGGGGTTGTTGACAGAAGACGATTCATTGTCGATGCGGTAATGTAAAAATGCTTCAGTGGTGAAAAAGGCGCGTTTGGCGGCAGCCCAAACTTTGAAGTTGAAACCGGTGTCTTGGTAAGAAGCGCCAGGGGTAGGGAGGAAGGTGATTTCGTTAGTTTCGAGAAAATCACGTCGGTAAATAGCAGACCAGATTGCTGGGGCTTGAAAATAAATCCAAGTGTGCCGGTGCGGATCGATGACGCGCCCGGCGTCGGCGGCTTCGATGTAGGAGTTTTTTTCGTCTTGACCGGCTTTGTTGAAGAAATAGTTAGCACGGACGACGTCGACTTGGTTTTCTCGAGCAATATCATAAAGTTTTTCAAAGGCATCGAGACTAATAAAATCGTCTGACTCGACGATACCGATGTATTCACCCTTTGCTTTCTTGAGACCTTGGTTCATGCTGTCACCGTAGCCAGAGTTAGCCTTGTCAAGGAGGACAATGCGAGAGTCTTTGGCTTGGTAGTCTTTAATAATATCTAAGGAATGGTCGGTAGAGCCATCGTTAATACAAATGATTTCGAGATCGGTGAAGGTTTGGTTGATTAAGCTATCAAGACATTGAGGAAGATAACGCTCAACGTTGTAAATGGGGACGAGGATGGAGAGCGCAGGGGTGGTAGCGTGATTATGTTGATCGGAATTATGCTTGGAGTTTTGCTTAGGGTTCTGTTCGTGGGTGGAATGATTTTTTGAATGCTGGGGTGAAGATTTGTGACGATTTTTGCTCATGGTGAATAATCAGTGTAACGTTAAATTTGATATTAAATGTCGATTTTGGCGACAAACTGGATACATTATAGCATATTTTGAGGAATTGGGGGTGTTTGGGCGAAACAGCTTTGTTCGTAAAAACGATAGGGGTGTTTTTGGTGGTTTAGTTATTTGAATGTTATCTGTATCATCTTGAGCAAAATGTTCTGTAGTGTGATGGCTTGGTTTTTAGCTAAAGTTTCTGCTAATAGGTCGTTATTTGAGATAATCCTAATTCCTACGCAAGGGACGTGAAATTTTTGACAAACTGAGTAAGCTCCGATACTTTCCATGTCTTCGCAGAGGTGGTTGAAGGTTTGGTGGAGCCAGATAATTCTATCATATTCTCTGTTATGTACGTCACCGCTACCAAGGATTCCGCAGTATATTTTACGGTCTGGGATATTAGTGGTGAAATATTTTTTGATGAGATTGGCTAAAGATTGGTCGGCTGATTTAATATCGCGAGCACGTTTATTTGGGTCCCATTCAAAGGGATTAGAGCCTTGGCCTTGTCCTTTGGTGGGCATTTTATAAGCGTTGATATTGCAGCATTGTTTGCCGATTACAATATCACCAATGTGGAGATTTATTTGATGTGCGCCAGCAAGGCCTTGATTAATGACTAAACTGGGTTGAAATTCCATAATTCCAATACTTGTCGCGGTAGTAGAATTAACAACACCGACTAAAGTATTAGATATAACTAAAGGGATACCATTAAAAGTGCCTTGATAAAAATCGTATCCTGCGATTTGGAGGTGATGTTGGTCATTAAGTCTGGCAATAAATTGCTGTAGCTCAATGTCCATTGCGCCTTGGATTAAGATTGGCTGGCGGTGTGTCCTTTGTATATACATATAATTATATATTTAGTTTAAAATTTTTTTCTGAGATAGTCAAGATTAAGGGCATTGCTCCTCCTACAGTGCTAGACAGCGGACGGAGAAAGCGTAGAAGCGACTATTGGCATCTGAGGGGAGAACATTAGCGCTATCAAAAAGCTGATTGCAGGCGTCTGAGGCATAAGGGTATGCAGTAGTAGACCAGTAGTAGCTATGGCTGCCCAAACGCCGCGTAGAACCAGTCCGTGGATCGACGTTGCCCCCACGGACAAAGGAAGGTGAATCTGGCTGCGCCAGAAAAAACTGCGTTTTTTAAAAAGAAAAACTATGTTTGCTCGAAAGAAAAGCCTTTAAATTTGGTGGTTCTTATTGGGCTC
>CAYPTT010000039.1:5391-9378 GCA_964413835.1 uncultured Candidatus Saccharibacteria bacterium
AATGACCTTACGAATGTGAATCGTACGCTCTAGCCAACTGAGCTAAAGAACCAAGTTTTAAAGACTTTTCTTCACTCGCAAACTTGTTTACGCGAATGCTCTAGCCTTCTCGGCCAAGGGATCTTTTAATCTTTTCCCTCTGTATGGTATAATAGCATGAATGAAGCAGGATTTCCAGAAGTTTGAGCAAGAAAAAGCCGAGATTGAGGCATTTTTGGCGCAGCCGGAGGCTTATCAGCAGCCGGATTTTGCGGCAAGATCACGACGATTGGCGGAAATTGGGGAAATCTTGAATTTAGTAAAGCAAATTGAACAAGCGAAGCGGAATTTGGAAGAAGCGACAGAATTGATTCATGATCCAGAGTTGGGGGAGATGGCACTTGAGGACGTGCGGAATTTGGGCCTGAAGATTGATGAATTGAATGCTGCGCTGGAAGAAAAGTTGTTACCGCGAGACCCGGCCGACGATAAACCGGCGATTATGGAAATTCGGGCGGGGGCAGGGGGCGATGAAGCTTCCCTGTTTGCGGGCGAACTGTACCGGATGTATTTGCGTTATGCAGAGAAACATGGTCTAAAAACCGAACTGATTTCGCAAAATGAAAATGAAGCGGGCGGTATGAAAGAAGTAGTATTTAAAGTAACGGGCGAGCGACCGTATGGGCAGCTGAAATTTGAAGGAGGTGTGCATCGCGTACAACGGGTACCAGTGACGGAGTCGCAAGGACGGATCCATACTTCAACGGCGACGGTGGCAGTTTTGCCAGAGGCGAGTGAGACGGATTTGGAGATTAAACCAGAGGACCTGAGGATTGACATTTATCGTTCTGGTGGACATGGGGGGCAGGGGGTGAACACGACGGACTCGGCGGTGCGGATTACACATTTGCCGACGGGGATTGTGGTGGCAATGCAGGATGAGCGCTCGCAACAGCAAAATCGGGTAAAAGCAATGACAGTGCTTAGGAGTCGTTTATTAGAGAAAAAAGCGCAGGAAGAACGGCAGGCGGCGAGTGATGCACGGAAATCTTTGATTGGGTCGGGTGACCGGAGTGAAAAAATCCGGACTTATAATTTCCCACAGGATCGAATTACTGATCACCGAATTCATTACTCACGCTCTAATATTGGCGCGGCGATGGATGGGGAGATTGAGGATTTGGTGCAGGAGTTGACTAAAGCGGAACGGGCGTTGCCGGAGGAATAAGCACGTGATATAATTGGGGTGAGGAGGGGAGTAGTTTGAAAAGCGGAGCTGTTGCCTAGTGCTAACTCTTGACCGACAGAGAGATGATCGGTTAGGCTTGGAAATGAGTTTTTTGTGAAAGGAGTGATACGTAGTGTGTCCTTTTACGTCATTTGATTTTTATATAATGTTTGTGTACAATTGCGCATTCTTTGGCACGGTTGGAATGATGTTTTCGCATTGCGAATATTTCTGGGTAGGGCTTCTGGTGATGTTAGCGTTGGCGCTCTTGATTGGGTTGAAGCTCTATGCGTGGGAGCTCTGGTGGAAAATCGATGAGCTAAGAGTGTATAAGGATGCTTTAAAATCTCAGGATTCTGAAAGAATAGAGTATGCTAGAGAACGCTACGAACGAAATTCATGGGCGGATATGATGTTTTGGGCACTGAAGATGGTCGGCGTTGCTGCCTTAGTAGGGTTAATAGTGATTCCTTTATGTGTAGCTGGCGATTTTAAAAAATTTATTTTTGTATAAGAATATTTCTGAAGCTTTGAGATTTGGTTTCTCCTCCTCACCCTGCTACGGCGGGGATTTTTTATGTTATAATATGGATTATGAATATTGGTGAATGGTTGAGATTGGCGAAAGAACGGATTGATGCGCTGGATGCGGAGTTAATTTTGCTGGCGGGGCTGAAGGAAGAGTTGCCGGCAGGGGTGGATCGGAGCTATTTGTTTGCGCATCCAGGGATTGGAATTTCGCAAGCAAAATGGTTGGAACTTGACAGAATGGTCGAAAGACGGGCAAAAGGTGAGCCGCTAGCGTATATTTTGGGTTACCGGGAGTTTTATGGGCGGAATTTTATGGTAAATTCGGACGTGTTAATTCCCCGCTCGGAGACGGAGGGGGTGGTAGATTTGGCGTTAAAATGCCTTTCTGGTGCTACTGGAGGCGATTTGCACGGTTTCCAAGCAAAAGCGCTATGTGAGGGCGGTTTGAGAGAAAAAGGGCTAAAAACGGCTAAAAAAGGCGTTCAGGAGGATTTGCGAATTTTGGAGGTAGGGACGGGGAGCGGCTGTATAGCGGTGACTTTGGCGTTAGAATTGGCGAAAAAGGGTTTTTCTGATGTAAAAATGGTGGCGACGGATTTGTCAGCGGCGGCGCTAGCGGTGGCACGGGAAAATGCGCGGAATTTTGGAGCGGAAGTGGAGTTCTTACAGAGTGATTTGTTAGAAAAAATGCCGGAGATTAGCTCTGAAACTGGAGCGAAAGCGATGAAATTTGATCTTTTGGTGGCGAATTTACCCTATGTGAATGAAAATTGGGCGTGGTTGGATCATAAAAGCTTGGATTTTGAGCCAAAAATGGCATTGTATGCGTCAGAACATGGCCTAGGAGCGTATAGGAGGCTTTTAAAACAGATTATGGCTAAAAAGCTGAGTAAGACGGCGGTTTTGGAAATTGACCCGTGTCAGAGGCTGGAGATGCGTGAAATGGCACGAAAATATGGGTTCAAAGTGGTGTGTGAAGAGGGGTACGGAGCGGTATTAGAGGTTTAAGTTCAGGTTTGGACTTAGGGGTATTAGGTTGAAGCTGGGTACCATGTTGGAATTAGGTATTGTGTCAGGGCTTTCCTAACCTCTCCCTCCATCCCCTCTCCTTCGTCCGTGGGGGATATGTCGATTTCTATTCCGGCTTATTGCAGAATTCAGGCAAAAATAATTACCATTGGTCACCTACGGCGCGACATAATGCTACTACGGCTTTTCAAGAGCAATTTGATACAGTTAACGGTATTTTTCCCTCTGCTACGAGTACTCGTTTTGCTGCTTTCTCCGTCCGCTGACGTAAGGCTTTTGGCAAGGTTTGAGCTAGCGGGCAAGGCAGCGCACGGCAAAACCAGTGGTGACTGGACTGGTAAAACTGGGGTAAACTGAGCCGTCTGTGGTATTGAATTCTAGGGCAGCGGTGATGGGTGTGGCGGCGCGGGCGGTGGATGTCCAGACTTCGCCGTAAGTGCCGGCGAAGTAAGTTAAGCCTTCTTCTGGGCTGACGAAGCCGCTACGAATAAGATGGAGTGGGGTGAGCGTAGGGCGTTGATAAGCTGGACCAGAAACTCCGGTACCGGCAATGCCAGTAAGTATAACATGGCCTTTTTGGTTGGTGGTGCTAGTGTATCCGGCAGTGTTGGGATAGCCATAAGCGTGGAGTAGGCGGTAGGGGCTATCGGCGCGATCAAGAATGTCACCGGTGCCAATACTCATGGCGGTTTTGGGCAATTGCCAGCCCTTGGGGCAAATAGAATTTGTGGCGTCGACGAGACCACTGTAACCGGACGCAGTAGTGCTGGATCCGGCGGTGGCGGTCGTCCACTGGTAGTGGTTGCCAATGAGGTAATGAGCGTCGTAAGTTTTGGCTGATTCGTCGATTGGCGTGAAGGTGCCGTTTTTCTGGGTTAGGGTGAAGTCTGGTTGCCAGCTACTGACATTAGTGAAATATTGCGGGCATTTTTCGTAGGTAGATCCGGTATAAATATTGCAGGTATTGCCGGTGGCTTCGGGAGATTTAAAAACGTAGTTGCCGAAATTCCAGCTTCTAGATGCTAGATCGGTTGGTACTGGAGTTGCAGTGGGAACTTGATATTCGGTTTCGTCGCTAGGTGACCAATCAGCAGTAACATCTGAACTTTCCGGCTTTAGCGGCAAAGTGACGGGACTATGCTCGTTAGCTTGAGAAATTAAATCCAACGCCAAATTCTGCACCATCCAACAATTCCCATCCGCTAGTTTAGAGACCCAGT
>CAYPTT010000040.1:0-9295 GCA_964413835.1 uncultured Candidatus Saccharibacteria bacterium
AAGTAACTAAACAACTCATCGACATCCGTGATGGTAAAGAATACTGGGTAGCTAAGCTCGCTGATGGGAATTGTTGGATGACACAGAACTTGGCGTTGGATTTAAGTACTAGTAAGGCTTTGACTAACGTAGATACGGATCTAAACTCAAAGAGTAGCTGGACGTCCGGATTTAATACGGAAAAAGCGGTGCCAGCTCCAGTTGATTACAACGCTGCTCAATTAAACGAAGCTCGCTCATATAATCTCGGACAATACATCCTTGCCGTACCAGTGCGTCGCGTAACTTGTAATTCAGCTCCGGTCGGCGGCTCAACTGTTGATGACAAAGTCGAATCCCTCCGTCCTGGCCAAACCCTCGGTCAGAACTGCCCTGATTTCGTCGATATTTCGGGCGCTAACTGGCAGCCAACTTACCAAACTTCCTTAGGTACTTGGCAAACTACGCAAGACATAGTCAAAAACGCTTCTGGTAATGATGTGACAGTTTCTATGCAGGGTGGCACGCCATTTGATTACACTGGGCCAGTTGCCGCTCTTAAAGACGTCGATGGTGGCAAATATGATGCACATTATTTAATTGGTAATTATTACACTTACGCTGCCGCTACTGCTGGCAGTGGTATTGGGCTAATAAGTGGCTACACTGAAGATTCGCTCAAGGATGCTCCGGATAGCATTTGTCCAAAAAGTTGGCAGTTGCCAGTCACGGGTCGCAATCCCACTAGCGGTGACCTATACGATCGCGCTAAAAGTCCTCAACGGCTGTTCCAAGCTTATGGCTATCCTGCTGCTAGTCAATATTTTAAAGGCGTTGCACCTAATTATTTTTCTAATACTACTATTTTAACGGGAGAGATTAATAATTCTCATACTACAGTTTATCAAGACCCAATGCTCTCGCCAATTTACTTCGTCTATTCCGGCTATCTTGCGCCTGTAAAACCTTATGGCACGCTCAGAGCAGCAGGTAATCTAAATTACGAACGTGTTGCTACTGCCTTCGTAGATCAAAATTTTAGTTATAATCTTCATCTCTCCACCGGCACGATTTATCCAGCAGACCGTATGGGCAAAAGCTATGGTTTCAGTGTTCGTTGCTTAGCTCGCTAAACACATACCCTGCGCGCCCACTTTTATACGCCTGTCAAAGGTTGAATATCGGCTCCGAGCTGGTTCAGGCGCGCGGCGAAGTCTTGATAGCCGCGGTTGATTGAGTAAATATTGCGCAGCACCGAAGTACCGGGCGCCGCCAACATGGCTATCAAGACTACCACCGCCGGGCGGAGAGCTGGTGGTGCCACCAGCTCCGCCGCGCGCCAGTTAGTCGGCCCCTCGACATAAATGCGGTGAGCATCCAGCAGTTCGACCTTGGCGTTTAGCTGTTCAAGATAAGTGGTATAAACCGCACGATTCTCAAACACCCAGTCATGGATGAGGGTGCGTCCCGCTGCGGTCGCCGCAATTACTGAGAAAAACGGCAGGTTATCGATATTCAGGCCAGGGAACGGCATTGGTGCAATTTTGTCGGTCGGCGCCCGCAGCTCGCTCTTTTTAATTGTTAGGTCCAGCAGACGCGTCCTGCCATTTTTACTAGTATATTCCGGCGAGCGCTCGATTCGAGCTCCCATACTTTTTAACACTTCCAGTTCGATCTCCAGGAACTCGATCGGCGCTCGCCGAATCTCTAGCTCCGACTTCGTCACCAGCGCCACCGCAATGAATGACATCGCCTCGATCGGATCTTCCGCCGGCGCATATTCCACCTCCATGTTAATCTTCTTTTTGCCTCGCACTTTTAGTGTTGTCGTACCAACCCCCTCAATTTCTACACCTAACTTCTCCAAGAAGAAGCATAAGTCCTGTACCATATAATTCGGTGATGCCCCCACGATTGTCGTCTCTCCCGGATATAACGCTGCCGCCATCAAAGTATTTTCTGTCACTGTATCTCCGCGTTCGATTAACACGATTCGCTTCGGTGCATAACGTCCGCCTTTGCCAAGCCCTTTATGCTCACCAGTCTCTTCATGTCGCTCAAACTCCTTATATCCACTCGGCTGCTCACGCCCCAGTTCTGCCTTCACTCTCGCTTCATAGAACCCGCTACAATTTGTTGCATCCACTTCCAAACCAAATGCCGATAATGCCCTTAGATGTGGCTCAATCGTCCGCGTTCCTAACGTGCAGCCGCCCGCGTACGGTAACCGAAATTCTTTGAATTTATGCAGCAATGGCCCCATAAACATCAAAATCGACCGCGTTCGCCGTGCCGCTTCAACATTAATATTCTCGATATCTAATTCATCTGGTGATATAATCTCTAAATCACGATATTCATTTATCCATCGGCATTTCACACCCAAAGAATCCAAAACCTCAATAATCCGGAACACTTCTTCAATCCGCGCCACATGCCGTAGGATTGTCGTACCAGAATTTAAAAGTGATGCACAAAGCAGTGCCACTGCCGCATTTTTACTAGTATTAATCGTAGCCGAGCCATGCAATTCTCGCCCGCCGTGAATCCGATAGCTCTGCGAAACCGTATCATTAACAGAGAGAATCTGACTATCCAACGCCCGCGAATACTTCTTAATCATCTCCAACGAAATATTCTGCTGACCTTTTTCAATACGGTGTACGGCTGATTGACTAGTGCCCACTGCTTCTGCTAGTTGAGCTTGCGTCCAGCCTTTATCGCGTCGTAATTTAGCGATTACTGTGCCAATAGTTTCTTGATAAGTCGGGTTTTTTCTGCGTGTTTTCATGCTCTTATTGTAGCATATTTATATCACCGTGTGAATAATTATATTCCTACATTATTCGCCCCATGATATATTACCAAAAGCACGATCCCCATAATTCCTATAAATCCCGTAACTCCCGTAACTCCCGCTATTCCTGCTATCCTCACGGTCTTCGCAATTCCCATGATATTCGTAGATTCTTCAAGATTCAAGCGGCTACGACTTTCTAATTCTCTTAGCCACACACCACATCATTTGCGTGCACCCAACCCTCTACGCTGCCTCCATCTAAATACTCGCCCTGCGCCGGCGTAACGCGCATCACTCCGCCCTTACGAATGTACTCATCAATCGGCTCTGTCACCAGATATTCCTGGTCCTTTGGCCCAAAATCATGCTCATCGACGTATTTGACAATTTCCTGCAATAATTCCGGTGACATAATATATTTGCTCACATTAATTAGGTTTGATGGCGCCTCATCAGCTTTAGGTTTTTCAACTACCTCAACCAGTTTGCCATCTTCCACTCGAAAAACCCCATATTTCGATACTTCCTCACGCGGAATCTCTACTCCCAGCGTTGCCGATTCTGCATCTCCCTGTACTACTTCGAGTAGCGATTCAGCTGCCGATTTTCCGCCTGGATTCCAAATGAAATCGTCCCCCATGAAAACTAATACCGGCTCCTGAATATTATATTCTTTTACCACCATTGCAATTGGCACCGCCGTACCGTATTTACCCGACGGGTCTTGCATTGTGTAATGAATCCGCACGTTATCTGGCAAAGTTTTCGCAAGCTTTAGTCGGTCCACCTTGCCGCGTTCCTCTAGGTATCTGTTCAGAGCTTCATTGTCACTATAAAACGCCTTTACTTGACATGGCTCCACGTTCGAAATCACCATATAAATATCCGTCACGCCCGCCTGAATTAAATCCTGTACCGAATAATCCACTAACGGCCGGTTTCCCACTGGTAACATCGACTTTTCGATAATCTTCGTAATCGGCAATCTCCGCGTTCCCCAGCCTGCTACCGGAATAATCGCTTTCGTAATCATGTATTAACTCCACTTAAATCTGCCGTAATTATAGCACACCTTCCTCACAAATAAATTATTTTCTGCTATAATTATCTTACGACTTCATCCTAGGAGGTATTATCAATGTTAGAAAAGCTTAGTTATCAAGCCGCTGGGGCGGAATTTGCCGCTGAGCCAGTAGAGTTCGCTCAATACCGCAATGTTGGCGAAGCTTTTGAGGATCGTCTTTATGGGCCCAATATGCTTCCGGCTGAAGTTACTGTCAAAAATGGTAAAGTTTACGGCGATCAAAACCTCGCAAATCTCCCTGAACGTGCCGTAGAATATTATGGTTACGATGCCGTCAAGCAGGCCATTGCAGCTAAGCAGCCAACAGGGAATCTCATGACGAACGTCGCAGAGCAGCCGCATAGCTTAGTCTCGCCTGTTCTCAATGCTCAGCTGATTGGTCAGCTCCGAGATAGTTGGTTTGATACTCTAGTTGACGCCGCTGTCAATGATACAGACGATAATCGAGTCGACTATTATTCCGCCCTTAATAACACTCTTGATAGCTTGTCGGGCAATATTCTGCATCCATCTTCAAATGATGTGCTGGTGCCTAGCCTAGAAGCATCCATTGAGCACGTTATTCTGCACTTGACGGAGGTTTATCTCAATCGTTTGCATACCGGTCGACTCAGTGACGGCTATCGATCCGAATACGCTAAGCGCGTTTCACTACTTAATAATATCCATATCATGGCACAGCAAATCACCTCCGAAAACATCGAGCGTACCAGCGCCTAAGCTAAGTTCTGTGTCGCAGCGAAGAAACCTCTAGGAGATAGGAGGGGCCTCTCCTTAATCCAGCCAAAACTGGGTCTTAGTAAATTTGATTAATGTATCGCCGGGCAAGTTAAACTTTTTGCCGGGCGCATAGTCCAAAATTGCCAACCGAAAGTCCTCGATTTGTGGCCGCGTTGCTCGTATGCCGATTCTTAGTAAGCCAGCTCGCAATAACTCCTGCGCCACTGGCTGCTCTAGCTCCGAGAACCATTTGCGTTCCCATGGCTCGCCCTGAGCTGGTATGATTCCGGCTAATAAATGATCGATTTCTCGACGCAATTCCTTTTGTCGTCGCCACAATTTCCAGAGTTCTAATTTTCGTTCGTAAGACCAATTTTCCGCAGTTAATCGTTCACGCACCCGATTCCGTAGATAATGATCGGAAGTATTACTCTGGTCTTCGCGAAAGTGTAAACCCTTCTTTGCCGCATACTCATAAATCGCCCATTTGTCTAATGGCTCATAAAACAGTTCAGTTTCCAGCAAAGGTCGTCGTATGTATGGCGCATCTAATACGGCTAACCCGCGCCAGCCGGTCCCCCTTAACAAATTAATCGCAACTGTTTCAATCAGGTCGTCCAAGTGATGCGCGGTATAAATCTCGGCGGGCTCGTTCCGGCGCATTAGCTTGCGCAAAAAGTCATACCTCGCCCCCCTTGCCCTCTCCTCTGACGTATTACTAGGTAAATTACCCTTCTCTGTAATATTCGCTACATGATATATTTCTTCTGAAGTTTTTTGCACAAAATCTGCATCTTCCGCCGAATTATCCCGCATTCCGTGGTCAAAATGCGCTACAATTATATCATCACACGCATAATTATCGTCACCACTTATATCACCGGACGCATATTTTTTTTCAGCCTTCGCCGTCGTTGTTAGCACATCCAACATCACCATCGAATCCACACCGCCCGACACCGCTAGAATTTTGCGGGAACTACGTCTTTTTTCGCTCATATAAATGTATTATTGCATAAAACTGGCTGGTCCGCTACTATGCTTCTGAGAGGATCCGCAGTCACGACGAGGTTGAGCGCCAGAGCCCCGCGACGGCGGGCGCTCTGGACGCGCCTCGAACGAAGTATAGTAGCGGACCAGTTTCTTTTGTGATATAATATTAAATATGACCGACAAAATTCGTAATTTCTGCATTATCGCTCACATCGATCACGGCAAATCCACCATCGCCGACCGCATGATGGAGATTACCGGCACCGTTTCGCACCGTGAGATGAAATCACAGTTGCTCGATTCGATGGAGCTTGAGCGCGAGAAGGGAATTACGATTAAGCTTGCGCCTGTGCAAATGCACTGGAAAGGTTACGAATTAAATTTGATCGATACTCCTGGGCACGTCGATTTTTCTTATGAGGTTTCACGCTCGCTCCAAGCGGTTGAAACGGCAGTGCTCGTCGTCGATGCGACGCAGGGCATTCAGGCCCAAACTTTGGCGAATGTCTATCTCGCTCTGGAGCAGGATCTTTATATTATACCCGTGATTAATAAAATCGACCTGCCGGCGGCTGATGTCGAAAAAGTTTCTGCTCAGATCGTCAATCTGCTCGGCTGTCGCGCGGAGGATATTATCCTCGCTTCTGGCAAAACCGGCCAAGGCGTCTCCGAAATCCTTGGCACTATTATCAATAGAGCCCCCGCACCCCGCACTATAGATGGAGAATCGGATCGAGCAATTGGAGCCGAGCAGCAGGCGAATGTTTTTGAGAGGATCCGCAGTCACGACGAGGTTGAGCGCCAGAGCCCCGCGACGGCGGGCGCTCTGGACGCGCCTCGAATAAAAGATTCGTCTGCTGCTCAAGATTCTATTACCAGAGCTCTTATCTTCGACTCATACTTTGATGATTACCGCGGAGTCGTCCTCTATGTCCGTGTTTTTGACGGCGAAATTCCTAAAAATTCCGAAATCCGCATGATGGCGGCCGCCGCGAACGGTCTCGCGCTCGAAGTTGGCACTTTGACTCCCAAAATGACTCCTCAGGATCAACTTTCGACCGGCGATATTGGTTATATCGTTACTAATCTTAAAACCACGCGCGAAGCCAAAGTCGGCGATACGATTACTCTTGCAAAACATCCCGCGTCAGAAGCTTTGCCGGGTTATAAAAATGTCTTACCATTTGTCTATGCAGGATTTTTCCCAGTTTCTAATGATCAATATCAGGAGCTCAAAGATGCCGTGGAGAAGCTCGCTTTGTCCGATTCGGCGCTGGTGTTCGAGCCGGAAAATTCGCCAGTTTTAGGCTTTGGTCTGCGTATTGGTTTTCTCGGCCTATTACATATGGATATTATTAAGGAACGCCTGGAGCGTGAATTTAACCTTGATCTCGTCATTACTAACCCCTCGACGAATTATGAAGTCACGCTCAGCGACGGTACTGAGCTGAATATCCGCTCAGCGAGTGAATTGCCAGATCAATCCACCATTGCCGAAATTCGCGAACCATGGGTCAAAGGTGAAATTATCGTCCCGCAAAATATGATTGGTGGTGTGCTTGGTTTGATCAATGAAAAACGTGGGCATCAAACTAATTTAAGTTACATCGAGGATCGTGCGGTGATCGATTTTTTGGCGCCGATGGCGAACCTCTTAACGGATTTTTACGATCAGCTCAAGAGCATCACTTCCGGCTACGCTAGTTTTAACTACGAGCTCTGCGATTATCGCCCCGAAGATCTCGTCCGCTTGGATGTTCTCGTCGCAGGTAGCCGGATGGATGCTCTGAGCATCATGTGCCATCGCTCTGAGGCTGACGCGTTGGGGCGCGAAATCACCAAGAAGCTCAAGCAAGTCATTCCTCGTCAAAATTTTGAAGTCGCTCTCCAGGCCGCCATCGGCGCCAAAATCATTGCTCGCGAGACCATCGGCGCCTACCGCAAAGATGTCACGGTTAAGATTCATACTGGCGATCGCGACCGCAAAGCCAAACTTCTTTCCAAACAGAAAAAAGGCAAAGCCCGCATGAAGCGTTTTGGTAAAGTCGATATTCCTTCCGAGGCTTTCACGGTAATGTTAAAACGGGATGATTAAAATTTAGTCGTAGCCAAAACAAAATTGAACTAAGTTGTAATATTTCAAGCACATAAATCTCATTTTCTGCCAAAATCATATATAATATATATTAATACATCATAACTTTTTCAAAACGAGCAAAACATGGACCCTAATAAACCTCAGCCTAATGCAAAAGCTAATCCTCAAGCGGCAACTACTCAGCCCACGTCTCCTGATCCAGCGCCAAATTATAATCTTAATTTTAATCCCAACATCCATCCGGAAAAAAATCCCTCGGAAGATGATTTAGTTTTTGGCCCGGCCCCACGTTTCCCAGCACGTCCACAAAATCCCGCGCCTCAACCTGCGGCGCCAACTTCGACCGTAGCGGCTGACACTCCTGCATCACCGGCTAGGCAATTTTTTACGCCAAAAACTATCGTCGCTTTAGTTTTTGCGGTACTACTTTTGATTGCTGGCACAATTATTACCATCGTTTTTATGACGCGCCCAACTAATCCTGCCTCCCAGGACGATTCCGTCGTGCAAAAACCTGACTCTGACAATCCTCGCCCTGCTACGATTATTTACGTCGATAATGATACGATTAATAACTTTGCCAAGACCTACAATTCACTCTATCCCAATAATCGCATCACGACCGGTATGCTTAAGCCAGTTACAAACGATGGTATTGAGAACCCCGATCAAGTTGAATTTTTCTTCCAAAACTCTGATATCATTCTTTCTGGTGACGATGCCACGAGCACTGCGAGTGTTTTCTTTAGTAATCCTGACAAACAAGATAATTCTGCTATTCAACAACTTTTTAACGATTTTATGCGCGTTTACAATAATAAACTGACCGACGAAGAGCTTGCTACAGATTGGGAGACCATCACAAACAAGCCCGCATCCATTAGTACGCTGCACGATATTGAATGTCGTGTTACGATGCGTAATCGTCATGTCGATTATATTTTGCTGAAAGGTGTACTAAAATAACCCTTAGATTATTATAATGTTGTAATTTTTACAACATATTTACTTTATTCACAACCTTTATCATGATATAATAACATTGTCTGACGTTACATTAAACATAATCGTAATTTTTGGTATAATTTTGGTATAAAAACCGAGGTCAAGTCTAGAAGTGTGACTTAGCGACATCGCATAAGTAATCACTTTTAGACTTAGCGGTTATGAATGGCGTCAGACACCTTGCGGTGTCGCTTTTTGTATTTGACGCTGGAATGGGTTATTTTGACAATTCTTCCTGCGTTCGCTCGTCCAGGAGACGCGCTTCACTTGGAAGAAGCCAAAATACCTCCATTCCAGCAGTCAAATAACTTAAGCTAACTTAATAAATTGGTAGAGATTGGAGGTAAGTCAATGAAATCTCTCCACTCTAGCACCAAAAGAAATTAAGCTGACGCCAGAAAAACAACAATTATTCTCGGAGGCCTCATGCAACCCAAAATTAACAAAACCACCATCAAATCACTAATGCCTAGGCACTGGTCTAGTACTGTAGGTCTTATGTCCTGTAGTATGCTAGTTTTGTTAATTTTGGGTTTGCTGCTACCCGTTGTAAGTAAACAATCTTCCGCCCTCGACCAAGCGCATTGGAGTAGTGGTGCGGTGCCTTCTGCCATTG
>CAYPTT010000041.1:0-9024 GCA_964413835.1 uncultured Candidatus Saccharibacteria bacterium
TTCTGCCCACACGATTTCGAGTCGTGCGCCTTCAACCACTCGGCCACGCTTCCGTGTATTATTATAGCATACTTCCGGGTATTTGAGGTGGCTTTGGCGCGGCGCAGGTGCGCATTTGGGCGAGGATTGACTCGCGTAAATATTTCCGTCCCAGTGGCTTTGGCGCAGCGCAGGTGTGTATTTGGGTGGCTGCTGTGGTTTTAGGGCTTAATGGGGGCGGATAATTTGTTCAGTGTAGTCATGAATAAGGGGGATTTGGCTGAGGTAGCGTTTCCACATACATTGATAAGCGCCGCGAATGTCGTGGGGGTCGCCGTAGCCGTCAGACCATTTGGCATAATCGTAGAGCGGTGTGCCGAGATCGCCAATTTTAGTCCATTCGCTGCGTAAACCAGCGGGAGTAAGAGGGGAGACGACTTCAACGGCGCTGATCCAGGTGCGTTTTTTATTGTCGGTAAACATAAGCCAGTTGTATTGACCGTCATGAGAAGTAAACCCTTGGGCGTGAACTTCGTCGGAGAACATGGCGGAAGTGGTAAAGTCGACGATTTTTTGGCGGAAATCAGGGGCGGCCTGAGTGTTGACAGATAGCGTGTAGGGGGAAACTTTGTGACTAGTAGACTGGCGGAAGTGACCATATTGTTCGCGAGAGACACTCTGGTAATAAGCGGTAGACATTTGGTTGGTGGCGAGATTTTTAGCGTAGATTTGTTTGGAAGGATAATTCTTGGTCATGCCGGCAAAATAAAAATCGGGGTCTTGGACGGTGAGATCCTTGGTGTCGAGGTGAATTTCTGCCGGAAGGCTAGAAAGAGCAGCCTGGAGCTGAACTGGTAGGGTGATGGAGGCTTCGCTGTAACCTTGGCCACACCAGTTGAGTTTAGTGTCTTGCTGTGGGGCGCGGACATAATCTGGTAGATAGCGCCAGACGCCGAGTAGGCGGCTGCGGTAATAAGAGCAGACGTCGACGGAGTTTTCGTTGGCGAGGTAGGCAATGACGGCGATGCGATTGTTAGAGATATGAAAAGGTTTAGAGAGGCCGATTTTACGCTTTTCGAAAGTGATTTCGTAAGCCGGAGTGAGGCCGGCCTCTTGGAGGTAATTCACGCTGAGGTGATATTCGCGACCGTTTTGGCGCCAAGAATCACCGCTAATAGTAGCGCGGGCAAGTAAGGAATCAGCGTTGGTGGAACTAATAGTCTGAATCGAACTTGCTGATATAGGAGACGATGATGTAGTTGGTGTGGCGGGGAGAGAAGTTTGGGGTTGAGAAGCGGAGAGATGATTAACGGTGATATTAGAGATACGGGGTGCGGGCTTTAGATCGGTGGAAGAAGGCGCAACGGATTGTTTAAGTTTTTGGAATTGATGATAGTATTCTAGACGTTTGCCGTAGAGGGTTTTTTGGAGCTCTTGGAGGGAAGTCTGGTAAGCGGTGTAAGCGGTTGGGTTAATGCGGTTTTGGAGACGAGAAAGGAATTTTTGAGCGAAATTGGCGAAACCAACTGGGGTACGATAAGGTGAATCAGGGGATTTAAGTAGGTCAGTGAGAATTTGCGAAGTGAGATTTGGGAGATTATTAAGTGGCTGATTGGCGAGGAGCGCGAGGATTTGCTTTTGGCGAGGATCTTGGCTGATTTTGGCAAACATTTGATCTGCGCCGATTTTGGCGGAGTGGATAGGGTCAATGATTTTTTCGAGACAAGCTTCGAGGTCGGCATCGGTGATTTGGCCTGCTGCAAGACGATCGAGGACTTTTTGGCGGGTGGATTCGTCGATTTCAGCATCAGGGGAAGCGAGGATTTGGCTGCGGAGTTTTTCGGCGGCGAGAGATTGTGCGCGTTGGCGTTCTTCCGGAGAAAGTTTAGCGGCATTGGGGATTGTAATTTCGTGAGGAACGATACTGAAGTATTTGAGTAATTTATGCTGTTGACGAACAGATGGACTGTTGAGGTTTAGATTGGATGAGTTAAAAAGAAGGTCTGGGGTGTGTCCGGAGTTGTAACTTTGTTGCTCTTCTTTGATGGCTTGGTCAAAAAATTCATCGACGCTTTTTTGAAGCTCGGCGTCGAGTTTGGTTGTTTTCTTGGCGCGTGGCTTGGAATTTTTTTTGGAAGCCTTTTTGGCGGTTTTTTCATGATCTGAAAAACTGGACTTGTCTGACTTTAACCTCTCTAACATAATCTTTATTGTAGCAGAGTGGTGAGGGGTTGTCTAGGGAGATGTGAGAGGAAAATGGTATGCGCGACAGGAAAAGTAATCCGTGCCGTGGTCGCTACGCGACCGGGCGGATAACGAACCTGACCTGCGGTCTATTCTCGAAATAATCTAGTCGGCGGACAGAGAAAATACTCATCTGGAGGATGAGTATTTTCTCTGGTACACCCGACAGGATTCGAACCTACGACCTTTGGCTCCGCAAGCCAACGCTCTATCCAGCTGAGCTACGGGTGCATGTGTGGATATTCCCGCGACGAATCGCATTCCTATCCACCTGACAATGAAAATGAGCATTGCGAAGACCGCAACACTTATATTGTACCACATTTTCTGGAGATTAGAAGAAGTTTTTGGGATTTTTTACTCTGGACGAAAAAATATGGTACAATGGACTCATTATGGAAGGTAATACAAAGAAATTGGCAGCGCCTCGACGTAAACATAATCGTTTGGAACGAGCAAAGGTGAAGCTTTTAGCTTCGTACTATGGGCATCCGGCGCGAGATTTGAAATTAATTTGTATTACTGGCTCTACAGGGAAGTCAACGGTTGCGCATTTTGTGCATGAAATTTTGCGGACGGCAAGTCAGCCGGTGGCGATTTTGGCATCAGATCATCCAATTAAAGCAACGGTTTTACACAAGTTTTTGAATGATTCGTGGAAGGCAAAGGCGAATTATGCGATTATTACAGCGCCAGCGGAATCTTTGGAAGCGGATACTTTTTATGGGTTACCGGTTTATGCGGCGGCGTTGACGGATTTTGTGCCATCGGGCTTAAACGATATAGATTTGAATTCTTATCTGAATGCAAAATCAAATTTATTTAAGATGAATCCAGAAGTAGTGATCTTGAATAAGGATGATGCGCATTATGCAGATTTTGCGAACTTTCGGGGACGGAATGAAACTTTGACTTATGGTACATCGTCGGATTCGGACATCCGAATTGACCATTCGAAATTATACCGAAAGGGTACAGAAGTGAATTTGGCGTTTGGAACGCGAGTGTTTACGGTGGCGAGCTTTTTGACGGGTGAGCCCGTGGTGTCGTACATGGCTTGTGCAGCGGCGATTGCGACGTCGCTGAATATTGCACCGGCGGTGATTGCGGAGGGGATTGCTAATTACGTGCCAAAAGAAGGGTAGTGGTTTTACTTTGATTTTTTGGGGGATTTGAGCTGTTCTTTGAGAAGTTTTTTGGTAATCTTGATATCTTCGAAGTTATGGGGGCCGTCGTTTCTGAGGATGGTTTTTTCGTGGCCTTTGCCGAGGATGAGGACGATATCGCCCGGCTCTGCAAGGTCGAGGGCTTTTTTGATGGCTTGCTCGCGGTCGAGAATGACGAAGAGATCTTGGTCGAGAGTTTTGCCGGCTTTTTTGGCGCCTTTAACGAACATGTCGGCAATTTCTTGAGGATTTTCGTCGCGGGAATCATCTTCCGTAATAATAACGATATCACTGTTTTGGCCAAGGATTTCGCCGCGGGGTTCGCGGGTGGAATGGTCACGCTTGCCGGCGCCGCCATGAACGGAGATGATTTTAGATTCGTCGTTTTGTGGTTTGATACTGGCGAAGACTTTTTCGAGAGCATCGGGGGCATGAGCATAATCGACAATAACCTCAAAATCTTGACCGGCTTGGATGCGAGTCATGCGGCCTTCAACAGAGTTGAGGCTGGCGATACCGTGGGAAATTTGTTGATTGGTAAGGCCGATGAATTTACCAACACCGACGGCGGCAAGGGAATTATAAACATTGAACTTACCAGGGATTTGGGTTTTGATAGGGAAAATTTTATTCTCCCCATGAATATCAAGATTATTTCTCATATCATGACATGAATATTTTATGCCAGTAGGATTTAGTTCTATATCTGTTGCTTGGAGGTTACCATGTTTAATTCCGTAGGAAATTATATCACTGGATGAATAACTGATATTTTCTTTTATATCATATTTGAGATATTTTTTAGTAAAAGGGTGTGCGAAGAAATTGGCATTTTTGTCGTCGGCGTTGATGACGGCGTGTTGAGCTTTTTTAAAAAGTTTGAGTTTGGCTTTGCGATAGTTTTCGAAGGTTTTGTGGTAATCGAGATGGTCGTGGGTGAGATTGGTGAAAACGGCGATTTCGATAGGGACGCCGAGGGTGCGGAATTGCGCCATGGCGTGGGAGGTGACTTCAAGGACGAGGAATTCGGCGCCGGCGTCGGCAATGGCGCGCATACGAGCGTTAAGGACACCGACGCGTTCGGTAGTCATGTGCTCGTATTGAGGATGCAATTGATGACCATCAAGAATTAGCTCATTGGTTGATTGACGTTTGGCTGAATTGGGTTGAGAATCGGGGACGCCGCCCCAAGCCACGGTGGTGAGGAGACCGGTTTTGTAGCCAGCGTCGTTTAGCATTTGCCAAATCATAAAGCAAGCGGTGGTTTTGCCGTTAGTGCCGGTAACGCCGATGACACGGAGGTTTTTGGCGGGGCGACCATAGCGGACGGAACTGAAGATAGCTTGACCGAGATGCCAAGGCAGGACGGCTTGGTTATAAAAAGGTAATTTCTCCACTTTGCTTTTGAGGCTCATAGGGATATTGTAACATAAAATGCGATTTAGTGAGGTTATGGTTGAGTAATTTTAACGTGAATAGGCTTATCTGGCGAGGCAACGGATTGAATTACCGTAAGTTTTAACTATGGCAGCATTATTGGATGGATAAACGTCACCAGTATTATAGTTAAGATAAAAATTGTTAAGCTGAGTAGCATTGATAGTTTCAGAAAGATAGGCGCCTGAATATCCGGCGTCCCAGAGTGAGCCAGTATCAGGGCGGATCACTCCGCTAGTGGTGAAGGACATATGGGGAGAAATTAGATTTTGGTATGAAGCGCCTGAGTTACCGCTGCCGGCAACGCCATTAAGCATACGAAAACCGCCTGTTGTGAGGTTGTGAGATACGCCTTCTTTATAACCATAGGCTGTCATTAAGTGATAAAAACTGCCATTTTGATTATATTGATAGCCGGTACTAATGTTGCGTCCAGAAAACGGTAATTTCCAGCCCTTGGGACAAATGGAGTTTTGTACGATAGATAATTCGGCATTATAAGGTTGACTGTTCTCGGCTAGTTCTGCTTCGTTTGTGCTGGCGGTAGCTGTATTGTATTGATAATAATTACCGATGAGATAATGAGCATCGTAAGTCTTATTTGTAGCATCTGCGGCAACTAAGCTGGCACTTTGGCCTTGCCATGTACCGTCTGTTTGGGCGGTGAAAGTAGGTTGCCAGTTTTGTACGTTAGGAAAATTAGCGCAGCGCGGCGAACCGTTAACAAGATCATCAAACTTCTGATTGGGGCGCAGGGAGTTATTGGTTAATGGATTTGTGGAACCGTTAGCTGGATCGGAAGTACAGATAAAAAGAGAGTAGTCTCTGGGTATAGCCAGTACATATTCCCCAAGATTCCATGATCTAACGCTATTATAATCAACAGCTGCGACTGTTGGGACGGTGGTTTCTGTGGTGGTGGGAGTTAGCCACTCCGTTTTACTATTGAGATCGGTGTTGATATTTGTGAGTTTCTGTCCGGCAATAAGATCCAACGCCAAATTCTGCACCATCCAACAATTCTGGTCTGCTAGTTTACTCACCCAGTATTCTTTCCCGTCACGCACGTCAATGAGGCGTTTCTCGACCTCATTGCCGGGCGTGACGGTATTAGCCCCATTGGCAGCCTTGGTGTCTTGGCAGATGCTGCTGGTCATGTCTTGCATATACGTAAGCTCGGAGAGGTTGGTGATGCGCTGGGGATTAGCAATGGCGGAGATCTGGACAGTGTTTGCGTAAGTACCGGCGGGGAGCGCAGTATTAATATTGGCAGCAAAAGAAAGATAATGATCCCCTGCGGCTTGGTCAGTGTCGTAGGCTAAAGTAGAAGTCTCCGGCATGGGGTTATACAATGTAGCATCGTCTGCTAGGGTGGTGGTGAGACTGTAGCCCCAAGTATTGGATGGAAAATTAGTGGAAGTAGTGGCGCTAGGTAGGGCGGCGATTTGGGTGTTTTGGCTACCATTAGTACTAAGCATGGCGTTGGTACTATCTAGAGTATTAATATAGAGCCTATAGCCAGAATTGCTGCTGGTGGAGATTGCCAGCTTAGCCTTAGTGGTGCCGAATTGACCGTCGGCAGTGGGAGTAATGTTAATATCATCAGGCTGGGTGAGGGAGAGGGAGAGGGAGGAGTCAGGGTAAATGCGGGAGTCTAGGGCTTTAGAAGAGTTGGAGCTTATTGGACAGCAAAAGGCTAAAGTTAAAAGTATGAGTAAGCCTAGACTACTTTCTCCTAATCTAGCAATAAATGAATAAGTATTATGAGTTGGTTTGCTAAGCATGCGTGAGCCTCCCGAGAGAATTTAGAGTTGTTGATTCTCTGTTGTGGCGCTCAGGACAAAAATGGGTGCCACAACATTGAACGATACAACAATGCAAACCATGAATTCAATCACGCAAACATTGAGGGTTGTGACACCCAGTTTATTTGCGTAATTGATGTATTTTATCTAAACTACAAAAGCAAAAAGATTTGCATTCTATGTTGTATCGTTCGTGTATCATTATAGCATAAAATAATGGAAGTGGGATTTTTGAGTCGTTTGTAGTTATGCTTGGTGCCTAAAAAAGAGAATGCTATAATGGGTGCAAATATGGAGAACAGGGAGGAAATGAATAACTACGCAAAAATTAGCACTCGGGGCTTGCAAGTGCTAATTAGGTGTGATAATATAGGGGTAGAAGGGAGTTATATATGCAGTTAAAACCATTACAAGATCGAATTGTGGCAACAAAAGAACAGCCAGTGGAGACGACCAAGTCGGGAATCTTGCTGGGTGAAGCGAAAGAAAAACCGGCTTATGCGGTGGTGGAATCAGTGGGTCCAGATGTGAAAGTCGTGAAAAAGGGGGATAAAATTATTTGTAAGGATTATTCGACGACGGATATTAAAATTGACGATAAGGATTATATTATTGTCAAAGAAGAGGATGTACTGGCAACTTTGTAGAGTAAAGTAAAGGAGACTAGAATGGCAAAGAAGATTTTTTATACGAATGAAGCGCGAGATAAGGTGCTTTCGGGGGCGAAACAATTGTATGATGCGGTAAAAGTAACATTTGGGCCAAAAGGGCAGAATGTAGTGATTGAGAAATCGTATGGTGCGCCGACGATTACGCATGATGGCGTGACAGTAGCAGAAGCGGTGGACTTAGGTTCGACTGAGGAGAACTTAGGCGAAGCGATTGGAGCTAAATTGATTAAGTCGGCAGCGCAGAAGCTTAATAAAGTAGCCGGTGACGGTACGACGACGGTGACAGTTTTGACTTATCATATTCTAAATGAAGCGAACAAATTGATTGCGGCGGGGGTGAATCCGATGGAACTGCGCAGAGGAATCGAAGAAGCCGGTGCGGAAGTGATCAAGGAAATTGAGAAGTCGGCAGAGAAAATTGAGGGCGATGATAAGAAAGTGGCTGAGGTAGCGGCGATTTCGGCGGGTGATCAAGAGATTGGCGAGTTGATTGCGGGGGTGATTAGCAAGATTGGTAAAGACGGTGTGGTGACAGTTGAGCAGGGGCAGGGTCTGGAGATGGAGCAAGAGATTGTAGAAGGCTTCACTTACGATAAAGGTTTTTCTTCACCATTCTTTATTACGGATACGAATCGTCAGGAGGCGGTGTTTGAGAAGCCATTGGTCTTGGTGACAGATAAGAAAGTTTCGAGTGCGCAGGAACTATTGCCGATTTTGGAGCAATGTGCGCAAGCGGGGAAGAAAGAGCTAGTGATTATTGCCGAAGAAGTGGAGGGCGAGGCGCTGTCGGTCTTGGTGTTGAATAAGTTGAAGGGTGTATTTAATACGTTGGTTTTGAAGGCTCCGTCTTTTGGTGATCGTCGCAAAGAAATTATGGAGGATATTGCAATTTTGACTGATGCGACTGTGGTTTCGGCGGATAAGGGAATGAAACTGGAAGAAGTTGGTATGGAAGTGCTGGGTTCTTGTGGTAAAGTGATTGCTACGAAAGATGAAACCACGATTATTAAGGGTGCGGGTGATAAGAAAGCGATGGAAGCACGAATTGATTTGATTCAGTCACAAGCAAAATTGGCAAAGTCGGATTATGAGCGCGAAGAGTTGGAGAAGCGTGCGGCGGCGTTGCTAGGTAAAGTTGCGGTGATTAAAGTTGGTGGCGCGAGCGAAACCGAAATTGATGAGAAAAAGTATCGTGTGGATGATGCGGTGGCAGCAACGAAGGCGGCTTTAGCAGAAGGTATCGTGACTGGTGGTGGGGTAACTCTAGTAAATGTTGCAGCGAAGTTGAAAGCAGACAATGCAGGGGCGGGCATTGTAAGGAAGGCACTTGAGGCGCCGTTCGTACATATTATGGAGAATGCTGGTTTGAATTCGCAAGCATTACTTGCAGAAGTGGAGCGGGCGAAGGCTGGACAAGGTATTAACGTAATGGAACCGGAAAAGGGTTTAGTGGACTTGAAGAAGACTGGTGTGATTGATCCGGCGAAGGTGACTAAGGAAGCAGTGCAAAGTGCTACTTCGATTGCGGCGACGGCGATTACGATGGGGGCATTGATCGTTGATATTCCAGAGAAGGAAGCTGCTGGTGCTGGTGCAGATATGGGGGGAATGTACTAGAAAAGTTGCGGCTCGAAGAGAATCCCCTGGCTTGAAGCTGGGGGATTCTTAATTAGTCCTATAAACCTCCGGCTTTAGCCGGAGTGTACGTTGGCAGACGAAGTC
>CAYPTT010000042.1:0-8889 GCA_964413835.1 uncultured Candidatus Saccharibacteria bacterium
AGCAGATGGGAATTGCTGGATGACGCAGAACTTGGCGCTAGACTTAAGCACTAATAAGGCTTTAACTAATGCGGATACAGACCTTAATAGCAAAAGCACTTGGACACCCACCGCCAACACTAGTAAGACGCTTACCGCTGACGCAACTGGAGCCACCGTGAATAGCGCTTTATCATTAAACCTTGGAGAAGTCGTCATCGCCACTCCTACTCGCGGTATCGTCTGCCAGACCATGGGTATTAGCGACAAAAATGCAAATAAATCAATAGTTGCAGGACAAAATCTAACCCAAAGCTGCACCGATTTCGTTGATGTTAACGATCAAAAATGGACGCCAACTTTTAATGCCATAGTCGATGGTATTAATCAGACTTGGTCCGGCACCAATTATAACCCTGACACTAAAAAAATTGAGACGTATACATACGACACCGCCTCAGATGGCGGCATCGTCGCTTTGAATCGATCAGATTTCTCCTACGATGCACATTATTTAATCGGCAATTACTACCAATTTAATGCCGCTACGGCCGGAAGTGGCAGCGATCAAGTTTATAGTCCAGACTCTTCTGCTACAAACGCAAATAGCCTTGTCGACGCCAAAGATAGCATCTGCCCCAAAGGATGGCGGCTCCCCGCCTCAGGAAACAATACAATTACCAACATACCTTTTGATCGTAATAAAAGCTTCGCTAAGCTATTGACCAATTATGGCTACAGTATGATGGCAATTAGACTCCCCGTACTAAAAGGTGCCTACCTCAGCGGAGTTTATCAGCCGCCTTACAACGGTACCTTTTATGCCGTCACAGGCAATACAAACACCGCATATCAAAATCCTGTTTTAGCTCCCATATACTACACGAATTCAGGCTATGCCAGGCTTGCCCCCAAACCGGAAAATACTGACATCTCATATGCTGGTAGTTGGACTACCCTACGCAGTTCAACTACTCAGACCAAGAACTGGGCAAACTACGACATGTTCTTGCAAAAAGATGATATCATACCAAGCGCCGGCAACTATCGTGTGCATCTCACGTCAGTTCGTTGCCTCGCCCGCTGACTATTTTACTTTTCTCAAAAACTAGCGTATAATAAATTCATGAATAAAACCACTACTATCCTCACCGGCCTACGCGTCAATAGCGAAATCACCCTTGGCAATTTTCTTGGTGCTTTACTTCCTATGGTGCGCCTCGCCAACGCCCATAGTCAAACTTCTCATATCAATATTTTCGTACCAGACCTACATTCAATTATTTCCGAAATTGACGGCGAACTACAACAAAACCTCCTTACCTCCCTCAAGTATTTTCTTGCTGCCGGTTTAAGACTCACGCCTAACGTTCACCTTTACCGTCAATCCTACGTTCCTGCCCATTCCGAACTCAACTGGATTCTTAATTGCACCGCCACCATGGGCGAGCTAAATCGCATGACGCAGTACAAAGACAAAAGCGAAGGTAAAGACAGCGTTAATGTCGGCATTTTCGATTACCCAGTCCTCATGGCAGCTGACATCTTATTATATGACGCCGAATACATTCCCGTCGGCGAAGACCAATTCCAACACCTCGAACTCGCCCGTCGCCTTGCCACTCGCTTTAACCACCAGTATGGCGAAATCTTCATTCTACCAAAAGAGCCCAAAGATCAAGCCAAATTCATGAATGTCGAAAACGGCATCCGCATCCGCGATTTGCAAAATCCTGAAAAGAAAATGAGCAAATCCACTCACGCTGCCAATAGCAAAATCATGATTTCTGATGACCCCACCGTTGCTCGCAAAAAAATCATGTCCGCCACCACCGATTCCGTCGGCAAAATCAGCTTCGACATGTTTAACCAGCCTGGTATCAGCAATTTATTACAAATCGAATCACTAGTGACTGATACCCCACTCCAAGACGTCATTTCTACCTGGAGCGGCGAAACCCATTACGGCGATCTCAAGCAAAAAGTTGCCGAAAGCGTCGCCACTCTCCTCACCGAATTCCAGCGCAAACTCGCCGCCATCTCCGACCAAGAGATTTTTGACCTACTCATTGAAGGTGAAAAATACGCTAACCAGATTGCCAATAACAAACTCTTGCAGGTCCAGAAAGCCTTACATCTACGTTAAATATGATTATCACTGGCAAAAAATTCAGTAAACCAGAACTTTCTAGAGTTATTAATGGCGACGTCAGCATTGATAGCCAGGATGATACTGTAGAAAAATTCCGTCTTGACCATTTACTAGTCAAACAATATCCTGCATACAATCGTTCTAGCCTGCAAACTTTCATCAAAAAAGGTTTTGTTACCGTCGACGGTCGAATTGCCCAAAAACCTAACGAAAAATACGAAAAATCCGCTGTTATCGAATTGAATCTTCCCCCAGAAAATCACACACTACCAAAAATACCAGTTATCTACGAAGATAATAACGTCATCGTTCTAGACAAACCCGCCGGATTACTTAGCATGGCCAAAGGCGAATATTGCCCCGAACCCACACTCGAAGATTACGGGTTACTCGTACATCGCCTCGACCGCGACACTAGCGGCGTAGTAATTTTAGCCAAAAATCCTGCCACGCAAACCATGCTACGCAAACAGTTTCAAGATCGCAAAACTCACAAAACCTACCTTGCCGTCGTCGAAGGTCAGCCCAAGCTCGACGAAGCCGTCATTAACCTACCCATCGCCCGCAATCTCAAACACCCTACCACTTTTATAGTCGATCAAAACGGCAAGCCCTCCCAGACCTACTACAAGATCCTGGCAAGCAACGGGGAATTATCCCTCGTCGAACTCCAGCCCAAAACCGGGCGCACCCACCAGCTCCGCGTCCACCTGCGCCAGCTTGGTACGCCAATCTTAGGCGACCCAATCTATGGCTCCGAGGGAATTATCTATAAGAAGAAATTTCATCGAGAAGATGGCAACAAACAAGGCAAACGACGCCTAATGTTGCATGCTAAAGCACTTGAAATTACTATTCCCAACCCCACAGACCCACAGGAAAATAACATTCGCAAAACTTTCATTTCCCCCACTCCACCAGATTTTACAGAGGTCGTCGAAAAATGATCTATCCCCCCATTATAGCACACTTTATGATAAAAGTCAATACTTTTTACGGTTTTTCTCATGTTTTTTGATAATTTCGACCAAATCCCTACCATCGCCCAGCGTACCAGTTGCGCAATTTTCGTCGTCCCGCCAGATACCAAAATCCAGCTCAAACACCCGCTCTATCTTCGTCCTGACGAATCCAAAAAAACCACCATCATCACCGTTGAACAGATTCGTGATTTTATTAGCTTCAGCCAAAACCGTGAGCCCAGCGACCGTTTTTTCGTCATTGCTCCTGCCGATGCCATGAACGAAGCCGCTCAGAACGCTTTCCTCAAAACTTTTGAAGAACCCAAAGATTTTTGCCATTTTATCCTCCTCACCGAGCAACCCAGCCTACTTTTGCCCACCATCCTTTCTCGTGCCCAGGTCTTTTTCCCGCGCCAAACCCCAACAATTGACGCCGCGCCCAAAACTGACGCCAAAACTCTCACTACCGCCAAAAAACTAATTGCCGCCACCAGCAGCCAACTCCCCGCGCTTGCTGCCGAACTTACTAAGTCTAAAACCAACACACGTGAGCAAATTCTCCAAGCCACTGGCACCGCCATCGAATTACTATACAAATCTTACTTTAAAACTCAAAATCCTAAATTTCTCGCCAAGTTACCAGGCTTCCTCCGCCTCTACGAAAATCTTAGCCACAATGGCCATCTCAAGCTCCACCTAGTCGCCAATCTATGCTAAAATCCCCCAGTCTACCGACTTTTATGTTACAATAATTATATGATTGGAGTTGCACTCATCTTTGTCTTCTCGGTTTATTTAGTCTTTTTATTTCCAATTTTTCGCAACAAAACTGCTGAAACTCCCCACAATGCTCGCTACGATATGCAAATGAAAAAACTCTGGAACGCCGCGCAGACTTCTATGCGCGACCATAAGCCGCTCCGTGCCGAAAAAGCTCTTCTGACCATCCTTAAGTTTGACGAAAAAAACGCCGCTGCCTACAACCGCCTCGGCATTCTGTACGCCAAAGAACAAAAATTCGACGAGGCTATCGAATGTTTTGAGATTGCTCAGTCGCTCGATAATAATCCATCGTCACTACATAATGTTGGCCTGATTTATCTCGAAACTGGCGCCTACGAAAAAGCTGTTATGGCCTTCGAGCAAGCTATTGAGCTTGAAGGGAACGTCGCCGCGCGTTTTATTGCCCTAGCCAAAGCCAAAGAAAAAATGGGTCAAATCAAGGCCGCCCTTGATTCGCTTGAGCGCGCCTACGAACTCGACCACAGTGTTGCTACTTTACGCCAAATTCTTGCCATTCACGAGACTACTGGTGATGCCGAGGCTCTAGCTAACACTACTGCCCGTATCGAAGCGCAAATCGCCGAAAACACCGCTAGCCGCACCCGTTCTACTCGTCGCACCAGCGCCAAAACCAGAGCGGTCGCCCGCACTCCGAAAGCCACTACCCGCGCCGTAGCCAAGCCAACTACGCGCACGCCTGCTCGCCGCAGCGCAACTCGCAAAAAGCAAATTTAACCAACAAAAATATTGAGCAAAGCACCCTAACGTGCTATAATAAAACCAACGAGGCGATAAACTAGCGCCAGATAGTCTATTGATATGAACCGCCTTCGGTTCTCCTCGTTAGGTGCCGTCTTAGCTCAGTGGTAGAGCACTTCCATGGTAAGGAAGGGGTCTCGGGTTCAAGTCCCGAAGACGGCTCCAGTAGCCTTCCATTAGTCTAGCCCCAACCGGCAATTCAAAAAATAATAAAGTACGCCCATTGGGTGTTTTTTGTTGACCCCCTAAATCTAAAATACCCGCCTTTGACCAACGGGTATCTTAGTTAGTTAAAAAATCTAAAGCTCAACTACTGCCTCACGATTACTCCAAAAAGACGGTTGATAGTACGACATTTTCTCGTCTGACCTATTCTCCAGTTTGATGTTCACCTTAACATATCCTTTCCCCTCACCCGGTTGTATAGTTTCGCGCTCATAGCTTAAGCGTAAAATATTCCTTTGTCCGTGGGGGCAACGTCGATCCCTGGACCGGTTCTACGCGGGTTCTAGGCTACGGTAGCGTCTATTGGGCTACTACCGCCTCCCCTAATGCTTCAAACGCCTACCTTCAGCATTTTCATAGCGCTAATGTCTACCCCTCCAGTAACAATTACCGCGCCGATGCTTTCTCCGTCCGCTGTCTAGCACTGTAGGGGGAGGAGGGAACTAAGACACTTAAGTAGGTTATTCTACTATCTTTTTACGTCCAAAATATTGCATCAAGATTAAAATTAAGGTAGTAGCAGCAAGTATGCCATCTATGATTCCGGCTGGTAACATGAACATCATTAAAGCTAACGTGATAAGACAATTTATGACGGATAATACTAATCCCCACATGCGGTTTTGCCATAAGCCGACCGCTCCAATAAGTCCGATAAATCCGATAAATCCATAATTACCTCATGGACAAGCATTAATAATGCGGCAATTTTATACTTTTTCATATTTTTCCTATAATTAATTTTGGTTATGACTTACTTACTTACTTACTTATGCAGATGCTTTCAACGCTTCACGAGCTCGTTTAAGAAAAGCTAGATCCCGACCTTGTAAAGCCTCCATGCCCGGTTCATGAACAATATTCTCTTCAATAGTTTTAATGGCAGTATCAAGATCGCTAAACCACTCGACTTCAAAACCACGCCTCTTTTCCCAATCTTCAAAATCCGGCTTAGATTTTTCGCCCTCAACCCTAGCGATAAAGCCATCAGAAATATCAAGCATTTGCCAAATCGGGACTTCAGTTTCGATCCTTCCTAATTCTTGCACTATGTTACAATCACAACCCGCCTCTTCTCTAGCTTCACGTTTTGCGGCACTTTCAATATTGTCACCATCCTCAATGCCTCCACCCGGTATCTTATAATATCCGTGTCGTTTCACATTAATGACGGCAACTCGCCCATCTTGATCAAACAATACAGTCCTAGCGGCAAATCTTGGCTTTAATACCTCTCCTGTTTCGTGTTTTTCTTGATGAAGTTTCTCAAAATTCATAAATTCTCAAATTAGTGTTTGACAGGATATAATCCGGCAGGCATTAACAATAATCCTAAGGGAAAAGTTACAATTGTCTGTTAACCGTATACTCCTTATCACAATTATATCATGGAATGTTTTCAACTGCACGAAAAACACCTACGAGGAAGCCTTGACTAAGATGCGCAACGAACGAAAAACCAAACTTTCCCACTATCCGCCGTTTAACCAAAGCAACGTTATTATAAATCAAATATCGGCAAAGTCTTAATCCATAAAACCTCATAACCCTGCGCCTCTAACTTTTTCTTCTCCTCAATCATTGCGTCTAATCGCTCCACCTCGTCTGCTACGTTCCATTTATCAAGACATTTGAAATCATACACTCCGTCCGGAGATTTGTATTTCATAATGGTGACACTATTTTCGCTTGCTGGGTTCATGTTTTCTCCTCGTTCATATATTCTTATTTTACTACTTGCCGCGACTTAAACCATACTTGACATGTAATTCCCCCGTCAACTAACCGCTATAACTTACCTCATCGCGTAAGATATACGCTAGACCCAGTTACGAAAATGCTATAATTAAGATAATGGACATTAGAACTATAGATGATATAGCAACTGTAAACAGCAACAAAGTCATTATAAAAGATACCGCTTCGGCGGTGGATTTTATAATAGACATAAAATATAAGACAAATTGTTACAAAATTGCGCTCAATAAATCAGCCGTCACTGAAGATTTCTTCATCTTAAGCAATGATTTAGCAGGGAAGATTTTACAAAAGTTCGTCAATTATAATATTAGGTTCACGATCTTTGGTGATTTCTCTAAATATACTAGTAAACCCCTAAAAGATTTTATCTACAAAAGCAATCAAGGCAAAGATGCATTCTTCGTAAAAGATATGAATGAGGCCGTAAGAATGCTAAAAAGTAAATTATATTGAACTTGGCAGGGCTTCAAGGACTTAATCCTCAACCCTACTAAGTATATGGTATCACTTGGTGAGTTTAATGTCGAGTGTGCGAAGTCGGTGTTGGAACGGCACGGAATCATCTGCTATGCGTAGATTTTGCTGAATTTTGTCGGATTTCTGATTATTTTGTGACTTTTTGTGGTTTTTAGGTTAAAACTAATACCCCCACCTCGATATAGACGAGCCTAAAAGCTGTAGTTGATTGGTTTTCTCCACCAAACTCTGGTGGATTTTTATTGGTAAAATAGAGATATGAGTAAGCCCACCAAATACACACCAGACACGACTAAGAAACTCCTTGATGCGATTCGAGGTGGTTTTACGGTGAAGATGGCTTGTGCGATGGCTGGAGTGACCGATATGACACTCAGCCGTTGGCGAAGGCGACATCCTGACTTTAATGCTGCGTTCAAAAAAGCCACGGAGGAGCAAACCTGGTATGGCAGGAAGGCTCTCAAAAGGGCTGGATTTAGGACTTATGACAGAAAACCTGACAAACACCCACAAAATCCAGAACAAGCCCTCACAGGGCGAATAAATGGCTCTGAGAGCCAAAACCAGCAGGGCGAGATGACGATGTATGAAGGCTTGCCTGTCAGGTTTGGTAGTATCGCTGAAGATAAGCCATATCTGCCCTGTGTGAATCCGATGAACGGTAGAGTGGAGTATCTAAAGCGTGAGAACGGTCACAACATTCAGCACATCTGTGACATTGAGATATTCAAGCGTAGTTTTCCTGGCTGGTATAGGCGAATCCAGGAACAATGTTGGTGTGAGGGGATAAAGTAAAATCACACCTCCTACCTCTGTTGACCTGTTTGATGGTGACAAAATCAAATGTTGGTGATTCCAAAACTCCATTTACGGCAAATCTGACGGAATTGGACTTCTAGAACCGTCAAACTTTCTCCACCGATTTTCTAGTATTATAAGGGCGAAAATACGAGACTATAAAACCGTGATATAGTGGAAGTATGAGTAGAAAATCGAAATTCACCCCAGAAGTCACCGAGCGAATCCTTACTCTGATTCGTGATGGCTATACCGTGTCTGATGCGTGTCGAGGAGCAAGAATCTCCACGGATACCTTTTATCGTTGGTGCGACAAATACCCCGACTTCCACAAAGCCGTGGTAGAGGCTACCGACCTTCAATGGAAGTATGCCGAGCAACTGGTTCGTAGTGGCTATCGAGGCTACACTAGGAGACTAAATCGACCATCGGTGAACTATCGGTCGGTTGGGAATGTAGGGTTCAGAATTGGGCTATAATACCGTGAGTAGTCCTCATAACTGGTATAATAAAAGTAGAAAAAGGAATATATTTATGAGCGAAGAAGTTATACCTAACCCAAACAAAATCCACCCCATAGCAGGTTATGACAAGGAGATTTATATCAAACCAACTATTACGAAACCAAATGTAATCGTTGGAGATTTTACCTACATCGCTGATGCGGACTTTGAGAGTCATATTTCACATCATTATGACTTTGTCGGTGACAAGTTAATTATTGGTAAGTTCTGCCAAATCGCTGCTGGCGTAGAGTTTATAATGAACGGAGCAAACCATCAGAGAGATGCTGTGACGACTTTTCCGTTTTATACTTTGGAAGGTTGGAGACAGGATACTCCATCTGAAACGGAGATGGGGTTGAAGGGTGACACGGTGATTGGTAATGATGTTTGGATTGGGCAAAATGTGACTTTTCTCCCTGGTGTCAAAGTGGGAGATGGAGCGATTATCGGTGCTAATACGGTGGTGCGAAATGATGTTGAACCTTAC
>CAYPTT010000043.1:0-8557 GCA_964413835.1 uncultured Candidatus Saccharibacteria bacterium
AATACAAACATAACCACACTAGTGAATAATTCTCATATGTTTGTTAATCCTACAAAAACTAGTTAGAAGTTTTGCTGATGGTATTGACATTATCTCCGTCAAAGAACTTGGTAATGCCGATTTATCAAAATATGACCTAATCGGGCTTGCATCTGGAATCTATGCTGGCAAATTTGCCTCAGAGATTTATGACATAATTCAACAACACTCATCCGAATTAAAACGAACGTTCTTAGTTTATACGAGCGGGAGCGACAACCCAAAATATGGCGAGAACTCACCAACCCTACGCCCCTCCCCCATTCGCCAGTTCATCAAACTCTTCCATCGACTGAATTAAGACTTCCCTCGGCTTGTGCCCATTCGCCGGGCCGATCACGCCAATTTCTTCCAGCCAAATCGCCAAACCCGAGACAAACCCATGCCCCTTCCCCAGCCAAGTTTGCAGACTAGCCGTCGAGAACTTCCCTTGCTGCAAAGTAATTTCTATCGCTCTGCGCACTACTGCATCGTTCGGATCGTATCTCCGCCCTAAGTCGCCAATCGCTCCCCCTCCCGCGGGACCCATCCCCTTAATCTGCACCGGTTGCGCAACCACATCCGCATTGTAATCCGGCGGACGTTGCTCCCGCAAAAAGTCCGTCACCGCCAAAATCTCCGGATCGTCCACAAACGCACTCTGAATCCGCCGCGGCTTCCCCGCCATCTCCGTCGTCAACATAATCATATCCCCCATCCCCAGCAATTTCTCCGCTCCGCTCATTCCTAACGCCACGCTCGACTCCGTAAAATTCGTCACCTTAAAAGTAATCCTTGCCGGCACATTACTCTTAATCAAACCCGTAATCACCTGGACTTTTGGACTCTGCGTCGCGAGCACCAGGTGAATCCCCGCTGCCCGGCCTTTCTGAGCAATCCTCACGATCAGCGCCTCAAGGTCCTTTCCCGCCTGCATCATCAAGTCCGCCATCTCGTCGACGATAATCACGATATATGGCATCTTTCCACCGTCATGCTCCTGCTCATTCCCATCCGCATCTTTAATCGCGACCTTTCCACCTTTCGCCATTTTTGCATTATAGTCATCAATCTTCTTCACTTTCTCTTTCGCCATCAAAGTATAACGCCGTTCCATCTCATTCACTGCCCACTTCATCGCCGACAGCGATTTCTCCACTGACGTAATAATCGGCGTTAATAGATGCGGAATATCTTCGTACTGCGTCATTTCCACCTGCTTCGGGTCAATCATAATCATCTTCAAATCACTCGGCGAATTCCGATACAGTAGCGACAAAATCAGCGTATTTGACATCACCGATTTACCTGAACCAGTCGTACCAGCTACCAAAAGGTGCGGCATCTTTGCCAAATCCGCTACCACGGCCTTGCCAGAAATATCCTTCCCTACTACAAAGGCCAACGGTGATTTCGCATTCATCCATTCCTTACTTTCCAAAATACTCCTCAGCCCCACACTCGCCCCCTTCAAGTTTGGCACTTCCACTCCTACTAATCGCGTCCCTGGAATCGGCGCCTCAATCCTAATCTGACCTTCTACTGCCAAATTCAAAGCCAACTCACGATCATGCGAGGTAATTTTCGTCAAACTCACCCCCGAAGGCGGTCGCATCGTATACTGCGTAATCCTCGGCCCCACATTCACTCCATCCATTTCCACGTTTATACCAAAATCCGCCAAAGTCGACTTAATAATTTCCGCATTTTCTTTGTAATTCCCTGGGTTTGCCTTTGACTGTTCATTACTCAGAATCGAGAGCGGTGGTGTCTTCCAATCTTTATCACTCACCGCTACCAGCGCCGTCGGCGATTTCTCAGCCCCAGCCTTCGCATTCATCGCTCCACTCGCCCCTGCAAGCCCCGCCATAGCGCCCGCCGTCGCCCCTACCGCACTCGCCCCGGCGCCTGCCCCCGCTTTCGCTGATTCTTCAGCTTCCTTACCGTGTTTCCTTCCTAGCCTTTTACCAAACAAACCCCGCCGTTCAGGTTTTTCCGTTTTTTCTTCACGCTTCGATAGTTTCTTGCCCTCTTCATTTTCCGCCATGCCAAGGTTCACTTTCAGCTCACCTTCGTGTTCACCCGCAGCTTCCGCTCCTGCTTTTCGTCGACGCTCAATTCCTAATTTTTCAGCCTTTTCTGGTAAACTAATTTCCGCCTGCTCCTTCTTCTCGCCCGTATGAAACAAACGCCCAACCGCCCGAAATACCTCTACCGGATTCGTTTGCAAAATAAACATTGCCGTCACAAAAATCAATACAATATAAATAAATATCGCCACACTTTGATCCAAAATCCCTGTTACCACTCCATTCAACCAATCCCCCACTACGCCACCCGCAGACTTTCCCGCCTCCACTGGCAATCCTGCCACCATTCCCGACACCCAAAAAACCATCAAAATCGAAGCAATCCACATCACCGCCGGCAACCGATTATTTTCACTACGGAAAATTTTCACCGCCAACCATACCAAAAGCACCGGGAAGGTATACTTCGCATAGCCAATCACTGCCATTAGCGTGCTGTCAGCCGCCTCCAACACCGGTCCACCATCCCCTAACCAACCAAAAATCAGCACTACTGCCACCACCAGCATTAGCACAGCCATCACCTGTCGCCAAAAACCACCCGGCAACTCATGCTCCGGCACCGCAGCGCTTCTACCACGACTCGCCGTTTTTCCCCGGCCACTAGACGACTTCGCATTTCTTGTGCTCTTTTTTTTGGTTGCCTTCTTTGCCATACGACCCCGCCATTACCTCCGTTTCATTTTCTATCACCATTATACACGAAAAAACATTTTTCTCAAATCAACCCCTACCATCCAAAAACCACCCTGATGAAGCCTAGCATCGCATTTTACCAACTATTATCACAGGTATCTACATATCTTATTTTGTACTTATCTATTTCAATTTCCGTCTCATCTTTCAGCCACTGCTGTGCCTCTTCCTCATATTTTTTCGCCATTGCTGCATCCCCACACGTTTGCCCGTTAATCATTAAATACCCATCAATCAAACGAATCAAATATTTTACATTACCATCATTATCATACGCCGTATACGGCAAATAGGCCGACGGACCTGTTTTTAAGCCCGGGAATCTCTCTGGCAGCTCTTTACAATCAAAATCCTCATAAATTACCTTATCTCCACTCAAACAATACACCTCCGGATAATAATTATTGAATGTCGTCATCCCATCCAATGGCCAATCCACGCTTATTTCATAACTTTGTCTTAACTTGGGCACGTCCACAATAAAATCGCTATGCCACACATTATTTTCGTCATCAGAATCCTCCACTTTTTCTTGACTGTATGAACCCTCCCGAATCTTCGCCCCACGATGCGGCGGCTTCTCCCCCTCCGGTAAATTAATTTGTATCGCACTATATAACATCGCATAAATCGAATTTTCTGAAGTCTCCGACATACCACTACTATAACGCCAAAAATTATTAATTTTCGTCATCTTGCTATTGGCTAATTTGATCTCTCCCAACACAAACCACATCCCCCATATCAACGCCAAAAGTGCAATCACCACTCCAGCCAACCAAATATAATTTGGCGCACCATCTTCCCCTCTTAACCGCCAAAACTTTTGTCTTACTGGCGTTTGCTGCTTACGCTCTACACTCTCAACTTTATCCTCAATAAGAATCTCGTCGTCTTGCGACATATTACTCTTACCTTCATCCATTATGTCACTTACCTCCTATAGTCCATTTAGCGCTCCGTCCGTATAGGCAAACGTCGGGCCTTTACTCATCCAACTCGACAAGCTATATGCCCGTGCTGCCGTCCAGTCATCCCCCATGTAACATCCTGCTTCACCAATAATAATCTGGTCATTCGCTTCATCCACTCCTAACACGACCCCAGTATGATTATTATAACTAAAAATCGCATACGGCCTCGGAGTCGTCCCCTTCACAAAACCATTCGCGTCAGCCCCATTAGTTAATCTATCCACCACACCTACACCATCAGTCGTGTCTAACCAGTGATTCTGACTATAATACTTCGAATATTTATTCACAAAATACTGCGAAAACGCCACGCAATTTCCCAACGCCCCCGACGGCGCGCAATTTGTCGTATAAATATCATAATCAGAAACATACAGACCAGCCGCCGACCCAGCAAACTGCGCCTGCAAATTAAGATATTCCTGCATAAACGCATTTGCTTGTTCTTGATTCATCCCACCCGACACCAATGCCGCTGATCCAGCAGCACCATGACTAACGCCCATTCCCGACGTATTGCATTCCGGCGAAGCATTATAAGTTGATTTGCCTGCATTATTCCCCAATGCCTTCGACACCGCTTCCCAAATATCTCCCGGATCGGCCTTTCCCGGGTTATTTGGTAGATGCATATGACCCAAAATCCCACGATAGTTTCTAGCCTCATCATCCGAAAGTTTATTATCCGGGCTACTCCAGTCCACCGAAGAAGTCAAAGGTACACCCGTCGCCTCCGAAATCGCATTTAAATAATACGCCAAATAATTCCACTCATCTTCTGTAAAATTCGCCAAATTATATTTATCATTTGGATCATAATTCACACCAGCCCAATCCTTATACCCTGTCCCCACAATCTCAATTTGAATCGCATACCGATCATAATTCGCTACCGCCAGCGACGGTTCCGTCAACGGAAAATGCTGATAGCCCTTTTTATTTATCAAATCAATCGTAAAATGCGCCGGATATTTATTCCCCGCTGGATACGCTGCATAGCCGCCAGTCGTCCCCGCCGTATAGTGAAGTATAATCATATTAGGTTTTCCGTCTGACGTCGCAAAACTTCCCGCAGGAGTTTCGTTCAAATCCGCCATTCCCCGTACATCTTCCTTCGTCAACCCTTGAATACCACCAATCCACCCATCCGATACGCTCGCTGCTCCAGTATTAATACTCGTACTCGTTACCGGTGCCACACCCGAAGTATTACCTCCATATTTACTATAGACATCCTTCGCGAAAGCATACCGATTATCCATATCTTGATACATATCCGTTCCAAAAATACTTAAGGCAAATTGCCGCACAACAGGATCTTGAATCTGTGTCGCCCCACCAACGCCACCTTCAAAAGTCACCTGAAACAAATCTGCATAGGCCTCAGGAGTTTTCGCCGACACTTTATCCAAGTTATTCATAAACGAAAAACTATCACCCGACGCCACAAAACGCGAAGCCTTCTTCGTCAAATAGTCTAACTCAATCTGAATAGCTTTCGCTACCGCATCCGGTGGCGCAGTCGACTGAGTCCCCGTCACATGCCAATATTGCCCAAGACCAGCAGCCTCAATCTCCGCCAACAAATCTGCATATTGGCCATTGTTCGCCTGGAAAAGCCCATAGTAACCTATTCCATTATGTATAAAAGGATCAAAACCTGATTCCTGTTGAAGATTCCCCATTATCCCCGCAATCATCTCCGGCGTCAACCCCAAACCTGCACTCGCCAAATAATTCCAAATCTGCTCTGCATTTCCCGACCCTGCCACCGTATTTGCCGCTCCACCGCTGCTATTACCCGATACCGGGTCGCACGGATCCGGATCATAATACATAATCCCATTCTCGTTATACATCGTCATCTGGGACGGTGTCAAAGTCGCCGCCACCGGATTCCCCACCGCCAAAACCAGCAACGCGCTCAAACCAAACAAAACCAGCCTTTTGCAGACCGGTCTTACCAAACCAAAACCTAGTCCCCTCCTGATTCCAGCCAAATTCACTTTCCGAACAAATTTCCTCACAACTTTTGCTATAGTCTCAACCATCGCTCTTATACTAATAATCCATTTTACAATACACCACAAAAACCACTACCTCAATTATAACATAAGAGTTTACCAAGCACGACCATTTTTGAACTTGTACATGGTGTACAAGTTCAACTTCATCTCACCCCTATAATAATCCTCAAAAAGATTATCGAATCAACACTAAGCCCCACAAAATCGCTAAAATCGCGACTTAGGGGGTTGTAATTATTTTTTAATTTGTTATATACTGCGTGCAGAGTGGACAAGTTGACTATCGGACCCCACTCTAAATCTCTCCTCTATAACTCGGGCTGACCTATTTCTTAGCTAGGCCAGCCCACCATACCTTAGCAATCTATTGTTCTACACCGCGCATCGTTAAACTCAATCTCCCCCGATCATCAATCGCCGTCAACTTCACTCGCACTTTTTGCCCCACCTTTAGTACATCGCCCACGTTCGCAATTCGCTTATCACTAATCTGGCTCACATGTAGCATTCCGTCCACCCCTGGCAAAATCGTCACAAATGCCCCGAAATCTTTGATCGTCGCTACCGTACCATCATAAACCTTTCCCACTTCCGGTTCTTCGATCAAACTCTTAATCCACGCTACCGCTTTTTCAATCGCCTCATTACTCCCAGATACCGTCACCAAACCAGAATCTTCAATATCTACCATCGCCCCCGTCTCACTAGTAATCTTATTAATCATCTCCCCGCCTTTACCAATAATCGCGCCGATTTTATCCTGCTCTACCATCATCTTTTCAATCCGTGGCGCATACACCGAAATCTCCACCCTTGGCGCTGGAATCACACTTAACATATGTTCCAAAATATACATTCGCCCAGCGTGCGACTGCTCAATCGCCTTCTCCAGAATATCCACCGGCAAACCATGCACCTTCATATCCATCTGCAAAGCCGTAATCCCCTCCGTCGTACCAGTCACCTTGAAATCCATATCCCCCGCAAAATCTTCCGCATCCATCAAATCCGTCAAAACATACGATTTGTCAATGTCGCCCGTTGTAATTTCTGTCCCCTGTGGCACGTCCATCATTAACCCCATCGCCACCCCGCTCACCGGTCGTTTAATCGGTACACCCGCATCCATCAGCGCCATACAGCTCGAGCATGTCGCCGCCATCGAAGTTGACCCGTTTTGACTCATAATCTCCGTTACACTCCGAATCGCGTAAGGAAAATCTTCCTCACTCGGCAACATTGGCAATAGTGCCCGCTCCGCCAAATAACCATGGCCAATCTCTCGCCGCCCTGGCGCACCAATTCGCCCCGGTTCACCTACTGTATAAGACGGTGCATTATAATGATGCATGTAACGTCGTTTTCCGTCCGTCACTTCCATCGTATCCACCACTTGAGAAAAACTCAACGGCGCCAAAGTCACGATATTCATCGCCTGTGTTAGCCCACGCGTAAACAAGCTTGACCCATGCGTCCTCGGCAAAATCCCCACCTGACTTGAAAGTGGCCGCACTTCGTCCAATTTTCGCCCGTCTGGCCGCACGCCGTCCTCAATAATTCCCCGACGCACTTCATGATGCACAGCCAACTCAAAAGCTTGCTCATACTCACTTTGCAACCGCTCCGCATAATCCGCCAATTTCTCTTCTTCCGTCTCCCCCTCGCCATACCGCTGTGCAAACTCCGCATTCATCTCGTCGCGCAGCTGGTCAACAATTTTCTGCCGCTCCAAGACATTCCCCCGCACCTGATCGCCCGCATGTTCCTTGTACCAAGTCTCTGCGCGTTCTTGAATCTCCTCATCTGGCAGCACTAATTCGTATTCCAACGCCTCCACCCCCACTTTTTCTGCCAATTCGCGTTGTAAATCTAATACCGGCTGCACCGCCTTCACTGCCCAGTGCATTGCTTCTACAATCATCGCCTCCGGCACTTCATTCGCCCCCGCTTCTACCATCATTACTCTGCCATCTTTACAGGCCACCACCAGATCCATCACACTCTGCTCACGCTCTTCCGGGCTCAAAAACGCCTTAAATTCCCCATTCAAGCGCCCAATTCGCACCCCCGCAATTGGGCCATCAAACGGCGTACCAGATAGCATCAAAGCACTCGACGCTGCAAGCATCGCCACCATATCAGGTCGAAATTCCGGATCCATCGACAACACCGTCGTCACTACCTGTACTTCCTGCCGATAACCTTTCGGGAATAACGGCCGAATCGGACGGTCAATCAATCGTCCCACTAACACCGCTTCGTCTGCCGGCTTCCCTTCCCGCTTAATAAACTTCGAGCCAGAAATCTTTCCCGCCGCATAGAATTTCTCTTCGTAGTCAATCGTGAGTGGGAAAAAATCCTGTACTACCGGCTTCTTCCCCACTACTACGCTCCCCAAAACTACCGTATCGCCATAACTCACCAGCACACTCGCCGTACTCCGAAAGCCTACTCGATTCACTTCTAACTTCAGCGTCCGTCCACAAAACTCCGTCTCCACACTCAAAGTTTGCTTCCCGCTTGGATTAATAATTTCCATAAAAAACTATCCTTTCTTGGGAAAACTCCAGATAATGAACCCCGAGCACACCCATTAAGGCTCAGGCCTAGCCCAAAACCATTCCATTATCTGCCGTCTTCCCTTATTAATTTTCACCTTATGACTTCATTATAGCATACCTCTGTCGCTCTTGCCCCACTTCCTCATCTCAACACCTTCGCAACAAATGCAGATGGAGTCATAAGCTGTAAG
>CAYPTT010000044.1:0-8321 GCA_964413835.1 uncultured Candidatus Saccharibacteria bacterium
CCACTAGCGCTAGGCGTAATATCAAACTCCACCACCTCGTCCAGCGCAATAGCAACACTTGCAGGAGATGAAGTCCAAGCTGGAGGGTTGAGGGCAGAGGTGCTAGTAGTTGTAATAGGACAAAGAAATACTAAAAACATAACACTTAACAAAATAAAGCTGCTCATTACCGTAAAATTTAAAATGTTCCCCGCCCCGCTTAAGTTCGACCTCATCAATAAACTACTTTTACCAAAGCCAGACCGTCTCTTAACCATAAATGATGCCTCCTATTAGTTTTACCTAGACTACCACGGCACCCACAAAAAGGTGCCACGACAGTTTGGATAACATCACCAACGCAAGCCATCTAAACAATAACATACGAAGTTGAAGGTCGTAGCACCTAAATTTCGTACTTTATTGCTTAAAAATTTCACTAGCGTTTTTCAATCAATAAAAACACTTGCGTTTATTTAATGATGTTATCCACCCTCAGTATAACACAACCATCATCAAAATCGCAACAAAACACTCATCAAACTAGCTGCACAACTCCGTTCCGAAAACGCCCCTCACGCAATACTCCGCATTTCGTGCTATAATTATTCCATGGCTTGGTAGCTCAATGGATAGAGCAGCTCCGTCCTAAGGAGAAGGTTGTGGGTTCAACTCCCACCCGAGTCACCACAAAAAGTCTCCCTATTTTGATAGGCGTTTTTAGTTATCAGCTATCTCAATTTGCCAAAAACATCTTATGCTATAATAAATCTATGTACGTCACCGAACTCATTGGCGATTTTATTGAATCTCTCGAAATCGAAAGCGGCCGTTCTAAAAAAACTGCCGAAAATTATGAACGTTACCTTTTGCGTTTCCGTGATATTGCCTTAGAAATCCTTGATCAAGACCCCACTCACCGCCAAAACATCGACCCCGATGAAGACCTTGCTGATTTTCGTCCCGCCGACATTGATCAAGAGCTAATTCGCAAATTCCGCCTTCGCCTTAACCGCCTCGAAACCGACCATGGTGAAGGACTCGAAGCCATTACTCAAGCCTACCACTTAATTGCTTTGCGCGGCTTTCTCAAGTATCTCGCCAAACGCGGTATCAAGTCACTCGACCCTAGCCTTATCGAACTTCCCCGCGTCACGCGTAAACAAGTTACGTTCTTACACTACGACGAAGTCGAACGTCTGCTTAACGAGATTGATTTATCCACCGAAACCGGCCTGCGTGACCGTGCAATCATTGAACTTTTATTTTCTGGCGGACTACGCGTTTCCGAAATCGTCAAGCTCAACCGTGATTCCATCAATCTCGAACGCCGCGAATTCATGGTACGCGGTAAAGGCAACAAAGATCGCCCCATTTTTATTTCCGAAGCTGCCGCCGACCGCATCTCGGATTATCTAGCCGCGCGCACCGACGCCTTAGTGCCGCTATTTCTAAACAACAGCAAAAACCAGTCCACGCCCAATACTTCCGGCGACTATCGTCGCCTCACTACCCGTTCCATCGAACGCATTGTCCAGAAATACGCCAAACTCGCCGGCATCACCAAGCACGTCTCCCCCCACACTCTGCGCCACAGCTTCGCTACCGACCTCCTTATGAACGGTGCCGACCTCCGCTCCGTTCAAGCTATGCTCGGCCACTCCGACATCTCCACCACCCAAATCTACACCCACGTCACCGACCCCCACCTCAAAGAAATCCATGACAAATTCCACTCAGAAACGGAGTAAAAACACTACGCCTACATCAACCCGCTCTTCAACAGCAGAGGCAAACAATTCCCCAAAATCAACACCAAAATAAACGCTACCACTAAAAACGGCCCAAAATGCACCACATGTTTCTTCTTTTTCAACGCCCCCGGCAAAGCAATCACGTCTCCCAGCAAATTCGCCATAAAAATCGTCCAGAGCGCTAGCCACCAATCCGCCAATGCCAACGCCAAGGCTAGCGCTAGCAGCCAGTCCCCACTTCCCATCAATCGCTCCTTCGAAGCCTTATAAATCACAAAGCACGTCCCCGACAAAATCGCCACCCCAGCCAAAGCACTTCCCAAATCCCGCCAAATATCTGCTCCATCCGCTATTGACGCTTCATACATTTTCAAAATAAACACCATCATGCCAAAAATAATCGCCAAAGCCAACAGTACCACAGGCAACTCTCCCCATTTCGCATCATACACCGCCAACACCGTCAACACAACCAACATAATTAATGTAATAATAAAGCGACCCAGCTGCACCGCCAACAGCGATGGATGCAATGCCAAAATATTCCAATTTACCAAAATCGGCAACAAGTACGCCCAAGACAACATCAAAAATGCTACTGCCAAACCAATCTCAGACAAGAAATCTGCCACTCCTATCGGCTTATGACAATTTCGACATTTCCCCCGCAATACCAGCCACGAAAGAATCGGAATATTATCATACCATTTAATCCGCTTATGACAATGCATACATACCGACCATTGACCCAGATCTTTCTTCCCCTCCGCGCGGTAACGCCACCGCCACGCCTGGCAACAAGCAAAAGAGCCAAAAACCGCCCCCAAAACAAACATCAAAACCAAAATCATTGTCAAAATTGTTGTATCTAGCATAATCATTATCATTATATCAAAAAACTCAAAACCAGCAAAATCAAGCCAAACAATTCACTCCCGCCAAAAACTAAAATCTCTCCTTTGTCCGTGGGGGAATTGTCGGCCCATGGCGTGGCTCTGCATGGGATTTAGGTTACTACGGCTGTTATTGGTCTATTACTAGCCACCCCGGTACTCTAAGCGCTTATTACCAGACCTATAATAATGCCAATGTCCATCCTTCATATAGTGATAATCGTGCCTATGCTTTCTCCGTCCGCTGTCTAGCACTGTAGGGGGAGGGATGGAATGCGGAATCCCAAGCTCCCAAAAGCCTGTGGATTTTTCTGGGAGAAATAAGATGCGAAACCCAAGCCCTCAAAATCCCCAAACCCCAACTCTAGAAAGTTTAAATTTGTTCACATGAGAAGAGTAACGCTTGAAGCTGAACGCAAGCTGAATAATCTAGCGTAAGGTATAAAGCAAAGCTATAAAAACAGCCCGCCGCAGCAAGCTGTTTTTAATACTAGCAAAGACTTAAGCCTAATTACCACTGTCCTGACAGTAAGTACCGCTACCCTCCAAACGATACATTACTGCATAAGAACGGCTATTATCCGAATGCAACGCATATTCGCCATCACATCGTGCATTAGTATAAATATAAATCATATAACGCTTATCCTCACCAGCCTCAGAGCCATAATCAGAAGCACTTAACCCCTTTTCCTCACCAGATTTCAAAGGTGCAATTGTAATACCATATGCCCAACCATCCGGATCGGTAAAAGTATTAAAATCTGTATTAGAAGAATTCAAATAATCTACAATCAAACAATCTGCCGATTTATTTGTCGTACTTACAGAGGTGTGCTTACACTGATATGCACTAATCTCTGCACCTTCTTTATCTGCATCTACAGATTCCGCTATATGCTTACTCTCACCAGGCAGACGCCCATTATTATTCGTTTGATACTGCGTCAACGCCGTAGATACTCTCGCCAAATCATCGCGTCGCTGTGTGTCACGCTGCGCCCGCTGCAAAGCTGGCAAAGCAATGAAAACCATCAAGAAAATCAAGCCCGCAATTGCCAGCACCAACACCACCTCAATAATCGTAAAACCGCCCAAGTCGGAATCGTTTTTCTTCCCCTTTCCCCGTCGTGAATTCATACGTGACTTTGCCACTTTTATTTTCCTTTCATTATTCTATTACACCTTATTATAACACAAGCATTATCACAGTCCAGCATTTTCATCAGTTTTTTCGTAAATCACATGTTCTAATTTTACCAAAAAATCCATTATGCCCTAGATCTTACATAGCGCTCTCCTCAGAGATCGCTATCTTTAATACAGAGCAATGCTTTCACCTTCTAAAATTCCACACCTTCATAAAGCTTTGCCAACTCCATTTGGAATCGCTTTTCCTGCATATGTCGAATTGCCCAAATTGGATGGTCTGGCAACTTTTTCGGCTCTAATGGCATGATACTATCCACGACCGTAACATGATTCATTACGCCATGCAGAACTTTCTGATTCGAATTCATTTACTCACCCCCTTTCACAAAAATACCAACGACCTTACGATTCATTACACTATCCATTATAGCATTCACTCAACACAAGAGAAAGTCCTCTAGCGACAGAAACCAGTACTCAAGCTCCCCTACACCCCAATCTGCGACACCAAATTATAAATCGGGAACAAGATTGCCCCCACCATCCCGCCAGCTACAATCGCCAACACCACCATCAAGATCGGCTCAATCATTGTACTAATCGCCGCGATCCGCTCGTCCAGCTCATCCTCATAAACCTGCGCCGCCTTACCAAGCATCTCATCAATCTGACCAGATTCCTCGCCAGTAGCCGCCATCTGCGGTAAAAGCGGCAAAATATAATCCCGTCCCTTCAAAGCCACACTTAGCGGTTTACCACCTCGCACCATCGTCGATGCTTCCTTAATTTGATCTTCTACCACCACATTATTCATCGCCTCACCAGAGATACTCATTGCCTCTAGCATCGGCACACCAGTTGATAACAACATCTGTGCCGTTCGCGCAAACCGTGCATTATACAACCTCAAAAACAAACCCTTAAACAACGGTACATGCAACTTAAATCCCGCAATCCAACGAATCCCCACATCCGTCTTTCGGAATTGTACAAAAAACCACACCAAAAACGCAATAATAATCAAAATCAACCACCAAAAACTCGCCACAAAATTCGAGAAGTTCACCATAATCTGCGTCAAAACCGGCAACGGTTCCTTCAAATCATTATACAAATTCTCCACCTGCGGCACCACTGCCACCATCATAAACATCACCACAGCTACGATCACCACCAACACAATCGCCGGATAAGTCATTGCGTCACGAATCTTCGAAATCATACTAGCATCTTTTTCCTGTTGATCTGCCAAACGTTTCAATGCCTGGTCCAAAGTACCAGAAGATTCCCCAGCTTGAATCAACGACAAATAAACTTTATTAAACACATCCGGATATTTACTAAATGCCTGATAAAGCGTTTTACCACCCTCTACTTGTGCTAAAATTTCCTCTATCATTGCCCGTACCGGCTTCTCTTCCGTCTGCTCTGCCATCATCCGCAAACTCGCCGAAAGTGGCAACCCCGCTCCAATCAACGTCGCAAACTGTCGCGTAAAAGTAATTCGCTGCTTCGCCGTAATTCGATTCTGAAACTTCCCAAAAATCCCTTCTTTTTCATCCGACTTCAAATCAAGCGGCGCGTAACCTTGCTCAATCAAAATCTTCCCCGCCGCACGCTCATTCTCTGCTTGCACATCGCCGGTAACAATATTCCCGCTAGCCTTATCTCTTGCTTTATAAGTAAATCTTTTCATGTTTTACCCTCTTGCTAATCGTTCAAACTCCGTAATATCCACTGCGTATTGCCGTGCCGTATCAAAACTCACAATACCACTCTTTACCGCTTTCGCTAGCTCGCGGTCCATCGTTTGCATCCCCTGACTCATTCCCGTCTGAATTGTCATATCCAACTGATGCGTTTTCCCTTCACGAATAATACTACGCACTGCTGAGTTCGTCACCATAATTTCCGCCAGCGCCACTCGACCACCATTAATCGCTGGTAATAATCGCTGCGAACAAATTCCTACCAAAATATTCGCGAGCTGTGCTCGAATCTGTGGCTGCTGGTGCGCCGGAAATACATCAATCATACGGTCAATACTCTGCGCCGCCGAATTCGTGTGCAAAGTCGCAAACACCAAGTGTCCTGTCTCCGCCACCGTAATTGCCGCCTGAATCGTCTCAAGATCGCGCATCTCACCAATCAACACCACATCCGGATCTTCACGCAAAATACTCCTCAGCGCCGCCGCAAAACTATAAGTATCATAATGCACTTCACGCTGCGCCACTACCGACATCTTAGATGTATAAGTAAACTCAATCGGATCTTCAATCGTAATAATATGATCTGCCCGCTCTGCATTAATTTTATCAATCAATGCCGCCAAAGTCGTCGTTTTACCAGAACCAGTCGGACCAGTTACTAAGACCAAGCCATTAGGATAATTAGCAAAAGTCTCCACAATCCCCGGCATCCCCAATTCTTCAATCGTCCGAATCACATTTGGAATTAAGCGAAAGGCCGCCGCCATATTTCCTTTTTCGTGAAAAGCATTCACACGAAAACGTCCTAAATCTCCGAACGCAAATGAGTAGTCAAACTCCTTATCCTTTACCAAAATCACTTTTTGGTTTGAATCCAAAGTCGAAAACACTAACTTCTGTACCATATCATCCGTTAACGCCGGATAACCCGGAATCGGCCTCAAAGATCCATCAATTCGCAAATACGGTGGCAAGCCTGCTTGAATATGCAAATCTGATGCATTATTACGAATACATTCCTCGAGTAGCGCTTCAATTGTCACCTGCGCCCCCGTCGACGTCACCGCAACCTCGTCTGCCAACGCTGCGCTCGCCCCCACTGCCAGACCAGCTGCCGCAACCGCCGCGGCCGCACCAGCTTCATTATTCGCTGCCGCCTCAGCCCCTGCCGCCTGTTCTTTTGGTGCCAAATCTGCCAAACTCATCTCCACGGCCTTCAGGTCCTCCGGTTTCAAATCCGCCCCATTCGCCGCTTTATTTTTGGCTAGTTCCTGACCGTTAGTTTTTTCATCCAAACCACCGACCGGTTTCTTTGCATCACTAGTAGTCTTAGCATCCTCCGGCACCGACTTTGCCGCCGGGCTTTTCTGCATCGCTTGCGCCAATGGACCAGTCGTCGCGCCCTCCGTCGCACCTTGTGCACCCAAAGCCGTCCCCGCCGGCTGAACACTCTGCCCCGCTAATTTTGTCTCTGCCGCATTTGTGGAATTATTATTAATATTTAACACATCCGGCATTCCTGCACCTTGATTTGATTGATTCGTATTCATTTCTAGATTCCCACTTGCTTCCATGCTACCATTTTACCATAAGTTTTATCTAAAAATCAATTTTCATAAATCCTTCGCACGAGACCAAAAATTATCACTCCATCCGCCAAACTCACTTCACCAAACAACGCACGTTCATGCCGTACCACCTTGGGGTATCATAAACCGGAAAAACTGCATAGGTCATTACAAATAAATACTTCTGTGGCACCGAACTCGGTGTTGCGGTCGAAGACCATAAGTTTACTCCGTATTCTACCGAAACCAAGCGCCCGTCAACCACCATCGCCCCAGCACGTACCATACTCATTACGTTATATGCTGGATTACGAATATCCTCTGCTGTTTGACTCGTAATAATATCGGTTCGAGCACCCTCATAACTATAATTACCTCCATGTGACGGGGAATATCCTTGCGCATCTGGATACCCGTAAGCCCTCAAAAGACTATAAAAAGATTTATCTCTCACAAATGGCAAGGTAGTCCCGCTATTTCGTCCCGATCTTGGCAGTTCCCAGCCTTTGGGGCAAATGCTATCCGAAGCATCAATCAATTTATCGACGTTTGTCTCTGCGCCCATGCTTAGAGTATCACTACCCGTCCCGGCCGTGGCAGCCCCGTATTGGTAATAATTTCCCATGGTATAATGAGCATCATAAATCTTCGCTTGGTTGTCAACCGTCACGAAGCCTTCGTAATCATTATAAGTACCACTTTGTGCAACAAAAGTTGGATTCCAATTTGCCACATTTTGCACGCCGTTACAATGATCTGGCGTCGAGCCAGTCAATACCGAATCGGTTGCTCCAGTACCTTGTATGCAAATCGCTATGCGTAGTGGCGTCGTAAAAGTATATTCCCCCAAGTTCCATGATCGTGTAAAATTACCATAATCCACGCTCGTTGCTTCCGGGACTTTTGTCTCTGTTGCTAAATCTGCTTTCCATTGTCGCCCCGTACTAATATCACTATCAGCTGAAGTTAAAGTCCGCATAATAATATTACCATTAGTATCTTTGTAACTTAGATCGTATGCCAAGTTCTGCGTCATCCAACAATTCCCATCCGCAAGCTTTGCTACCCAGTATTCTTTACCATCCCGGATGTCGATGAGTTGTTTAGTGACTTCATTGCCGGGAGTGATGATATAGGAACCGGAGCTGTCACGGTTGTAGTTCTGGTCATAGCCTACTGTGTCCTTGCATATACTACTCGTCATATCCTGCATGTACGTAAGCTCCATCATGCCGGTGATTACAGCAGGGTTAGCAATGGCGG
>CAYPTT010000045.1:0-8197 GCA_964413835.1 uncultured Candidatus Saccharibacteria bacterium
AATACTGGGTAGCAAAGCTTGCGGATGGGAATTGTTGGATGACGCAGAACTTGGCGTTGGATCTAAAAGCTAACCAAACATTAACTAATACCAACACCGACCTTAACTCAAAGACGAGCTGGGTGATACCAACTACGACAGAGACTAGGGTGCCTAATGTGGACTCGACTCCAGGATGGCAGCCTGCCTTCCAAAATACCACCCGGTCATGGGCATGGGGTGAATATGTTATCGCGAGGCCCACTATTTCTGATAGTAGATGCACCGTTTATTCTACGGACAGCAATCCTACTATGTCGGCGTGTTCTACTTTTGCTACTAATGTTGTTGGCGCAGAATGGCACGCTACGCTAAACGCAAATGAGAATAATTATGTTGCTGTGGACGTAGCCAACAAGAAATACGATGCACATTATTTGGTAGGGAATCATTACCAATGGAATACCGCTGTAGCTGGCAGCGGCACTGCAATTACTCAAAGCACAACTTCACCACAATTTGCCCGAGATTCGATCTGCCCTAAGGGCTGGCAATTGCCAGTTAGTGGCATGGTAACCGTATCCGGTAATGTAAGTTTTTACGAAAGTCCAAAGAGTTTCTATAATCTATTTTCTTACTATGGGTATGATGGGATGGCTAACTATAAGTATGATAATGCTCAAATTGGGTACAGTACCACCATCAAGAGTTCACCAGCAAGTGCAGATATTCGCAAAGAACCATTATACATTAACATCTCTGGCATTGTTTTTGTTGGCGGCGGGGAACTACGTGGTATAGGTCAGACGGGAAGTATCACTAGCGGAACGGCTAATGATGCAGTTTATCGAAATTTTCTTTCGCTAGAAGACCAGCGGATAGTTCCTTCTTTCCAAAACGGACGTTCAGCTGGAACGTCCATACGTTGTCTTGCTCGCTAAGCAAAACCCTGTCGTATCTGCCAAAACTATGTTACAATATCAACATGAATAGGCAATCTAATTCTACCCAAGTTGGTGCTACTAAAAAAGGTTTTACCGTTATTGAGCTGATGATTGTCGGCGCATTTGCCGCTCTGCTAGTGGTGTTATTCTTTATTCAGAAGTCAAACGTCGAGGCCATGGATCGCGACGATAACCGCAAAACTGCTATTAACGCCATGTATTACGCACTCGAAGAATATTATTATCCTAAAAATGGTTATTACCCCGAAGCAATTTCCGAAGATAACCTCCCCGTAATTGATCCTGCACTTTTTACTGATCCGCGCGGTATTAACCTCGGTGTCGATGGTAGCTCTTACAGTTACGAAGCGGCTAATTGCAATAGTGCCGGCGAATGTAAAGAATTTGTTTTGCGGGCTAATCTTGAGAAAGAAGACACTTATATCAAAAAAGGTAAACAATAATGTCCGCTAGGCCTCGTGTTGTCATTGCTCTCGGTGGCAATGCTCTCCAAAAAAATGGCGAGGTCACTGCTGCTGCTCAAAAAACTGTCGCTGCGCAGGTAGGCCAAACTATCGCCGAACTTTCCAATGATTATGAAATTATCGTTGCGCATGGCAACGGTCCACAAGTTGGTAATATTTTAATTCACGAAGAAACCGCCGCCACAGATTCTGCGCCTGCCATGCCTCTAGAGACTGCTGTCGCCATGAGTCAAGGTCAGATTGGCTATTGGCTTGCCCAGGCCATTGATAATGCTTTTGTAGGAAATTCTAGCCACGATTCTGCTCCGGCGCCGGATGCTGCGACGATTATTACTCAAGTTGTGGTCGACGCTCAAGACCCTGCTTTTGCTAGTCCCACGAAGCCCATCGGCGAGTTCTATACGGCGGAGCAGGCGCAAGCTCTAGGAAACGAACGTGGCTGGACCTTGCGCGAAGACGCCGGGCGCGGCTATCGTCGCGTTGTCCCTTCGCCGCGGCCAATTGATATTGTTGAGCAACAGAGCATTAAAACTCTCGTGGAGTCTGGTACCATTGTTATCGCGGCAGGCGGCGGCGGTATTCCAGTAGTTCGTAATGCAGAGGGGGAACTACAGGGCGTTGATGCGGTGATTGACAAAGATCTTGCCGCTGAAGTGCTCGCTCAGTTGATTAATGCTGATATTTTCGTCTCAGTCACCGCCGTGCCAAACGTTTTTCTGAATTTCGGCACTCCTGAGCAACAAGCTTTAGGTAAGATTTCTAAGTCAAAGCTTCAATCTTACCTTGAAGCTGGGCACTTTGCCGCCGGCTCTATGCTGCCAAAAGTTCAAGCTGCTCTCCAATTTGTTGATAAACATCGTATTAGTATTATCACTTCGCCCGAAAACCTCGTCGCCGCGCTTAAATCTCAAGCTGGTACCATTATCACTGTTTAAAACCTTCCAGAATCTTCTAACTAGCTATTTTTCTCGCCGCCATCCAAACTGCTTGACCCCAACTGGCTGCTACGTGTGGCGTGCCAGCCAACTCATTAACTTTTAGGCCGTTACGCAACGCCACTGCGATTTCCTGCACCACCAAATCCGCTTCTGGTGATACTACAGTCCCACCCAAAATTTGACCTTTGTGCGGCTCCGCCAATAATTTCACAAACCCCGTGCGAAAGTCACTCGTAATCGACGCATGTACGTCACTAATTGGTACCACTGCAGCTTTATACTTTTGCTTAATTTGCCAACATTCAATCTCATTCAGCCCAACTTTTGCCACTCGCGGCAAGGTATTTGTCATGCGCGTAAAACCAGTATAATTTGTAATATTCCCAGATTTTTTCAGGGCGTTCATAGTTGCAAGCTTACCTTCGTATGCGGCCTTTTCGCTTGAGCTTTCTCCGCCAATCACATCGCCCGCTGCCCAAACATCACGGTTTGAAGTTTGTAGTTCTTTATCTACTTGCACGCCGCGCCGCGTGTATTTAATCCCAGCGTTTTCTAATCCTAAATCTAAGGCTGGTTCAGGGGTCGTCGCCAGAATAATTTCTTCTACTCGTACAATTTTTTCTTGTCCATCCCGCACAAAAATTACTTGTTTACTTTTACCATCTTGCTCCAAAGCTACCACGTGCGCGCCAGTCAAAATCTTCACTTGCAAATTATCTCGCAAATGCTTATCCATGGCTTCGCTAACTTCCAAATCCTCTCGCGGCAAAATCCGATCCTGCGTTTCCGCCAGTAGAACCTTGCTGCCCAACGCCGCAAAATATTCCGCCAGTTCGCAGCCAGTCGATCCTGCCCCCACCACGAATAATACTTTTGGTATTTTAGGAATCCGGAGCGCTGTGTCTGGCGACCAACAATTCACTGCATCAATCCCGGCAATACCATTTACAGTTAAATTCGAACCTGTTGCAATTAAAATTTTTTCCGCCTTAACTTCCAAACCATCAATCGAGATAGTATTTGGTCCAACAAACTGTGCATACCCCCGCAAGCATTCAATTCCGGCGCTCTCAAACAATTTTTTACTGCCACCACCCGCGCGGCGCGTCGCAATTGCTTGCCAATTCAGTACCCCAGCATAGTTATAACGTAAATTATTGCTCGAAATGCCAAACCTCGCTCCCGACATTGCCTCCGCATAACGGTGCGCAAAACCCAGCGCCGCTCCATAGGGAATGTCGCGATAGTTTAGTTCTGTACCACCCCAACAATCCGCTTCTACAATCGCCGTCCGAAAGCCTAACTCCGCTGCCAATAACGCCGCCGCGCCCCCAGCTGCGCCGCTACCTATCACCAAATACTGATAATCGTAATTTTTGCCCATCTATGTTTTGGCCCACCTCGGCCCACTTCCCAATTATGTATTTTATATTATTTTACCACGATTTTGATAGACGTAAGCTAAATCCGCACTGTACTTTTTTAGTTCCACCAAAATTTGCTGCTCCAATTCACCGCACCGTGGATTCTTATGCAGTTCCAGCCACTTTTCGGCTTTTTGGGTCACTTTTTCGGCGATTACTTCCGCTGTTCCGACCGGTATTCTCAAAACTCGTGCCTCTTTTAGCAAATAATTCTGTAACTTTTTTGGCGCAAATTCCACTTCTGTTTCAACCTGCATTTTCATCTTGCGATTTTTCATACTAATACCTCAAAAGCTAAAATAAACAACCCTAATGTCAAAAATCCCACTCCCGCCAAAATTCTGAAGAAATTCTTATGTTTTACACGCCAACGCTGAATTTCCACGATTGTTTGCCCTCGACGCACTGCCAGGCGTAGAATTACTGGTGGCAAAATTGTAATCAAAGTATACCCGGCCACGGCTAGCAACTGTGCTAATGGTTCCAATGCCATAATGCTATTCGCAGCCACTAAATAAAGCACGATTGTAAACGGCATTTCTGCCAAACTTGTCAAAACCCCCAATGAGAATGCTTCCGTATTGCTATTGGTATTCTTGGCTCGCTCATCAATGTATTTTGCCACAGTGCGCGGCAACCAGAGTTCCGTACTGCGCCCGCGTCGATAATAAAACATCCAAACAATTAGCGCCATTGCAATCAGTAGTCCCGCGATAATCAAAATTTCCTCAGTATACAATTTACCGTCAAAATAACAACCCAAAATAAAGCACGTTGCCGCCAAACTCAAAAACACCAACATCCCAACTCCTGCGATGTAGCTGTCAACTAAATATTTCGTTTTAGTCCGCACGTGTTTACCCAAACTCGCATGATACAACAGCAACAGTCCACCCAGTTGCAATTGCAAACTCGCGTGAATCACCGCTGCTAAAAACACCTCACTCAAGGGGACAAATATCTCCATATTGCAATTATAACACACTTATGCTTGTACTTTTGGGAAAATTTGTGCTATGCTCCCTCCATGAAGAAAAATTTCTCTATCAAACAGAAAAAACTTTACGCCTATTTTGCGTTAATTGTTGCGTGTTGCGTACTTTTGTGCTGTATTTTGTCTGCCAGTACTAGAATTATGACTCATCAAGTAGCTACGTCGACTTCTGCAGAACCAGTGCTGTCGTCAGATTCGACCATTCCGCCTGATGATGAAACGCCTGATTTGCCCGCCGCGCCAGTTATTAAAACTGATCTGTACTTTTACGCAATTAACCCCGGCTACACTGGTCCCGACGGCACGCGCGACGTAGGCGAATTTATCGAACTGCGCAAAAATTCTACGACTAATACGCCGATTTCGCTGGCGGATTATACCATTCGCTATACTAATACTAGCGGCACTACGTCCACCATCTATGAATTTCCGGTCGGCAGTTCAATGACCGGCGAGAATCTCCTCTTGCGCCTCGCTCGTTCACCAGAGCACGAACTAGCGGATGTAACTTACTCTACTACGTTGGCTGCCTCGGCTGGTCCACTTGAACTTCTGTACCATGATGAAGTGATTGATTCGCTCTGCTGGACGGGGAAGCAGGGCTGTGCTACGGCTTTTAAGAGCGCCAATCCTACTAGTTTAGTGCGCGATTTAACTACTGGCGCTTTTGCTCACCAAGCTAATTATTTGCCGAGTTTTGCTCCATTGCATCCATCTATTATTTTACCCTCTACGCCAGATGATGACGATGGCAATCCAGCTGATAATCCCAGCGGCACACCACATTGTCAAGGTCTACGTTTCTCAGAAATTTACGCTTATTATGCTAATGATAAAACCGAGCAATTCGTCGAGATTTATAATCCCACCGACGAGACCATTACGCTTGACGGCTGTAGCTTAAAATACAAAAAGAAAACTTATTCCCTAATCGGCTCAATTTCCACTAACGCCTATCTTGCCTATTACCCAAATCAAGCCATGATTCGCGATGATCGAGGTAATGAGCGTACGATTAGCTCGAACTTTGCTACTAATTCCAGCAATCCTAATAACTCTGGCAATTCTGGCACTACTTTTTCTCTGACTAAAAATCCCAATACTTCCAATGTTATCGAGCTTTACGATGAAGACGCTTCGCGTGTTGATATTATGGAATACTATCACGGCCAGAAAAAGTCTACTGCTTATGCTAGGTTTTATGACGTAGGCGGAGAGGAAAATTGGCAAGTTACTTATGCGCCAACCCCTGCCGCTGAGAATATTTATCAGGAATTTCGGAGTTGCCCAGATGGTAAAATTATTAATCCCGCTACTGGCAACTGCGTTAATGCTACGGCGAGTTCTGCGCTAAAGGACTGCCCAGCAGGGAAATACCGTAGCCCGATTACCGGGCGTTGTCGCAATCTAGAAACTTCCACTGAACCGAAACCTTGTGCGGAAGGTTATGAACGTAATCCCGAAACCAACCGTTGCCGCAAAGTCACTAAGACTAATGCTGGCGCCGATTACGCTTTAGTGCCGACGACTCGCGGCGGCGAGTCGTCAACGTTTATCGCAATCAGCGCCATCCTCTTGCTCTCCGCGGGCGGCTTGGGCTATATTGTCTATCAGTACCGACGCGAGTTCCGGCGGGGCGCTCGCGTGATCTCTCGCCGAATTTCCACTGCTATCAAAAACCTCAAAAATCCAAAATCCTAGCCCCCTCTCGCGCCCCGCCCCAAATCACCCCAAGAAAACCGGCGATCGCTCGCTAAACTCCGCCAACGCTTCTACTACATTCGCAAAAACTTGATCGCGCGGAAAATCCGCCTTCACCGGTACCAAAAGTCCCAACTCCTGATAATGTTTTAAAACCGGCACAGTCTTTTCCTTGTATTCCTGAATCCGATTTTGGAAAATCCGCGGATTTGCGTCATCCTCTCGCAACCCCCGATCTCCCAAAATTTTCGCTGCTTCCCAACGCTCAATTACCGTCTGCTCCGACAATTCCAATACAACCGCTGCTTTAATCTGATGGCCACTCTCCTTGGCTACACTCATTACTTGATCTTCTTCGCCCGCCCAACGCCCAATCGACGACAATACTAGCGGATATTCCCAAAGCTCCCGCTTTTCAAAATACGGCAGCACCCACTCGTAAAACACATTAGACGGTATTAACTTACCCTGATGCGATAAACTCTGTCGTGTCGATTCTTCCATCGCTCGCACAATAATCCCCGAAGACAAAAACTTCGCCCCCAGTCCTTCCGCCAGACGCACACCTACGGTATCCTTACCGCTCATCGGCAGTCCAAACACGTTAATACTTCCAGTCCCCAGCCATTCCTTAATTTTCGCCAGCTGTTCTTCCATGCATCTATTATAACATAAAACCTGTTCCCGACCGAAAAAGCGACATCCCTTATCCCTCCCCCTACAGTGCTAGACAGCGGACGGAGAAACCATGGGCACCGTAACTGTGATTGGAAGGAAAGACATTAGCGCTATTAAGGTGCTGATTATAAGCGTAGAAAGCACTAGGGTAGGCAGCAGAAGTCCAATAGAGGCTATTGAAACCTAGGGCTCGCGGAGAACCATTCCACAGACTGATGGCGCCCCCACAGACAAAGGAGATGGGCGCCTATGAGTCCCAAAGGGTTATAAAAATTAAAAATTTTATAAGCCAACTAATTTACAACTTTGACCGTGGGGGAGTAATATCTCCTTGGTATAACTTAAGGAACTTAAGTGGCGAAAGCTACGATTGGTCTGCAACTGTCTTTATATCAAATGAGCATGCGTATTATCAAGTTTTCAATAAAGAAAACGTATATCCGTCTAATGATCATTATCGCACCCTTGCTTTCCCCGTCCGTTTCCACGTGCCGTCACCGGTCAGTTTAGTTGGCGAATTTTCTCCCTATATAAAAGTGTTTGTGTTATAATAAAAATGTCTAACTATTATTGCAACCAATTTTTGGTAAATTTTATTCAACCAAACACAGTTGAACTGTATTTTATAGTATTTATCTACATACACTGAAGCGGCATCGCAAAGTACCTATGTTGATTTACTATAAAATAGTTTAGCTTTGTAGGTTGCAAATGGTAGTTAGACACCAGCGGTGTCGCTTTTTGTCTTTTGGCTCAGAACGGAGTCTTTCGACAGTTCTCTCGGAGCTCACTCATCGATGAAGATGCGTTTCGCTCCGGAGAAGCCGAAATACTTCCGTTCTGAAGCCAAAAGAAATTAAGCTAGTTAAAATTCTTGGCGCAGAATAGAATAAGCTAATGAAATCTCTCCACTCTAGCGCCAAAAGAGCTTAAGCTAGCTAAACTTAATACAAAAAGCAAATGATGCCGTAAGCTTAATTAACATTATCTTTGGAGGCACCCATGACCAAAACAAAACTCATAACTAGTAATCTAATCCATCAAAAGACTAGGA
>CAYPTT010000046.1:0-8068 GCA_964413835.1 uncultured Candidatus Saccharibacteria bacterium
CGGGAGTTGGATTTGAACCAACGACCTTTTGGTTATGAGCCAAACGAGCTACCGGGCTGCTCTATCCCGCGCCAAAGTAACTATGTTGTTATTTTAGCGCGCTATTTTGGCAATGTCAAGGACTTTTTTGAATATTTTTGGAGTTTAGGATTTATGGACGGATTTTCCTGAATTTTGGCAGGTTGAATATGGAAGAAGATAAGGTAAAACAGAGGCGGTATGAGGTAAATCTGGAGAGCGTTGGGGAGGCCGGAGAAGAAGTTTAGGGTGATGAGATAGGCCGCGAGGAGAGGCAAGAGGAGCGGGAGCGCGGGGTGGCGCCAAAAGTCGAAAAATTGCTGATTAGCGGAGGTAGCCGAGCGGCCGGCGAGAAACCTGGGGGACAAGAGGCGACTAGCGAAAGCAACGACGAGAGCGAATACACAGAGGGCAAGCCCGATGATTCCCTGCTCGAGGAGGAGGCTGAGGGGTTGGTTTTGGACGATTTCCTTGGGGCTGGTAACGTGAGTCATGAAGGAATTGGCATAAAGCGCCACGCCGGCGCCCCCTAAACCAACCCCGAAGAGCACACTAGTGGGCGTAAGAGGTCCACTGCCAGTACAAGGACAGCAAAATCTGAGACAGTGTAGAGGAACGTCGAATTTTACACGTGGGTGACCGGGGGCAGACAACCACGTATCAAGCGCGGCTTGATTAAGGTCAAGACGAACATTAGTAGATTCAGCTACATAACCATCAAAAGTGGACGAATTTTGGGAATCGGATGTGGGATTTTGGCTTTCTGAGGCGTTTTGAGGCTGTTTTTGGGTGCCAGATTGATTATTAGAGGTAGTCTGGGGGCGAATATCAATAATTCCTAAGGATAACTGATGAAGAGATTTAGCAATACCACTGTAAAAAGTATCGTTGGTGGGTGAAAGTGCCGCGAAAGTTCCCTGTGCGGCAAGGCTAATTAAGAAACTGATGACTGGAATAATAATTAAACTAATACGAAAAGCCTGGCGGCGGAAGGCAAAAATGAGCATAATAATAAGAGCAATAATATAAGCGTAAATAGCCCCGCGAGAGAAGGTGAAAAATAAAGTAGCAGAGAATAGAATTGCGAAAAATGCAAGAACAGGTATTGTCGTGGGCTGAGACTGTGTTGGTTTAGGCTGAAAAATTAAGAGATAGAGGGCAAGGAGAGCAGGAGCGAGGAGCAGATTACCCATGAATTGCGGTTCGATAGCAAAACCAGAGGGATGCGGAAAACCAAAAGTGCGATGCGTGCAACCAGCACAAAGGAGAGTTACATCACGACCGACCCCGAGTAGATCGAGGAGACTCTGCAACCAGCAAACGAGGCAAATTATTGCGCTAGCCACCAGAAAAGTACGGAGTAGAATCCGCGTAAAACGTGGGCGATTAGCCCCAGGAATCACGAAGGGCGTGAGGAAGAGTATGGCAAAAACAGCAAAAAAGATGCCCCAAATAATTAAAGCCGTCAAAAGACCACGCACGGGATTGGCAGACCAAAAAATTGAGATGGTGGCATAGAGTGGAAAAAGCGAAAATAGAAAGAAGCGACGATCAGTAAGGGGAGACTCTGCGAGGTGTTGACGGTAAATAAAGAGGGCGACCAGCGAGATGATGTCAAAAACTGCGAGCCAAATAAGCGGCAGCGAGAGCTCAAAATTCATACTGGAATTGGCGCCAAATGAGATTACTGGATGATAAGAAAAGAACAACATAATTGGCATGAGACAGAGGATAAAAGCATATATTTTAGCAAAAATGGGGAGTTTTGGTGCGGGGCTGATGGAAACCGAAGTGGATTTTGAGGCGGCTTTGGACCGAGCTGATTTGGCGGAATTATCAGAAGTGTGCCCCGAGGAGGGACGGAGGGCTTTTTGCACAAGTTCGGTGATGGCAGTGCGAAAGCGGTCGGCAGAGAATTGGACAGCGGTTTTGGCGACAACGGAGGGATGGAAGGATTCTGGGGAGGCGAGGAATTTTTTCAGGGCTTTAGCAAGAGAAGCGGGGGTTTGCTGATGAAAAAGTAGACCATTCTTCCCTGGCTGAATAATATCGCGGCTGCCGCCTTCGGCATAGGCAATAACCGGACACCCAGCAGCCAGAGCTTCGACCGCTGCGATGCCGAATGGTTCAAGACTGGGAAAAATGTAAGCTTGAGCCCGATGAAGGTGCGCCGAAAGCTGCGCGGAATCAAGCCAAGGGATGAATTTGATCAGAGGTGAGCCTTGGGCGAGCTTAACAAGGTTAGAATGTTCTGAACCATCACCGATTACCGTAAGCGGTTGCTGAAGCTGAAGACAGGCCTCGATGGCGAGATCAATGCGTTTCCAAGCGACTTGGCGGCAAGCAATCACAAAACCTTGACTTTTTTTACTATCTGTGCTATAATGGGAGAATGGGGTGGTTTTTGAGGAGCTTTGACGGCTTTGAGATGGAGTTTTGGGGGAGTTTTCCACAGGTTGAGTTGGGGCTGTGGAAAACTTTGCAAGGTCGACCGGAGGATGAATAATCATAGCATCGCGATGGTAATATTGCTTGATTTGAGCAGCAGAATATTGTGAAATAGCAACAAATTGATCGGGATTTTGGGCAGAGCGATAGTCGGCGCGCCGGAGAGGTTTGACTAGAATTTTCAGGCCAAGGCGCGCGAGCGGATTAAAAATACCGAAGTTAGGCTCTTTGAGATATTTATCATACATGGACCAGTAATATTGCGTAGGGACATGACAGTAACAGATATGGTAAGCCTTGGAGATCTGAGAATTTGAAAGATGATTTGACGACATGGGCTGAGTTTGGGAAGTTTTAGCGGGTTGGGTTTTAACTGTTTTGCTCGTTTTTACGGCTTTAGCTTCGGCACCAGTAACAGAAATTACTAAATCATAATCCGAGAGATCGAGGTGTGAGAAATAAAACTGACGAAATAAGCCGAGATATTTGCGCAAACAGGCCGGAAAAAGGTTGAGCCAGCCCGTACGAACAGTAGCATCGGTAAACCAATTAATCTTCTTGGGGCGATATTGGGAAGTATAAATCGGGGCGTCGGGGTACATTTTGTGCAGCTCAAGCAGGACTTTTTCGGCACCGCCCGGGGTAGTAAGCCAGTCGCAAACCAGAGCAACTTTGCCAGAATAAGGTTTGTTTGGCTGAGATTTACTGGGCATGGTTTAACGAGCCCCGCTGCGAAACAAGATGGCGCCAATGGTCTTAAACATAATACGAAAATCCATGCCAAGAGACCAATTTTGAATGTAGTAAAGATCTAGGGCGCGGCGTTCTTCGAAAGAAAGGTCGCGGCGGCCAGAGACCTGGGCGAGCCCAGTAAGACCGGATTTAACCGAAAGTAATTGCGAACGGTCACCATAGTGATGAAGCTCGCCTGGCATAAGCGCGCGGGGGCCGACGATGGAAATATCACCTTTTAAGACATTGAAAAGCTGAGGAAGTTCGTCAAGCGAAGAAGAGCGCAGGAAGCTACCGAATTTAGTAATACGAGGGTCATTAGAAATTTGGTCGCCATTATCACGGTATTTTTTAATTAAATTAGGTTTACCCATTTTGGTAAAGGCTTCTTCTGGGGTCATACCAGAATACTCGGGCTTCATGGAACGGAATTTGTAAATTTTGACTTTGCGGTTATAGCGAGAGAGACGGATTGATTTGTAGACAGCAGGAGCGTGAGGATTGGAGATTTTCTCGATTAGCCAAATAATTAGCATAGGAATAGCTGTAATGATAATCGCCAGGAGGCTAATAATGATATCACAGAGACGTTTAGCGATTTTGGCACTACCAATAAGAGGGGTAACACGGACGAGAATAGCGGGCGTGTCGCCGATGAGCTCTAGCTCACCCATTTGCGAAGAGAGCATGGCGGATGAAGGCACGAAGTAGTACAGTAGATGACGATTAATGGTTTGGCGATAAACATACTCGGTGCGACGATCATCGGTCTGGAAGATGACGTCGGGCTTGGATTTCTTGAGAGCTTCTTTGAGAGAGGAATATTGCTTGCGCCGGAGGTCTTTGGGAATGTATTTAGAACCGGCAACAATACCAACGAGCGAGAAGCCAGATTCAGGAAAAGCGGAGATATAATCGGCAAGATATTCGGTGTTTTTGGTATTGCCGATAATGATGGCACGCAGGGTGCTGCGGCGATGTTTGAGAATTGAATTGCGCAGGATACGAACGATACCGCGGAAGAAGCAGAGAAAAATGAAGCATGAAATAATGGCATAGAGGGCCATAACGCGGACTGGGAAAAGATCGGCATTAAAAAGAAAATCATAAGAGATAATAGCCATAACACCAATGACGGAGGCAAGAAAAAGACGGCCGATTTCTGGCCAGCGACTACGACGGAGGAAAATACTTTTGCGGTAGAGCCCAAAAGCAGCAAGAATAATGATGTAAACCGGAATAAGTAACAAGAACGAAAGGGCAAACTCGAGCGGAGCAGACTCAAAATAAAAGGGGCGCTGATCAAGATGAGTGCGCATAATATAGGCAACGAAAAAAGAGAGAAAAATTGCAATAGCGTCGCCAAAAATCAGAAAAATATGAAAAATTAGCCCTGTTTCCCTTTTCATGAGTATATTATAGCAGAAAATAGGGGAAGTGTGATAGAATAGAGGAAAAGAAGTGGAGAAAAGACATGAGCAAAGGTAAAATTTTGGTAACTGGCGGGACTGGCTATATTGGTTCACATACCGTAGTGGAGTTAATTGAAGCAGGATATGATTTAGAGATTTTGGATAATTTGTCTAATAGTAAAATTGATGTCTTAACTAGAATTGACGAGCTAACGGGAATCAGCCCGAAGTTCCATGATATTGATTTGCTGGACGAAACAAAACTACGCAAAGTGTTTGAGAAAGGTGATTTTAAGACGGTGATTCACTTTGCGGGGCTGAAAGCGGTGGGAGAATCGGTGAAGGAACCGCTAAAGTATTATGAAAATAATATTACAGGAACACTGAATTTATTAAAATGTATGGAAGAGTTTGGTGTGAAGCGGATTATTTTCTCCTCTTCGGCGACGGTTTATGGCGAGCAAGCGGATTCGTGCTACGTAGAGACGATGGAGGCAGGGCGTAAGCTGACGAATCCGTATGGCCGAACGAAGTATATGATTGAGGAGATTTTGCGCGATGTGGCGACAATGGATCCGGAATTTGAAGTGACGATTTTGCGTTACTTCAATCCGGTGGGAGCACATGCTTCCGGCTTGCTAGGCGAAGATCCGAATGGCGTACCAAATAATTTAATGCCGATTATTATGCGGGTGGCAGATGGTGAGATTGCAGAGCTATCAATTTACGGGAATGATTACGATACGCCAGATGGAACTTGCGTGCGAGATTATATTCATGTGGTGGATTTGGCAAAAGGTCATATTGCGGCGTTAGAAAAAATGGGACGCGGTGTGCAGATTTATAATCTGGGCTCGGGTCATGGGATTTCAGTGTTAGAGATGGTGAAAGCGTTTAGCAAGGCGAGCGGAAAACCTTTGCCACACAAAATCGTGGAGCGCCGAGCAGGAGATTTGGCGGTAACTTGCGCAAATCCGAGTAAAGCCGAAAAAGAATTGGGCTGGAAAACCGAATTAACCCTTGAGGATATGATGCGTGACACGTTGAATTTTTTGGAGAAAAATGCCGCACGAAAGAAAGAGGACGACAAGCAAAGTTGTAAGACTTTGGATTAGATATACTGTGATGAGCGGGGCGTTTAGGACGTTGTTTTGTGATGTTACACACGCGGTGTTTTTGCAGCGTTGCTTCACCCTCCCCCTACAGCGCTAGACAGCGGACGAAGAAAGCATTAGCGTAGATACTGTCACTAGATGGTCGAATAATCTTATTAGTGCAGGCTTGATGATATGCGTTTGTATTTGACGGATTTATAGCGGCTGTCCAATAGAGAGAATAATACCCAAGGCTCATCAATGATCCGTACCATAGATGAATACTACCCCCACGGACAAAGGAGGGAGCATTATTTACATGTATTTTATTAGATAGCAATAGAGATAAAATACACTTGAACTTGTATAGCATATACAAGTTCGATTATTTTTTATTATTTGAGTGATTCTTGTGGCGGGCTTCTTGGGGTTTCTGGACGAGGAAAGCATTGTAACGACTATAACCGCTTTTGCTAAAATTTACTTCCGAATTGTAGGTACTAAAATAGTCTGCATTGACTAGTGTTCCGGCAGAAGTGCCAGGCAGCCAATGAAAGACTTCTTTACCTATTTGTTGTATCTTTCCGCCGTATAGCCCGATATTTCCACTACGCACAAAGTAGAGGGGAGGGGAAGCTTACGTAACTAAACCAACAAAACCTCTCCCTTCATCCCCTCTCCTTTGTTCGTGGGGGATACGTAGATCTTTATAAAGTTTCGCTCAGAATCGCTGGGGTATACGCCTACTATTGGTCAGGTACAGCTTTTATCAATAATAATAGTGCCAGCTTTCTTGATTTTTATACAACGATTATTAGCCCGTCATATACCGTTGATCGTTCTAATGCTTTCTCCGTCCGCTGTCTAGCACTGTAGGGGGAGGGATTAGCGGGCGAGGCAACGCACGGAATGTACATTATCAACACGCTGCGCGCCGTGCGTTATGCCTATTCCCCCTTCATTAATCGTAGTGCGAACAGCATAATTTATATTAGGATCTAATGTAGCATTCCAATACCCAACATTGTTGCCTATTATATAAAGACCTTCGGAAATATTAAATACTCCTGCTAATGTAACAGCGATGGGCATTTTCATTGGATTCTGACCCACACCATTCAGAATCTGCCAAAATTGTCCGGTTAATTCTTCGTAGCCATAAGATAATAATAAATTATAAAAGCTGTAATTAGGAAGTATAGAGTTAGTAATTCCGCTTGCATTCCCCATAGACGGAAGTCTCCAGCCCTTAGGACAAATTGAACCAGACGCTTCTTCTGTATACCAGGCTTTCTTGTCAATCGCAGTAGCGGCAGTAGCGGTATTATATAGATAGTAGTTTCCAAGCAAATAATGTGAATCGTAAGTTTTTGAACCGTTGTTAATTGCAACATATTCTCCGTCGATGGTATCCGCCGCAAAACTTCCCGTCCAATCCTTTACGTTTTGTACATTTTGACATGCATCAAATGTTGTCCCCGCAAACAGGGCTGTATTGTCGCATTTGTCATAATTAGCCGGCTTTTTTATTACATATTCCCCTAAATCCCAGGAGCGCAGAGCTGCCACTGAAGGGCTGTTTTCTTTTGCCGGTAATACATTTTCAGTAGCAAGCGACACCGTCCACTCCTCCGTCACATCTGTGTCTGCTGGTGTAAGGACTTTCCCTTTCACTAGATCGTATGCTAGATTCTGCGTCATCCAGCAATTCCCATCCGCAAGCTTTGCTACCCAGTATTCTTTACCATCCCGGATGTCGATGAGTTGTTTAGTGACTTCATTGCCGGGAGTGATGATATAGGAACCGGAGCTGTCACGGTTGTAGTTCTGGTCATAGCCTACTGTGTCCTTGCATATACTACTCGTCATATCCTGCATGTAGGTGAGCTCCATCATACCGGTGATGACAGCAGGATTAGCTATAGCAGAAATAGCTACTGTATTACTATACTGTCCGGCTGGAAGTGAGGTATCAATCTTGGCGGCAAAGGATAAGTAGTGTTCCCCACTGGACTGAGCCGTATCATAAGCTATCGTGGAGGTAGTAGGCATTGGATTATAGGTGGCACTACCATCCAGCGTGTTAGTAATAGCATAGCCCCACGTGTTAGGATTAAAGTCCGCCAGCGTAGTTGGTCTAGCTACTGGCTGGATGGTAGCAGACTGGTTAGCGTTCACGTTTGTCATGGCGTTGGTGTCGTCTAGGGTGTTGATGTAGAGCTTATAGCCAGTGTTACTAGTGGTAGAGACGTTGAGCTTAGCTTGACTGACACCAACGCCACCACCCTCCCGTGGTACTAGGTCTATAGTGGGCATATTATCTAGACTAAGCGTTACATAGTTAGAAGGTATCCAGGCTGGTTT
>CAYPTT010000047.1:0-8064 GCA_964413835.1 uncultured Candidatus Saccharibacteria bacterium
GATGGTAAAGAATACTGGGTAGCAAAACTAGCAGATGGGAATTGTTGGATGACGCAGAACTTAGCATTAGATCTAAAAGCTAACCAAACATTAACTAATACCAACACAGACCTTAACTCAAAGACGAGCTGGGTGATACCAACTACGACAGAGACCAGCGTACCAGCCAAGAAAAACGCTTCAACAGCCGACTACTACACTATGCGCTCCTGGAATCTAGGGGAATACGTATCCATTCATCCATCCGGTAGGACGGGATGCCATCAAAGTGGCGGTACCGTCGATTTCAATTCATTATCCAACGGTCAAACTTTCGATATTTGCTCTGAAGCCCTTCAGAATATCAAAAATTGGCAACCATTATTTGATGCTAGTACGACTAACTTTGCATCTACAACCGACTCAAACTCCAAAACTTACGATGCACACTATCTCATTGGTAATTATTATCAATTCAATACTGCCACCGCTGGAAGCGGCGGCGACAATCAAGTCTCCACTACCACAAATCTAATAGACGCCAAAGATAGCATTTGCCCCAAAAACTGGCGATTGCCGACCTCCGGACGACAAAGTAACAACATCCCAGCCGACCGAACCGCAAGCTTCTACCGTCTTTTTTACGCTTATAATTATCCTGCGGCCCAAGACTATAAATACCTCTACATGCCAGGTACCTTGAGTAGCTACAACAATACTTCGTTACTCTACGGCATTATTAACGGAGCTCATCAAGATGTAGACTTATCGCCCATATATATTACTCGAGCAGGATATTTATATTTGCCAAATGGTCTTAACAACGCCGTCACAAACGGTTTCTTATGGTCATCCACCGTAGCAGAGCGAGCAACACACGCGTACTATGCCAACTTTTGGGGCTGCAGTGGTGAAATGATTATGCCAAATTATTCCTTTTCCAGACACTTCGGTCTCAATGTTCGTTGCCTCGCCAAATAGGGTTATTTTGGCTACAAAAACACCCAATCTTTCTCATCACGCCCTCCTCAAGACGCCATACTCTTCGCCAAAATCCCCCGCACTTCTGCCGTATCCTTACACTCCATCAACTTCGCTCGCAATTCCGCCGCCCCCGCAAAACCATGAACATAAATCTTAAAATAATGTTTCAACGGATCAAACGGTAGTCCTCGCACTTTTCCGTCCACCCGCAAGGCAAATTCCGCATCCTCGCGCATGCGCTCCGCCATTTTCGCGACTTTTGCCATATCTCTCGCATCAAACAGATCCAAATGCAAATTTAATAGTTCAAATAATTCCGCTTTTGACCCTACTCGCCCCGCAAAACAAAACGGATTCTCAAACACCCCCCGCCCAATCATATAACCATCCACGCCAGGGAACTGCGCTTGCATTTCTCGCACCTGTGCTAAATCCTTAATATCGCCATTCACCATTAATTTCGTCCCCGGCGCAATTTCATCCCTCAGCGCAATAATCTCCGGAATTAGTTCATAATGCGCTGACACTTTTGATATTTCTTTACGCGTCCTGAGATGTACTGTGAGTAGCGCCAAATCCTCTTGTAAAAGCGTCGTCAGCCAAGTCCGCCACTCTTCCACATACGTATAGCCCAGCCGAGTTTTCACTGACACTGGTAAATTACTATTTCGCTTCGCCTCGCGAATACATTTCACGGCCAGTTCCGGCGTCCGAATCATGGCCGCGCCTCCCCCGGTCGCATTGACGTGCTTATCCGGGCAACCCATATTCAAATCCAGCCCATCAAAACCCAAGCCCTCTAGCGCTCCTGCCAATTTCGCAAAATGTTCCGGATTCTTACCCCAAATCTGAGCCACGATCAGCCTGTCGGTCGGCGCTATTTCTAGCCTCTCTAGCGCGTTCTCACGCCCTTTTTCCGACGCATAGCTCGAAACATTCGTAAATTCCGTAAAAAACACATCCGGTCGCCCCGCCCGCGCGATCACTTGCCGAAAAATCACGTCCGTCACACCCTCCATCGGCGCCAAAGCCGTAAACCCTTGTGGTAAATCCGCCCAAAAATTCTTCATACTCTCATCATAATACACTTTCACTCATTTTTCAAATATGCTAAAATAATACAATCCGTATATTCAAACCATTATTCGGAATATCACAACTTAAAAACTATTTCTGCTACTTCAAATTAAGGAGGTAATTATGCTAATCAGTACTCAAATTCGTCAAACTTTGAATCATAAGTTACAAGGCCAAGAACATGACAATTTATTTCTTGGTCGCCCCAATCTCCGCCAAAACGCCCTAAATCAAGATCTCCTCCATCAGCATCAAACCGATCTACTAACTGAGAATTGCGCTTTTTTAAATCCGCTTTTTGCTAAGTTTAATTACAGAATCGAGTTCGACGTTTCTGCTGGCAACCTGCAAGTATTCCACGACCCTGCCACTACTTATGCCTCGGCCGAAATAATTCCTGTTCATGACCCAATCGTCGCCTCGCGCCAACTCTTTGAGCTAGCTTTTTCTTTCATCCTTGACCTACCTGAGCAGTTTATCACTGATTTATCCGATTCACTTTTGCAGGATCAAACTTGGCAAATCTGGTTATTTTTACGTAAACTCTACTATGCTGGCTACCAAATCGAGTTTCGCGACGGACTTTCCTTTGATATTGTCCCGCCTAATTCTCCTTACGGCTTTCCATCCAAGGCTACGCCAGGATACATTTGGTACGAAAATACCTCTCTTGCTGAGCTCAAAGCTTATATTCAATACGCTGAAAATAATCTTCGTGACGCTTATCAACACACCATGATCCGCGAAATTTTCCAAGCTTTAACGCCACTTATTTCGCTCGCAAATCCCGCCTACGATATCGACTTCTACCCTCGTCGCGTTCATTTCATGATCAAAAAGACCGAGTTAACCGACCATCCCGAACAACGTCAGAATCTCGAACCTGCTTTATCCGTCTTAAGTCCAGATAAATCATTGCTATATCGTTCTTTCCGTTTCTGTCGCACTCACTTGAAAGATTTCATCCTCCATTTTTTACCGTCCATCCTCCCGCCTCACCAAACCGACAGTTTTATCCGTTTAGCTTACGAATTGCTCAATGATCATTTTGACCCAATCAATTTTACCGTATGTCTTAGCCAAAACGAAAAGCATCACTTTTATAATCTCCTCAGCCAAACTCGCGTCAATTTTGACGTTTTCGCCTGCGATTTTGATAGTTTATTCAGATGTACCCAGATTTTTTACACCGACCAAACCTATCTTTATCGCCAAAAACTCCCTGGCGACGCGCCTATCTAAGTCCCAGAAAATAGTTCCAACTGCCCCAACATTTCGATGTTGGGGTTTCTAAGTATTGAGTTTTAACTCTAATCTCGCTCTTGAGTTCTTATAAGTTTTGTCGCATTATGCTTCTCCTTTGTCCGTGGGGGATATGTCGATTTACAGCGCGGTTCATCACGGAATTTGGGCTACTATAGCCATTATTGGTCTTTTACATCATATCCTAACGCTCCGTACGCCTATGATCTGGGCCTTGACAGGAATAATATTGTCCCCTCCGATTACGGTAATCGTGCCCTTGCTTTCTCCGTCCGCTGTCTAGCACTGTAGGGAGATACGCACAGAAAAGACTCAAATCATTTGCTATTTTGTCCTAAAAATCATAAAAAATATTGACAAAATCAATAAAGTGTGCTACAATTGAAGTATAGACACTATTTGTTTTCTAGCTCTTTAATTTTCTATACTCTTTTCTAAGAGCTGGAGTGATTCATTACAGGAGGGGATAAGATGAATGAACCCAAAGAACTCAGATTTTTGCTCAAAAATGCAAAATCCACAATCAGAAGCTGGTCAATGTCGTATCACCAAGATAAGAAAAAGGAAGGTTACGACAGCGCTAAACTTGCTCTCACTCAAGGTCAAGTTCTACAAAAAGACCAAAACGGCAAGTTGAAGATGACGCCCTGTTGGCTTGAAGTTAAAATAGAACACGACTATATGGACGACGAAGTGCCATATAAAATTGCCTTCCGACCACTACTACCGGGAATGTATATCGATGTTTACCTTAGCGTTGAGTTTTTGGAAAGCTTAACTAAGCCATACCGTTATTTCGGGGGCAAAATAGTTCGATTTAAGCATGGCGTTGATCCACAGCTCAATATCAATCGGCCGATAGGGCCCCAAATCAAATCATATGCAGCTCGAACCACCCCAGCAATCGAGCATATCATCTATGAAGGAACCGACGGCAGTCTCGTGGTTGGATATCGTGGCCTGTTTGAATTAGACAAGCTCAAAGATTCATCTATTAACCGATTTGATTGTTACATCAATAGATACAACGGTTTATCATGGATCGAGCCAAGCGACGAACCCGATGAAGATGGAGTCAGCGACCTAGAAATGCTTTATTACGAAGTAGCTGCAACGGGAACTAAAGCCGTCATTGTTCCTACCATCTGGCTCAAAGAGGATGGCAGTAGCGAATGTCTTCTGGATTTTCTAGCCAACTGGCGTCAGTCAAAACGCGGCGACCGCGTCACCAGCAAAATAGGGAAGTTTATTATTACGCATGAACTAACGCGCGGTGATAAGCTTATGACCCAGACCAGCCTGCGAGTCAGTGACAGTATCTGGATGTCGCCAGAATATTGTTAGAAAGGAGAAAAGACACTACCGGCGACCTACTATAGGTCGCCGGTTTCCACGTCATTTAAACCTATAAAAGCCGGAACTTCATGCTCCGGCTTTTCCTATGTAGTCTGACCTACATATTCCGTCAAAGAATAAAGACCCTCACGTTTCTAGATTACTTCAGGGCAAAAACACCCCTATCCTCCCATTATAGCACACATTATTCAAAAAGTCAATACCTAAAACACTCTTAAATCACTAAATGGATAAATCCGCGCAATCGCCGGCCCCACAATCCGACAATAGGGAATCGTCCCCAGCCCAGAACGCGAATCAAACGAATGCGAACCCTCACGGTTATCGCCCGCCACGAAAATCTCACCCTCTGGCACAATCATATCCACTTCGCCCGAAGAATATTTCTTTGGACCATTATTATCATCCACCCGCGTCTCATCGTCTGGAGAAAAACCATCCGGATGCTCCTCATTATACACTGTCAAAACACCATCCTTCACCGTCACTTGCTCGCCCGGAAAAGCAATCACGCGCTTCACAATATATTGATCCGCATGCCCCGCCGGCGGCTCACAAGTCAGCGGTCCGCTCGCCTCGCCATTCGCAAACACGATAATCTGCCCCCGTTCCGGCACATACTCCTCACCCAAAAAATGTGACCAAGTTACCGGCAACCGATTAATCACAATCCGATCATCATTCTGCAAAGTATTCTCCATGCTCGACCCCACCACATTATAAGCCCGGAACACAAAAGCATTTAAAATCATCGTGCCCAGCACCACGACCACTACAAACAAAACCAGACTCAGCAAGTCCTTGAACAACGGGTGTTTTTGAAAGAATTTTGGTTTTGCATCCATATTATTATTATACCACACATCAAACGCCGTGCAGATTCTATTTTTAACCTGAAAAACCACTATTCTCCGTAAACTTTTTCAGCCAAAAACTTTTTATTTGTTATAATAAACCCATGGCAGATTACATTTTTATTCGCAAAAGTCGCAACGCACTTAGCTCCATCCTGCATGTTTTTCTCAACCTCGCGCTCGCTGTCGCCTCAATTGGCGCCACCGTCCTCACCGGCAACTGTCTCATTGGCTTAATTCTCGTGTTAGTGTCTAAATGGCGCATTTTTGCCGTCAACCACCGCTATTGGCTGCTCAACCTACGTGCTAGTTTAGTTGATTTTATTGTGGGCATTAGCTTCGTCATGATCGCCTATAATGCCACATTCGTCAATAATAGCGGCTCAACTTTTCTGCTCGTCCACTATTTACTCATGGCGCTTTACGCCATCTGGCTCATCCTCATTAAGCCTCGCTCATCGACTACTTTTACAATTATCCAAGCCCTCACTGCTGTTTTTCTCGGCACTACCGCCGCAGTATTATTCGACACCGTCGCCGATTCTTGGCTACTTATTCTCTTAGAATTCATCATCGGTTTCGCCGCTTCACATCACGTCCTCATTCAAGGCGAAAAAGAGGATTATTTGTTTATTTCGCTCATTTGCGGGTTATTTTTTGCCGAAATCGCTTGGCTCGCACATGCCTGGCTTATTACTTACAAAATCGAACTCCCCAACGCTTCCACCACCGGCATCTGCGTCTCCCAGCTCAGCATTATTCTTTCCGTCCTCACTTTTGCCTATTTCAAAATCTACAATGAGCTCGTCAAAAATAACGGCAAACTCAAATTCGCCAACGTCGCTCTACCTGTCATCTTTAGCATCGCTGTTACTGTTGTCTTGCTAGTCGGTTTCAGCCTGCCGCGTTTCAATATTCATTAAGTTCATAATCGTTAATTAAATTTAGGAGGAATCAATTTTATGGCCAACGATAAAATTACCAAGCCAAATACCAAATCAGCTTCAACTAAATCCGCTAACACTACAGACATCCCCTTAGTTTCCACTACCACGAAAAAATCTCGCTCTACCAAAGCTAAAAAATCAGACGATTCCGCTACCAGCAACTGGCGTACTAAATGCACCTCATTTGGCTTCCAGCCCGTCATCGTTACGCTTTTATCAATTACGATGGTTGCCGCCTTGGCCGGCTTTGGACTCTCAATTTATAATTTCCTACACGCTAACTCCACCACCATCAGTTATGTCGATAACGACGGCAATGCTGCCAACTTCACCGAAGGTTCCATTGCCGAAACCGCCGCCAAAGTCACCCCTGGCGTAGTTTCCATCGTCACTGAAATTCAAACCACCGGCTTCTTTGGCCAAAGCTCCACTTCTAGCGCCGCCGGCACTGGCATGATCGTAACCGAAGATGGCTATGTTCTCACTAATAAGCACGTTATTTCTGACGCTACATCTGTCAGCATCGTACTCGATGATGGTACTACCTACGACAAAGTCAAACTCATCGGCGTTGACCCACTTAACGACGTGGCTTTTCTCAAAATTCAAGACGCCAAGGATCTCCCCACCGTCACACTGGGCGATTCCAAAACCATCTCCGTCGGTCAGCAAGTCATTGCCATTGGCAACGCTCTCGGACAATTCCAAAACACTATCACTGCCGGCGTAATTTCTGGCACTGGTCGCTCCATTACCGCCGCCAGCAGTGATTATTCTAACGCCGAAACCCTTACCGACATGATTCAAACCGACGCCGCCATTAACTCTGGTAATTCTGGCGGACCACTCGTCAACGCCGCCGGACAAGTCATTGGCATCAACACTGCCACTAGCTCCGATGCAGATGGTATTGGCTTTGCTATTCCCATTTCCAGCGTCAAAGGTATGCTCAAGAACATCATTACGAATAATTCTGCCAAGCGCGCCTACCTCGGAGCCTATTACGTCATCATCACTCCAGACGTCGCCAAGAATTACGACCTACCAGTCTCTTCTGGCGCTTACCTCTACAGCCCACAGCAGTATTCCGCCGTCATTGCCGATGGTCCCGCCGACAAAGCCGGGCTCGAAGAAAAAGACATCATTCTCGAAATCAACGGCGTTAAAGTTGGTTCCGCCGGCTCCATCTCTACACTTCTCGGCGAATACATGCCCGGCGAAACCGTCCAATTCAAAATTCTCCGCGGCAAAGAAGAAAAAACCATCGACGTCAAACTCGAAGAATACAAGGATAAAAATGCTAATAGTAAACAATAAATCTAGTCTAATCTGATTTCTCAAAGCCTCGTCTTCTCACTCGACGAGGCTTTTTGGTTGTGCTATAATCGTAAACGAACAGTATAACATTAAAACACGAAGTTTTTGGTTTTTGAACATTTTTGAGCAAAACCGCCAAATGAGCTTCGCGCCAGTGTAACATGAATAAACTTGGTGTCACGACACCCAACAAGTTCATGTGCATTAGCGTAGCTCGTGTTGGTTATACTGTTCAATCGTCGTGGCACCCATTTTTGGTTTTGGAGAGAATGGGGTTGGCTGAGGAC
>CAYPTT010000048.1:0-7902 GCA_964413835.1 uncultured Candidatus Saccharibacteria bacterium
ACTGGGTCTCTAAACTAGCGGATGGGAATTGTTGGATGGTGCAGAATTTGGCGTTAGATCTAAATGAGAAGACGTTGCCACTCACGCCGGAGACGAGTGATGTTAGTACTAGTTGGGAGCCGCAAAGTTATACGGAAACGAGCGTGCCAAAAAAAGGTACTAGTACGACGACTGCGAATAAGACGAGGTCTTGGGATATGGGGGAATACGTGTTGGTGACATTGAATGGTGAAATAGTGTGTGGGGATTCTACGCCGGCTACACCTGAATCACCAGATACGGACGGAGCGAATTCGGTGCGATATGGTTATACTCTAGATATTTGTAAGAGCTTTCAGAACGTGGCAAATTGGAGCGATGGCTATGTGGCACAAGCTGGAGTTTGGCAAGGAGTGAGGTATGATTATGTAGCGGCAAATGCAGATTTGAAAAAATATGATGCACATTATTTAATAGGGAACTATTATCAATGGTTGACAGCGACGGCGGGGAGCGGAAACGGATTAGTGAGCACGGGGGCGGAAGAGGATGTGACAAAATTGAAGAATGCTGAGAGTAGTATTTGCCCGAAGGGGTGGAAGTTGTCGGCAGGTGGGTGTAATATGACGACGCGTCAGCCGTTTGATGTGACTGATAGTATGTATAGATTGTTATTGTCTTATGGTTATCCGCAAACGGGTGACTATAATGCATCGGGTATTATTGGTTGGTCGGGCGGTAGGTATCAATCGTTGGTTGAGCCGCCGATGTATTTTGTTTTGGCGGGGAATACTTCCGTGATGTCGGGGGCGATGCGTAATATGGGGACGTCTTTTGACGAATGGACATCAACGGCGGCGGTGACGGCGAATGGAGTATATACGGTGACGATGAATTTCGCTAACGTGAGCCCGTCATCACCGGCTGGCGATGAGCACGGGCTTTCGGTGCGGTGCTTGGCGCGGTAGTTAATTACGGTGATTATTATTTTGGAAGATTATTAATATAGGGTAAGGATGGGTTGAACTTGTACGCGGTGTACAAGTTGGGGTTGTTTTTGACAGAGGTGAATGGTAGAATTGGAGGAACGAATCGAAGAAAGCGAGGCTCAGCAATGGAAAAAATAGACAAGCAGATAATGATTTATGAAAGTGGTGGGAAATCGGTGAAGTTTAATTTTGAGCCGGAAGCAGAGACGCTGTGGGCGACGCAGGCGCAGATTGCGGCACTGTTTGATATTACGCCGCAGACAGTTGCGCGGCATTTGCAGAATATTTATAAGGATGGTGAGTTAGAGGAAGAGCGAACTTGTACGTTTTTTGTACAAGTTGGAGACGAGGGCGGACGTGAGGTGGCGCGGAGGGTAAAAGCATATAATTTGGACGCAGTGATCTCGGTGGGGTACCGGGTGAATTCGCGCAAGGCGACGGACTTTCGGATTTGGGCGACGCGAGTGTTGAAAAAATACATTGTGAAGGGGGTGGCGGTGAATGAGCAGCGGTTGGAGGAATTGTCGCGGAAGCAGTTGCGGGAAGTGGGCGACGTGTTGGATGTGGTGCGGCGGATTGTGAAACAGAACGATTTTGCAGAGGATGAGGCGCAGGGGATTTTGGAAGTTTTGGCGGAGTATAGACAGACTTTTCGAGTTTTGCGTGAGTATGACAATGGTTATGTGCGAATTAAGGGTGAAGGAAAAGCGAAACGGATGTTGGAGGCGGGGGAATGCGTGGAGATGATTGATCGATTGCGGGAAGCGATGGGGGAGAGTGAAATGTTTGGGAAGCTAAGGGGGGATGAATTTGAGGGGATTCTGAGGGCAGTGTATCAGAGTTTTGGCGGCGAGGAGCTTTATCCGACGGTGGCGGAGAAGGCGGCGAATTTGCTATATTTTATTATTAAGGACCATCCGTTCTTTGATGGAAATAAGCGGATTGCGGCGATGCTGTTTGTGGTGTTTTTGACGGTGAATAAGGCGCAGCTGACGGAGAAAGGTGAGGCGAAGATTTCGAATGCGGCGCTGACGGCGCTGACGCTGATGATTGCGGAAAGTGAACCGCGGGAGCGAGGGTTGCTGACGGCGGTGGTATGTAGAGTGTTGGAATAAAGGTTTTAGATTTTACCAGCTGACTTGAGCCAGGCGACGGTGTCTTGAATAGTGTCTTGGATGGGACGTGAGTGATAATCAAGGAGACGGTCGGCTTTGGCGTGAGAGAAGTTAGCATTGGAATTGAGCGTATAGAGGGAATATTTGGTGTAGAGAGGTGGCTGTTTTTTGGCATTATAATACATTTCGGAAAGTGGAGCAGTGAGCTGGGCAAGCCAGAGTGGAAGAAAAGTTTTGATGGCCGGACGGTGAGCGGCTTGGGTGATGAGCTGGAGTAGCTCAGGGATAGAAACGTAGTGACCAGAAAGGATGTAACATTCGCCGGGTTGGCCATGGTGGCAGGCGGAAATGATGCCGGCAACAACATCACGAACGTCGACAAAATCGTATCCGCCGCGTACGCCAGCTTTGAGACGACCAGTGGCAGCATCGATGATGAGTTGGGTGAGGTGGCTGGTTTTGAAATCGTAGGGTCCGATAATGCCAGATGGATGGACGATGCAGGCGTTAAGTCCGCGGTTTTGGACGGCTTCGAGTACGTAGCGGGCGGCTTCGGCTTTGGATTTAGCGTATTCGCCCTCGACTTTGGTCGGGTCAAAATCGGTGATTTCGGTAATGGTGTAACCATGAGGTAGTTCGGGCAGAGCGTGGACGCTGTTGACGTAAACTAGTTTGGCGTTAATCTCGAGAACTTTGTCGACGATGTTTTTGGTGCCGAGCACATTGACGCGATAGACGGCGGGGTTGGGTTTGGATTTGATGTAGACGATGGCGGCGCAATGAATAACGTAGACCTTAGCATTGGCGGGAACATCAAAAATTGCGTTAAGGGTATCGGGTTTGGTGACGTCGCCGACGAAGATTTGGCAGTTAAGTCCCTGGAGGGCATCAGCGTGATCTGGACTAGAAACAAGGGCGCGGACTTGATTTTTGGGATCGGTAGTGAGCTGACGAACTAAGTTATTCCCAAGGAAACCGTTAGCGCCAGTGACAATGTAGATGCTCATAAGTGGACCTCCGTTCGTTAGTATAATTATAGCATAATGCGGTTTGTTTAAACAATTCGGCATAACGCTAAAGTCTTGATTAGTGTGTTATAATGGTAAGTGGATAAAACTACAATTCGGTACGATTTTTTGATTTTTAGGGAATAAATGCCTAACGAAATCGGTTATTACGTAAACAAATGGGTGTCACGACCTGCCTTGGTTTACGTATTAAACGTAATTCGTACTGGTAGTTTTATCCAAATTGTCGTGACACCCTTTTTGGTTAGGTGTCATGACGTGAAGGCAACAACTAACACGGAGGCATTACACCAATGCGGCAAATATTTAAATTTAGCATTATAGTCAAAGTAATTCTGCGGGCTAGTTTTGGCTTGCTGGCGGTTTTAGCGTTTTTATTTTTATGTCCAATGACAATTACTTCTTCCTATGCTGACGATTTTGCCATGCGTGCTGTTATTACTCCAAATATTTCTTTAGCAACCGATCAAGAAGTTGATATTACTATTACGCCAACGGGTGATGGTCAATTTGGTCAGGCGTCAGTAAATGTGGCAATTGGTACGACTAATTATGTGGGTTATAGTCTTTATGCCCAGACTAATGATGCAACGACTGCTATGATTAATACCAATGGTAATAGTTCCGAAGAAATTAAAGCTTTAAGTTCCCCTCGTTTGCCAGTGGATTTTGAGGAAAATACTTGGGGGTTAGCCTTGGCGAAAGAGCAGGATAGTATTGATGCTTATGATGGAATTAGTCTTACTGCGCAGAAGTTGGTTGAGAGTTCACGGGCGACGGAGATTGACAATTACACGCTGAGTATTGGCGCTAAGATTGATACCAGTCTTCCTGCTGGACAGTATGAAAATACTATCCTGCTCTCAGCTGTGGCTAACCCCCAAACAATTCGTACATTGAGTGATCTTACATATATGCAGGAAATGTCTACGCTTTCCTGCGAAAATTCTGCCTTAGATGAAACTAAGCAGCTGATTGATAATCGGGATGGTAAAACATACTGGGTAGCTAAACTTAAAGATGATAATTGCTGGATGACGCAGAATTTAGCGTTAGATTTATCAACGAGCAAAACATTGACCAATGAAGATACTGATTTGAATAGCAAAACGAGTTGGAGGCCAGAAACGAATACGGAAACTACTGTGCCGACGAAAGAGGAAACGCCGAATCAGTATGCTACACGTTCGTGGAATTTGGGTAATTATTTTATAGTAAATCCAAAGTTGTATTTGCCGTGCAATCAAGCCCCAGGTACGGATAGATGGGCTTCGGTGTTGCCTGGACAGACTTTGGGGCGGTGTGAGAATTTCCAAAATATCGCTTTTGTTGAATCGTATGATGCGCACTTGTTGTTGGGAAATTATTATCAGTTTGGTGCGGCGACGGCGGGGAGCGGAAATGTGAAAGTCTCGGAAGTGGGTGAGGCGGGGCGAAACGTGGAAGATTCGATTTGTCCGAAAGGCTGGAAAATGCCGGTGAGTAATATTGATGCAGCTCCCCCAATCAATGGCACTTATGATGACCTATTTAGTCAATATATGACTGAGACAAGTGGGATTGAACAGATTGCGGGTGCACCACTATATACGACTAGGGGCGGAATGATTTATCTTCATTTTGGGATGTTGAGGTTTGCAGGGGCGGAGGGTTCGTATACAACGGCGACGATGGAAGATGATGAAACGCGCTACACGGCTGGAACTGATGGTGATAGTGTGTCAATGGGCAGTCACTCGCACAATAATCGACATGTAGGGATGTTTGTGCGTTGTTTGGCGCGATAGCCAATAGCCGTGATTATAAACAGCGCTAGCTTGGCGGATGTGGTAATTGGGAAAATAGAGTATAATGGAAACATGGAAGATTTTGACTATTTGGATGAAAAATCGGTGTATTTGGATGCGGCGTGTCAGAGTTTGCGGCCAAGGGCAGTAGTGCAGGCGCTAGATAATTACTATTATGAACATAATTCTTGTGGGGAGCGGGTGAAATATCAGTGGGGAATGAAGACGGATGGGCTGGTCGAGGAGGCGCGGAAGAAAGTTTTGAAACTTTTGAAATTGAAGGGGAAGGACTATTTTGTGTCGTTTACGCTTAATACGACTTATGGGATTAATCTGATTTTGCATGATTTGCGGCCGGAGTTGGTGAAGAAAGTAGTGACTTCGGAGATTGAGCATAATTCGCCGTTTCTGGCGACGATGGCGCTCGGCGAGAGGTTGCAGGTGCCGAGAATTGTATTGTGGCGAGCAGAGAACGGAGATTTGCAATTTGAGGGGAAGCTAGGCGAAGTGGCAAGGAGTTGGAGTGGGGATTTGGCAGATGATGAAGAAATGAATTATACGGGGGCGGTGGTAGTAGTAAACTGTGCGGCGAATTTTGATGGGCGACGACTGGGGAATTTGAAGGAAGTCGTGAAGCGGGTACATAAAGACGGGGGAATGATAATAATTGATGCGGCGCAGGCGATGGCGCATTACTATGAGATGTTGGAAAAGACGGAAGCGGATGCGATTTGTTTTTCGGCGCACAAAATGTATGCGCCGTCACTGGGGGTGATGGTGGCGCGGAAGGATTTGGTGCCGAAATTGAAACTAAGTTTTGTAGGTGGGGGGATGGTGGATGATGTGTTTCAGGATCATTATGAGCTTAGCGCGTTGGGGAATAAGGAATATGTGCATACGATTTTTGAGCCGGGATTGCAGGCGTGGGGTGAGATTGTGGGGCTAGGTGCGGCGATTGATTGGCTAAACGCGCGGACGAAGGCGGATAAGCAGAGATTGGAGAGTTGCACGAGAGAATTAGATGAGTTCTTGCGGGGGAAGGAAAAAGTCCGGATGGTGGGGCCGCTAGAAAATGGACCGAATCCGACGATGAGTTTTTATGTAGAAGGGATGGATTCGCATCTTTTAGGTAGTGCTTTGGCAAGTGAGGGAATTATGGCGCGGACGGGGTATTTTTGTGCACATTATTATTTGGATAAGGTTTGTAAATATCCACCGTTGGTGAGGTTTTCTTTGAGTTATGCAACGCGAGAGTCGGATATTGCGAAAGTGAAGAAAGTAATGGAGAAAATTTAGATTATGGAGCGAGAACGGGGAAGTAAGCGGGCGGAAGCGGCGGAGGTGGAGCGACCAGCTGATCAATATCGAGTGAATCCGGAGGAATATCCGATTTTCCGGAAGCAATTTGAGATTAACGAGCGGGATAATGGGCGAGAGGTTTGGAACATTGATAAAACAGCGAGTCGTTACGTGACGGAAACGGCAAATTTGATTGCGGAATTTGACGGTACGGCGGAAATGTATCGGGAGAAACCAGAATTGGCGCCGCCGGATCATGTGATTTATTTGGATAAGTCGGCACGGCCGGTGAGTTGGCTGGTGAACACGTTTTGGCAGGATTTTTCGGAGGAAAAGTGCCCAGGGCACTCCTATCTAAATATAGATAGGATGCCACTGTTTCGAAGGGCGGGGGTAGATGTGATGCCGAATGGCTATCTTGAGAATCCGGATGGTTCGAGCCGAGTGGCGATGGGGCGAGATTTTAAGGTAGAGAATTTACCGGCAGGAGATATTGAGCGCGTGCGGGCGTTGTATTTGAATGAGGGTTTGGAGAGTGATGAAATATCGGCAGAAAACTTACAGAATATTCGGGAGACGCCGGCAAAGTTGGATGGTAAAAATATTTTGATTGTGGATGAGGTAAAGCGGTCGGGGTCGACTTTGGAAATTGCGGAGAAATTGATTCAGGCCGCATTTCCGGAGGCGGCGAGTGTGCGGGGGACATATTTCTGGCATGGTGGGTCGAAGATGACGAAGGAAGGCGAAGCACAAATGCTGAGTATTCCGGTATGGTATGATTCAAGTACGTCCTTGGGGCGGGGAATTGGTGAGCTGGATCCGGTGCACTATGAGGAGCGGTACGAAAAATATCCGAATCCAAAAACGCGGGCGCAGAAGTTTGGGTCGTTTGTGCTAAGTGCGGCGATGGACTTGGGTCAAGAAAAGGGGCAAAAATCACGGGAATTAATGCGAGAAATTCAGCAGATGCGTGATGATTATGAAGCGGGGAAGATTTTGCTCAGGTGGCCAAAAAATTATGACGCGGATAGGTTTATAGATTTGATGGAAAGTAGGGGCGTGCGGTTTGCGCCAGAAAGTGATAAATCGCCGGATACTTTTGTGAATTTGACGAGGGAAATTGACGGCAGAGCGGCAGAGTAAATGATTTTAAGGTTTGGATTGAAAAGGAGTGCTGCTTGGAGCACTCCGGTGAATAAGTTGCCAACAACCAATTATGTATTTTTGATTTTGGTTGCTATTTAGAGTGGGAGGTCGAGGTATAGCTTAATGAAATCCGTATGAGGATTATCGAGGCTAAGCATGACTTCTACTCGGTAATTAGCGCCTTTGTAGCTGGCGCTGCCGAAGAGTTGCAGATTTCTGCAATTTAGGCTTTGAATCTCCGGAGAGACATATTGGATATGGAGTTCAAGCTCTACGATTTCTTCGGGCTTGTCTTGACACTGAACCTTGAATAAATGGTTCGCATCGGTAGCTTCCTTGAGTTGACCATTGTCTTGTGGGCAGGGTTTGTCGTTGCTCATTTTTGGGCGATGGCTATCAAGGAAATTAAAATACATGATTCCAGGTAAAAACTCGCTATTTTTACCCACAAAATCACCCCCTTATATTCCTATTGTAGCACAGATTGCATAAAAAGTCAATAGTTTCGTATTAACTCACCACCTTGGCAACAAAAAGATAGTCTCATAAACTGTAATTA
>CAYPTT010000049.1:0-7741 GCA_964413835.1 uncultured Candidatus Saccharibacteria bacterium
AATACAAACATAACCACACTAGTGAATAATTCTCATATGTTTGTTAATCCTACATAAAATAGGGGTAATTAATGAATGTCGATGCGCGGGATAATGTCGAGGTCGTAAGGGTTGGTGGGTTGGACGCCGGAGAGAATTTCGTAATAAGCCGCAGCGGCGACCATGGCGGCGTTGTCGCCGGTGAATTTGGGGTTGGGGAAATAGAGTTGAGGAGAGTGGGGTGTGAGGGCGGTTGAAGGGGAAAGGGCTGATTTGGGGCTGTTGGAGCGGTTGGAGGCGATTTGGGCAGTTTGGTGGGTGTTTTTTGGATGATGTTTATGGTTAATTTGCGTTTTAAGGCCATTTGCGAAGCGTTTGAGGGTCTTTTCGCGTAGAACTTGGTTCGCACTCACTCCGCCGGCAAAAACTAGCGAGAGAGCCTCTGGATGGGCTTGTAGGGCATTTTCTAATTTTTCGAGTAAAATATCACAAGCAGTATCCTGGAAGGAGGCGGCGAAATTGGCTTTTTGAGCGTCGGAGAGATGGTTTTGGAGCTCGTAAGATGGCGTAGTGATAGGGAGACCGCAGTCTTTTTGGACGGCGCGGAGCACGGCGGTTTTGAGCCCGGAGAAGGAAAAATCGAGATTGGGGATCTTTGGATGGGGAAGTTTGTAGGCTTGGGGGTTGCCATTTTGAGCACATTTAGCGATGGAGGGGCCGCCAGGGTAGGGGAGACCGAGGATTTTGGCGACTTTGTCAAAACATTCGCCAACGGCATCGTCTCGAGTGGTGCCGATGATTTCAAACTGGTTATGGGCGGGCATGTGGATGATTTGGGTGTGGCCACCAGAGATGACAAGGGCAAGGAGGGGAAAGCAGGGCATACTCGCCCTCAATTCATTTAATTCTTCTTTTCCCGAACCGGCGTTCTCACATCCCGTCGTTACGAGTGTGAGCCGCCTTGACCTCGCTCGTGGCGCTGCGGATGTTCGTATCAAAGAAGAATTAAATGAATTATGAGATTGTGCTTTCCCCTCCTTGCCCTGATAATTGTTTGGGGAGGGGAGCCAGTTGGCGTAGATGTGGGATTTGAGATGGTGGATGGCGTAAAGGGGTTTATTCCAGAGGATGGCAAGGGTACGAGCAGTAAGAGTACCGATGAGGAGGGAACCGAGTAGGCCGGGAGCATAGGTGACGGCGATGGCGTCGATATCATTATTGGGGGAAGCGTGCGGGGGGATTTTGGCTTGGAGTGCAGGATTGTGGGCGAGATAGTCAGCGCTGTATTTAGTAATACCGGCCTCGAGAAGGGCTTGATGGATGACGGGAAGGATGGCTTCGAGGTGGGAGCGAGCGGTGACTTCGGGGATAACGCCGCCGTAAGCGGCAAAAATGTCGATTTGGGAAACGACCACGTTACTGAGGAGGTGAAGGTCAGCGGAGGTAATTTCGCTAAGAAGATCAGTGAGAGGATTGGCACTGCTGAGCGCGTGAGTGGTTCGAGGCGATTGAGAAAAAACACCAGGACCTTCGAGGACGGCAGCAGCGGTTTCGTCACAAGAACTTTCGATAGCGAGGATTTTCATATTGCTGATTATATCATAATCGTGGATATGATGCAACTTAAAGTTTTTGTTATAGTTTTGGGAAGAGGGCGACCTTGTGTTGTATAATATTAGGCCGAGCCTCTTTTTTTGAGAGATGTTTGTTGTGAGGACGGGGAAATTTAGGAAAAAGGTTGTGCTTTGAAAATGTGTGGTATAATTATAGTGAACGATTTTACATTTTAGAGACGCAGATTGTTTTTGGTAGTTTGCCGAAAATGCGGAGTTTTTGAACACAGAATGCTGGGTGTTATGACGCCAACTGTGTTCAGAATGAAAATTCTGCGTTGGTAAAATCGTTCAACTGTCGTAGCACCCATTTTTTAATCTGGTGTTCGGCGGTGATAATAATTTTATCAACGGAGATGCCAAAATGACTAACAAACAAAAGCTGACATTAAGTAAGGGGGAAAGATTGGTGGGAGAGGTGAGTTTTGGTTTGTTAGGGATTTTGGGGTTGATGCTAGCGAGTCCGGTGACTTTGACGGAAACGGAAGCTTTGAATGAGGCGGCGTGGACGCAGTTGCCGACGACGTTGGCGGTGGGGTTGGATGAGACGGCGGAGGTGGATATTATACCGACGGCGGATGGGGCGGCGGGGGTGGCAACAGCGAATTTGCGAGTGCGAACGGAGAATGCGAGTAGGCATCAGATTTATGTGAATACGCAGGACGCGACCAATATAATGACGAATGTGAGCGCAAAGACAGAGGTGGGGATTGCGGCGTTGGAGGGGGAACGAAGTCTGGGGAATTTAATAGCAAATACTTGGGGTGTGGCGGTGACAAAAGGTGAGGCGAATGCGAACACGATATATCGTGGTGTGCCAGAAACGGCGGAAGTATTGATGACGAATGAAGGGGTGGAGGCAACGTTGGATGAGAATTATCAGGTGAATTTTGGCGTGAAAATTGACACAGCATTACCGGCGGGGCAGTATGCGAATGATGTGGTGGTGTCGGTAATTGCGAGTCCGAATGAGGTGCAAGGGTTATTAGGGATTAATTATATGCAGGATATGACGCCGACGGTGTGTGTGGAGACGCTGAGCGCAACTGGTACGGCGACGGTGACGATAGGAAAAGAAACGACAAAGCAACTGATAGATACGCGGGATGGGAGGGCGTATTGGGTAAGCAAAATGGCGGACGGGAATTGCTGGATGGCGCAAAATTTAGCGCTAGATTTGGCGCCGGGAAAAATTTTGACGAATGGGGATACTGATTTGAATGCAAAGGCGAGTTGGATTCCACCGCTAGCAACGGAAACGGTAGTGCCGAAGGCGGAGGAGAACCCGTCCATGACGGCGGCGCGGAGTTGGAATTTGGGAGAATACGTAGTAAAATGGCCGACGAAGACGGAGACTTGTGAGTGGGCGGGGGATGGAGATAAATGGAATTCGGTGTTGCCGGGGCAGACCTTGGATCGGTGTAATAATATGCAAAATGTGAAAGACTGGACGGACGATTTTGGAGCACAGGTAGTGGGCGATGATTATACGTCGGTGGACCAGGCGCGAAAAGCGTATGATGCGCACTATTTGGCAGGGAACTATTATTCTTGGATGGCGGCGACGGCGGGGAGTGGTCAGGGGTTGGTGAGCGCGGGGGCGGAAGAAGACGCCTCGAAGTTGAAAGATGCGGCGGATTCGATTTGTCCGAAGGGGTGGACTTTGCCGGTGGCAGGGAGGAATACGGTGACTGGAGCACCTTATGATAGAGAGGGCAGTCTGGTGCGTCTGTTGAGGGCATATGGTTATCCTGAGGCAGAAGGATATGATTTGTCGTCGAAGAATGGTTATACGCCGATAGTTAATGGGAGCGGTTTGGATGCGGCAGTGGCGCCGTTGTATTTTGCAAAGAGTGGGATAGTGGAAGAGAATCTTGGGGCGTTGAGAGGTGTAGGGTTTAATGGTACTGCTCGGTCAAGGACGGCATTTTCGCAGGCGGGTTTTGCGTTTGCGACGGCATGGAGTTCGGTGATTTGGGTTAGTAATAATCCGGAGGATTTTAAGGGATATAATGTGCGGTGCGTGGCGAGGTAAGGGTAAAATAGCTTTTACGATCTTTGTAAAAATGTAAGTTTGCGGAGTACCTCTGTTATTTTAACATTATCGTTTCGCAATCTCTACAAATTTGCGTTTTTGCGAAGTGAGAGATATAATATGATGAATAGACTAGGGAGAAGTATATGGCGAAGATTCAGAGAACTTATTTACAAAGAATAATTCACGCTATCGGAACGGAAGACATTAAGATTATTACTGGTGTTCGGCGAAGTGGTAAATCGGTATTGCTTAAGGATTTTAAGAACTATATTGAATCTACTAGGTCCAACGCCAATATTATCTATATTGACTATTCCTTGAGGAAGTTCAAAGATATAAAAACTGCCGATTTTCTCGATGCCTATGTTAAGGAGCACTTTGTTGATGGTGAAGAAAATTTCCTGCTAATAGATGAGGTGCAAATGTGCGATGAATTTGAGGCGGCGATAAATAGTTTCCATGCTGAAGGTAAATATGATATCTACGTGACTGGTTCTAACGCTTTCCTATCTAGTAACGACCTTGCTACCCTATTCGTAGGTAGAACTTATACTATTGAGGTGTTTCCTTTCTCATTTAAAGAATTTATGGAGTACTTTGAATACGATGATAAGGAGCTCGCGATTGATAAGTATGTCGAAGAGGGTGGAATTGCTGGGTCCTACGGCTATAAGACGCTGGGCGATAAGCTCGCTAATGTAAAAGAAGTGTATGATACCCTAATCATTCGAGATATTCGTAACAAATATAATATTCAGGCCGCACCGGTACTAGACGGTATTAGCAACTTTCTGATGGATAATATATCGAGGATTACTTCTATTCGTAATATTGCTAATATGCTCAGCTCTAATGGTCTTAAAACTTCTGATAAAACTGTCGGAACTTACCTGAAATACCTTTGTGAGGCTTATGTCTTTTATAAGGTGCAGCGATATGATATTCGTGGCAAAAGGTATCTTGCTTCGCTGGATAAATATTATCTGTCTGATCATTCCTTCCGATCAGCTAAACTCGGTACCAAATCTCCAGATATGGGAAGCGTCTATGAGAATATAGTCGCAATAGAGCTGATGAGAAGGGGTTATGAGGTCTATGCTGGACAACTCCGAGATACGGAAATTGATTTCGTAGCAATTCGTGGTTCAGATAAACTCTACATTCAGGTCTGTTATTCTTTGGATAATGAAGAAACGATGCAGCGAGAAGTTAGGCCGTTAATGAATATCCCTGGTGGATATGCGAAACTTTTAATTGCTCGGACTCGACAATCTGAACGGAGCTATGATGGGATTCGGGTTATTGATATTGCAGATTGGTTACTTAATATTGAAACTCCATATTGGTAGTTGATGCAGTATGAGCTCCTGCTGATTATTAAGCGAGTAGTGTGAGGGCGCAAATAGTGAGGAAGATGTCCCAAGGCGTGCTACCACGGGAGAGGTCGGAAACGGGATAGTTGAAGCCTTGGAGAATGGGACCGGCGGCATGGAAGCCGCCGATTTGCTCGAAGGCTTTGTAGAGGAGATTGCCCGAGTTGAGATCGGGGGCGATGAGAACGTTGGCTTGGCCGGCGACGGGAGAAAAATTGATGTCGTTAGATGGGGTGCGGGTGGTCCATTCGGAGGATTTTTTGGTGGCGATGGCGGGGCTGAGGGCGGCGTCGAGCTGCATTTCGCCGTCGATGAAAAAGTCGATGGATGGTTGAGATTTGGCGAGGGGTTGAGAATTCGAATCGCTCAGAGATGAGGTTTGGGTTTGAGGATTTGTCGATTGAGCTAATGGTTGAAAGTGTTGGAGAGTGTTTTGCATAAGTGTAATAGTGTCATCTTTGCCGCCGCTGCCAAAAGTAGAGAAGGAAAGTAAGGCGACACGGGGAATGGAAGGGAGGATTCTGCTGGCGCTAGTGATGGTTTGGGCGACGATTTCAGCTAATTGATTAGGGCTGGGGTGTTTGCACGCAGCCATGTCGGCAAGGAGGAAAATTTGTTGGTCGCGCTGGAGAACGGCGAGACCGGAGAAAGTGGAATAGGTACCTTTGGGCTGGTTTTGGTTTATGCTTGAAAATTGGTGAGGGATTGGTGCCATAGGAAGGTACTCGCGGCAGGCGAGGATGACGTCGCGAGAAGAATGATCGATGCCGGCAATCATGCTGGAAGCAGCACCAGAAGTAAGCTTGGTGCAGGCATCGGTAAGGTCTTGGGCGGGGACAGGCAAAATCGGAATTAAAAGTGAGTCGGGATGGAGAGGATTAGCGTAACCGGCGAATTGATATTGTTGATAGAGGGCGAGAGCTTGCTGAATGTTGGGGTTGGCAAGCTCAGGAAAGACGATATTCATATGGTTATTATAGCATAGGCATTTTGAGGAAAATAGGGAAGGGAAAATATTAAGATATATCTCGCTTCCTCCCCCCGCTACTTTGTGCGTAGTGGGGTAATACAGATGGTGAATGGCTATTTAGAGACAGCTAATGAATTTGCTTATAATTGGTCGGCCACAGCGCTTGATACCGCATCTCTTTGGCGAGTTGCTGCGCTAAGAATTTTAAAAGATGAGCTATCGCCTAGCTTTGGTCAACGTCCGATTCATGCTTTTCACGTCCGTGAACTTGTACATGGCGTACAAGTTCAGTTAGGATTTTTCTCTGTTGGAATTTGCAAATTTTTATTGATTCGTTTTGCATCCTTTGTCCGTGGGGGACTTGTAGATCCATGGTATGGCTCTTCGCGGCTTCTAGACCTCAGCAACTATTATTGGGCTAGTACTGCATATCCTAATGATTCTTACGCTTACCATCAGTCTTTTAATAGTGCTAACGTCCTCCCTTCTCATAGCGGTAATCGCGCCAATGGTTTCTCCGTCCGCTGTCTAGCACTGTAGGGGGAGGGATGAGTAGAAGGTTTTGTAAAAACTTTCTGTTGGCGACCCATATGAAAAGCTGGGTTAGTATAAGTTTTTACATCAAGGGGACACGTTCTGAAGCGAATCGCTAACGCTCCCGTGCTTCAGAACTGTGTCCGCCTAGGTCGCGGAGGACCGTGATGTGAAAACTTATACTAACCCAGCCCATAAAGATTACCAGTAGGAGATGTTCCAGAACTTTATGGATGCTTTTTGACGGACGGAGAAAGCACTGAGTTTCTCCGTGTTATAGTGCGTCACTATGCTATTTTCGCCACTTATTGCAAAATAATAACTAGTGGTTGACGTGGTTGCATTGATCGACCAGAGGTAGCTAAAACTGCCAGCCACGCGCAAATCATGATATCGTGGCGCAATCTCTCCACTACGCACAAAGTAGAGGGGGAGGGGGCGATGTTTTGCTATAATTAGTTATAATGAAACTGAACATCTATTTCGACATCGACGGCGTTTTGCGTGGTACAGCTTCACCAACGGCAGATATCATTAAGCTATTGGAGTATTGCCTTAAACATTATCCGGATTCGATTTATTGGTTGACGACGCATTGTAATGGCGGAGTGAATCAGACGAATTTAGCTTTGAAGGGTGAATTGCCCGATGAGTTGGTGGCGGAAGTTTGTCGAATATTCAAGCCGACGAATTGGGAAGTTTTGAAAACGGATGCAATTGATTTGGAGAGCGATTTTGTGTGGTTTGATGATAATTTGTTTGAGAGTGAGAGAATGATTCTGGAGAGTTATTATGTGATGGATGGTTTCTGCCGAATGAATCCGAAAGACCCAAGGATGGCAAAGAAGGCGTTGAGATTCTTGAAGGAATCTGCGAGGAGATGGCGGGGGAAGTGATGGGGGCGAGAGGATGTTCATCCCCAGTGCTTCCTTGAAAATAAAAATGAGCGAGTGAACTCGCTATTTTTATTTTGTGGCGGAAGCGAGAGGATTATGCCTTGCTGACGCAAGCCATTCCGCAGTCGTAGCGTCCAAAAAGGAAACAAGTTTTCTTTTTGTCCTACGGCCACTCCCGCGTGACGAACCGAGTGTTAACGCACTTTCGGTTCTCATCCTCTCGCAATTTATAATATTGGAAAAAACAAAACTACCCTCCTAAAGTCGGGTGTTTCGTTTTTGCCAATGGCGGAAGCGAGAGGATTCGAACCTCCGAGACATTTCTGCCCACACGATTT
>CAYPTT010000050.1:0-7705 GCA_964413835.1 uncultured Candidatus Saccharibacteria bacterium
GTTTTTTGACGAAGATAGTTTTTGGTCTTTTTGCAACTTTTGTGGCCTCAGTGCTAGCTGTATCACTGTGGTCAAGACGGGTGCGTAACGATGACGACGATGATTCCGACGAGAATTATACGGTCGGTATGACGGATTACGATGATTGGTATGATGACTGAGCGGTTGATATTGGAGGTGAAGTATGATTAGGAATGTATGTATCGTAGACGACGACGTAAATAAACAGAAGATTATTGCGGATTATTTGGCCAGGCTTTTGCCAGATGCAGAAATGAAATTTTTTAATTGCGCTTCGCAGTTTTTGCTGTTTACGACGCATCGGTGTTCTGGGGAGATTTTGACATATCCAGAGGAGTGGCTGATAGTGCTAGGTATGCAGATGCCGTTTATGATTGGAGAGCGGATTTGGCCGGATGAAGGTTGGTATATTCTGGGCGAATTAATGCGGAAGAATTTTAAATGTCCGGTGATAATAGTGTCGAGTGATTTTAGTGATGATGCGCGGGCGTCGGAATATGCGGGATATTTGGGCTCAATTGAGTTTGATGTGGTGCATGATTTGACGGAGAAGTTCCGCACACTACTGGAAAATGTTAAGGAGGGGTAAGAATGAAGGCTAAAGAGATTGTGAAGATAATTCTGAAAGATTTTGGTGATAGGAGTTGTGACTTATTTGGCTTACGAAGGGCTGAAAAATGTCGCGCGAAAAGCCGATGAGGCAATTACGTGCTGGGCCGAAAAAGATGCGGACGATGATTATGAAGATCATGATGACGAGTATGATGGTGAAGATGACTGCGATGGCTGTGGCTGTGGATGTGATCGTCGTGGTCATAATATGAGCAGAGAAGGTGCGCCCAGTATTGTCCGGCGGATGTGTTCTATGACGGGGCGAATTATATGCATAACATGACGCTGGAGACGATTGATGTACTGATGGACGGTATGAAAGGCGTGTTTGCTATGCCAGAGGAAAGTGACTGAGTTTAGGAAAGCTAACAGGAGCCCCGAGGGCGTTATTTGCAATAGAAATACAGGACGATCGGTTCTCGGCGGATTTGGTAAAGGGGGTGAGGAGATGGATGAAGTTTGATATTGGTTGATGAATGTTTGGTTTTGTTTTTTGTAATTTGTAACTAAGAGCCGAAGCTCACTTTTGGTCATTTGATGACAAATAGTACATTAAAAAGAAGCAAGATAAATGACGAGAGTACTGTGAAGCGGAGACGGAAAACGTGGATTTTAGTAAGGAGGAGAAAATGTTAATTCAGGTTTTGATGGCTGTGCCATTTGCTATTTTAATAATAGTAGTAGGTATGGTGTCGTCGAGTTTTGTGCAGGGATTTGTGGCTGGACGCAAGGATGCGAAGAGTGAAAAAGAACGCGAACGTCGTATGCGCAATTTTGAAAAACCAGACGAGACGGAAGAATAATCCGGGCATTTATCGATGAAAAACCGCTGGCGTAATGCTAGCGGTTTTAAAATGGGAAAATACGTTATCTCGTTTAGTTGTTTTTTGATACTAGATGTCGTTTTTGCTAAGTTGATCCAAAAGGAATTCAAAAATCGGTAAGTGGGCCGAAGAAAATTTTAGAAAAGATAAGTTTTGGGGTCGAGTTCATGATAGCAAAAATCGAAGCCGTACGGAGTGTGAAGCATGGTGAAATGGTCGCAAAGTGGATTATAGCAATAATTTAATCGGGAAGAGCGTTTGATGCAGGTTTGCCAGTTGCCATAAAATTCTTCATAGACGACGAAAGGCTGTGGCTCGTCGTCTGAGGGGAGAAGCTCTCCGGTCTGGGGGTCGGCGAAAGCGATTTTATGATATTTTTGAGGAACATGCGGATTTGGTTCGCCCTCTAGAAGCATAATTGCACAGCCAGATTCCATGATTGTGTCAGAAGTAATGGTTAGATTTGTAATGTTTCCGAAAAAGTAGGTCGGTTTGCGCCAAATGCTCCATTCATGTGGAGCATGCTGTGGGTAGTGAAACTTAGGCAAACAAACATCGTTGTCAAAATCATCGGGGCTTGCGGTAGAAATGAACTTTTTGGATTTGATTTTGGGGTGCCTGAGTAAATACCAATCTTCTGGCCTATTGGTTTCTCGATCGATGCGGGCCAAGCCATAATCTACGGTGTCTCCACGTTTAATCTGAGCGAGTCGATACTGAAAAGTGCATTTTGATGGAATATAACTGATCCTGGCTTCTTTCAAAATGGTGAGAATCTGATTTTCGGTGTCTTCCGCCAAGTCGGTGTAGCGTCGAATATCCTCTAGCTGTTTTTCTAAAAATTGCAACGGGATCTGAAAATCGTAAGCGTCTTGACCGAAAAGATAATCAATACGAGCAAGATTTTGTTCATAGCCTGGATGGAGGAGCTTAGCGTATTCTAAATCGTTATGCTTAACCTTGAGGACTATGGCTGAGTCCATTTTTACAAAAGCTAATTGAGGGTCGGGATGAAAATAAACGGTGAGTATAGGGCATTCTACCATGCCTGTGCAGATAGCGGTTTCGCGAAAAAGAGTTGTTTCTAACATTGTGATTCCTCCTTGAATGAAACTGATGAATGGGTGACGATAATCCTTTGCAGGACCGTTGACAGTTGTGCTTCGAACCTCCTTGAATGAAAACTAGTGAGCGAGTGTCGGTAATTCGAGATAAAAAATTAAAAAACATGGAGCAAAATTTGAGAATTAGCCCCACTGGATATAAGTGTATCACTTTTGTTCAAAAAGTCAAATCTAGGAGGATTCAGGGTTTTGAGTGGGTTTAAACTCCGGGGGAAAATATTTTGAGTTTTTTGCGGTGCTCTTTGTAACGTGGATCATGCTGGGCAACTTCTTGCCAGAAAGCGGCGGAATGGTCCATATGATTGAGGTGAGCAAGTTCGTGAATAATTACGTAGTCACGCAGAATTTCTGGCACTTGCATAAGACCAATATTGAGCGAAATTGTACCAGTGGAGGAACAGCTGCCCCAACGAGTGGCGGCGTGGCTAAGGCGGCAGCGCTCGTAATGATAACCATAGAGTTTGGCAAAGTATTCGAGACGGTAGGGTAAATATTCGCGGGCATGTTTCATGAGGATTTTTTTCTTAGCGTCGCGGGCACGTTGAGTGGCGGGGTCACTGAGGGGGATTTGTTCGCGAATTAATTTGCGATTAGTATTGAGATAAAGTTTAATCCGAAAATCACTGAGCTGCTGCGGTACGGACATTTGTAAACGGCCGGAAGGAGAGACTGAAAAACGTACATTACGCGAAAGTGGATTTTTGCGCACGATAACTTCACCAAATTCTTGGTCTTTGATAATCACCGAGAACGACCTTTGGCTTTGGCCTTAGAGCTGAGTGAGCACCTGCTTTAGTTGGGTGTGATAGGTATGTTTACCGGAGAGCACGATGGGCATTTCGGCGTCGGATGGGCCTTCAAGGCTTTTAATACCCGCGTCGTACACGGCTTTGGCACGCTCGACAGATTTGAGACGATTTTTCAGACGGGAGCGAATAGTATTGACATCGGTCTGAATCCAAATTAAAGTGGGCGAATAGCCAGCGGCACGGAGCACTTCAGTCAGCTCGCGCCGGTCGCGTTCGGTACCGTTGCCGCCTTCGATGACGAGCGTAGAGCCGGTTTTGGCAATTTGTTCGACGAGAATTAAGATGAATTGGCGCGACAGGTTATGCTCTTGTTTCAGTGTATCAAGATCATAAAAAGTAGCGTTGAATTGGTTAGCAAATTGTTTGCTAAAAGTAGTTTTGCCACTGCAGGGTGCGCCAAAAACGAGAATTGCGCGCTGGCCGCTGCTAGGTGAGTGTGATTTAATGCCTTCCATATACCTCCATTATTGCACAATTTTCTTCTTTGGATTCATTATAGCATACTTTGAACTGTTTGAGAGGAAAATTTGCGAGGGGTAATAGAAAAACCAAGCAAAGAAGTTGGCGGGAGCATAAAGAAAAGCAGGAAAAGCTTGTTGCAGGGCAAGATAGGAAATGCCAGTACAGAGGTCACAGAGGAGGAATAAGGAGAAGCCCAGGAAAGCTCCCCAAGCTTGGGGATTTTGAGGTTCGGCTAGCTGCCATTGCCAGCTAGCCAGAATATTGGTGATTAAGAGGATGATATAAAATAAACAAATGAGGTAAATTGGTGGCATGATGAGTAATAATGCATTAAGCGACATAACGATAATTATGATACCGGTAAAAATTGCTAATGGTAATTGAGCAGTACGCCCGTTGAGGCGGAGAGTATGGATGGCTTGAGCAATGAGAAATATGAGTACGCCAAGTTCGGAGGTGTTGTTGAGCGCTAGCAGGATGTCTGCAATAAAAGTAACTAGTAGGGCTAGTTGCAGGAGGCGGTCACTTGGAAAAGTGAGCCAGGCGTAAACGAAACAAAGCAGAATACTTCCGACCTTAAAGCAGGTGAGTAGAGGGTTATTGGGCGCAATAAGGCCAAAAATAATCATAATCAAATAGATGACGCTCCAGGCTATTAGCCAATAGCGAAAAGTGGAGTTTTTGACATCTTTGAGACGCATAATTATTAGTATTCTAACATGAAAAAATAGTTTTGGATAGTTTTGAGAGGTTTGGCTAGATTGAAAAATTGGGTCGGGTTGATTGGAGAAAATGAAAAAGAGCCCGGCAAGCCGGACCTAATTCGCAAAAGGATAAAAGAAATATAATTTGGGCGCTGCTAACCGCAAGATACTTGATAAATGCCAGCGATTTGGGCGCCACTAATCATGAAATTGGCTTCATCGCAGAAGAAGTCTGTGATAACGGGAATAGCTTGTTCGGCACAAGCTTTGTTCTCGCTGTTAGTAGCACCAACGACGCCAACGTAAACATCTGCCCAAGGTTGATTGTCGTACGAAATACGTGAACAGATTGCACCAGGTATAGGTAGATAGCCGTAGCGCATGGCTTCTTCGATCGGTATGGACGGTGAAAGGGCTTCTGAGCAGAAATCTAGGCCATTATCGACCGCTAAACGACAGGCTGCAATTTGCATGGTTGCTAGCGCGGCGTGATCTGTGGGTAGTGATGCGCCTTTTTCCAAAATACGATAGTTTTTACCGATACCTGATGAGTATTGATATGGATTAGCGATTAAGCTTGACCCGTCGCGCTCGTAGACCCAAAGTTGATTTGCGAGATCTGGTAGATCAATTTCGATGCGCAAACAGCCACTTTTGCCATTCTGGAAACTCTGACACTGGTCAATTCCCTTCTTGAGTTCGGAGATGAGCTGTTTATGAAAATCCTTAAAGTTCTTTTTTGGTATATACACCAAAATTCCCCCTTTCGATAATGAATTAAAGTACTATTTATCCTTTATAATTTTATTATATCACTGTTGTGGGTAGTTTTCAAGATACATAATATTGAGGTCGACGGCGCCGTTGATGCCGGGAACTTGACCTGCATCGCTAAGTTGCCAAAGCCAGTATTTGCCATTATAAGTAGGGTGTTCGTTGTATTGGGCGAGCCAAATGGGATGGTCGAGATTACCCCAGATTTTTTCGAGGTAGTTTTTGCTGCCATAGATCGTGCCGAGGTAGCCGCTGTTTTGGACATTTTCGATGAAAATATCGCCAAGATGACGGAGGGAGCGAAAACTTAGCCCAGCTTCGTTGAAGCTTGACCAATTTTCCCAGTCGAAGACAATACCGAGTTCGACCTGATGGTTGCCGAGCTGATTTTTGATCCAGTCGACTTCGTCGTTGACTTGTTCGGCATTCTTGGCATATGAATAGAAGTAAACTCCGACTGGTAGACCGAGCTCATTGGCGGTGGTGATATTGGCTTCGTAATATGGGTCAATAATATATTCTCTGTCGTAACGGTTTTGATAACCAATGCGGATTAGGGCAAATTCAACTCCGGAATTTTTGACCGTTGGCCAATCAATTTCGCCTTGCCATTTGGAAACGTCGATACCGATTTTGGTTTGATCAGTTTTATGGGCAGCAATAATGTCTGCAATTGGGGCTGGTGGACGAGTGGAGATGGAGGGTGCAGCATCGTCTGGTTCGGTAACATAAAGAGTAAAAGGATGCGAAGTTTGGTTGCCGCTGGCATCGCTGATAAGATATTCCAATTGATAGCGACCGGTAGCATTAAGGTCATATTCGCCTTTGATTTCGCGAGTAGGATGGTCGTCGATTTCGTCACCGCTAAGGATAAGATTAGTTAGCTCGTCTGTGTAACCACGTGGTAAAGTATATGATTTATTACCATATATGATTGGCGGAGTTTTATCGACGACGCTAATAGTAAAATGGCTGGGGCGTTCACGATTTTTGATATTGATATATTGAAAATTGATGGTTTGCTCACCGAGTTCGGTAGTATTGATGGTAAAGTCATCAACTAAAGTTCCGTTGAGCTGGGCGATGAAATCTGAAACTTTGACTTCTGTACCATAGCCGACTTCTAGGTCGGATTTGAGTGTGACGGATTCGGCATCAAGGCGGTGGTTTTCGGCGTCTTCGTGCAGAATAATAGAAGTAGTGATTAGCCCGGTAAGTAAGCATAGGATTACAGCAAGAGAAATAATTAACTTTTTGTGGCTACGAAAGAAACTGGGGGTTTGATAATTTGGATTAACGTAAGACATCATAATATGTATATTATATATTAAAATGTGTAATAATTCAATAGTTATGGCATGATAATGTGTTTATTTTTTGTATGGTTTGACGCCATATAGTGGACGGAGAAACCACCAGCACGGCTATAATTATAGGATGGATTGATATTGGTGTCACTAAGACGCTGATCATAGACATTTGAGGCGGAAAAATACGTAGTAGCGGACCAGTAATAGCCATTGGTGCCTGCATGCTTCGACGTGCCAGTCCATGAGCCGGAATATCCCCCACGGACAAAGGAGAGGGGATGGAGGGAGAGGTTTTGATGGATTACCTCTCCTCCCTACAGTGCTAGACAGCGGACGGAGAAAGCGTAGGCACGGTAATTGATATCCGAGGGGTAGACATTAGCGCTATCAAAATCCCGAACGTAGGCATACGAAGCATTAGGATATGCAGTAATGGACCAATAGTAGCCATAGCTGCCTAGAGCCCGCGTAGAGCCGCTCCATGGACCGACACTTCCCCCACGGACAAAGGAATAACATATATCGCTTCTCTTCCCTCCTTACTACGCTGCTTGCGTTTTTTGAAAAACACAAGCCTAAAATTTGCGTACTACCTCTGTTGTCTTGGTCAAAAGCACCTTGTGTTTTTGAAAAACCACAAGGTATATAAAACTTCCAAAGTGCTGCAAAAAACGAAAATTTTACAGGGCAACTATTTCAGAAAAATCCTTTGTCCGTGGGGGAGGTATTTATCCGTGGAACGGCTCTCTTCGTGCGCTTGGTCATGATAGCGATAATTGGTCTGCTACGGCATATACGTCAATTTCACATGCATATTATCAGAACTTTAATGACGCAAGTATTCATCCGCTCGACTCTTATAGTCGTGCTCATGCTTTCTCCGTCCGCTGTCTAGCACTGTAGGGGGAGGGATCAAATTAGTTTTTGCCTTCATTGCAGCATCCATTAGGAAACCCCTGTAAAAACAGGGGTTTCCTAGAATTATCTTTGTATTAAACGTGTCGTCTTGACATGGTGCTGGAAGTAGGACTCGAACCTACGAAGGCCGAAGCCGAGAGATTTACA
>CAYPTT010000051.1:0-7625 GCA_964413835.1 uncultured Candidatus Saccharibacteria bacterium
GCAAAGACACAGTAGGCTATGACCAGAACTACAACCGTGACAGCTCCGGTTCCTATATCATCACTCCCGGCAATGAAGTCACTAAACAACTCATCGACATCCGGGATGGTAAAGAATACTGGGTAGCAAAGCTTGCGGATGGGAATTGCTGGATGACACAGAATCTAGCTTATGACTTAGTGAAAGGTAAAGTCTTAACGCCGAGTGATAGTGATGTGTCGGCGAATTGGGTAGTGCCGGAGGGAACAATTATAGGTAAAACTACTGGTCCGCTGAGTTCGACTAATTATAATGCCTCGTTTAATCCGGGGGAATATGTGTTAGCTACACCGACAAAACGTGAACTCTGCGGCGGAGAGGTGACCTCGGTGCCAGTAGGCCAAACTTTATCGCGCTGCGCTGACTTGCAGGACGTAGCGGAGTGGGAACCGGGCTTTACTACAAGGGCAGGTAGTTGGAAGGGAGAGTCTTTGGATTGGGTAGCAGCATATTCTAATGGGCTTAGCGGCGAATACGATACGCATTATTTAGTCGGGAATTATTATCAAATAAACAGTTTGACGGCTGGAACTGGTGGAGCTTTAACGAGTACGAAACCGGATATGGATGATCCGAGCTCGATTTGTCCCAAAGGATGGAAGATGGCTGTGGCAGGTAAGGCAGTGGCGACTGGATTTCCACTGGATCGTAAAGGTAGTTTCTACTCGTTGTTTTTGGCTTATGGCTATCCTAAGGCAGAACAATATAACACTTCGGTCTCTCATATTCCAGTGACACCAATTTTACATGGAGCCGTGAATGGGGCGTATCAAGATCCGTCGATGTCGCCAATTTATTTAGTGAATGCTGGTAAGTTTGATGCTGGAACTGGAACTTTGTTGCTGGCAGGGCAGAGCGCAACGTATTGGACGGCGACGGTGATGCCGAACACGCAGTATAATTATTATTTGGGCGTAGGAAGTGAGGTGTCTCCATCTGATCACACTTTTAGAGATCGGATGTTCTCGGCACGTTGTGTGACGAAAGAGTAATAAACAGAGATGGAACTGAGATGTTTGATCAGTTAGACAGTTGGGAAAACAGGTTTATAAAAATTGTGTTCAATTCTATGAAAAAATGATAACAGATTAGGGAAGATTTTGCATAAAGAATGTCTGGAAGAAGGAAGGTCTCGAAGTGGAGAAAGTAAAATAAGAAAACTGAGTAAAATTAGTGTTCAATCTTAGCACTTGAATCACGCTAGTGCTAACTATTGAGAAAATAGATAAAAATAGCAAAAGTGTATAAATTTGAACAAGTGTCTGAGTTTTGCAATGTAATGTCTTCGTCTGGATGGATGAATGAATTTGTTTGGCGCGGAGACTTAATTTGTTTAATAAGGTAATATTGTTGTGAAAAATACTTGAACAGATATGAGTTAAAGAATTGTTGTAAAAATTATATAAACAGGGGTAAAAGTGAATAATGTTGTAAAAAATACAGAAACAGATTGACTAGAGCATGGATTGAGGTCAGATGTTTGGTATGAAGTTTTTGACATTTTTGGGAGTTTTAGACGGATTTTGGTGAAAAAGGGAAGAGAGATGTTATAATGGAGGTAACCCTAGTGGCGGCATGATTTTCCTGAATAATCATGTTTAAGGGATTTCGTGGCTCATTTCCGTGGAAATGTCGCATAAGATTTTACCCACCTTGTTTATACAACAGGGAAAACATAGCCACTGGGGTTTATGTTAGAATTAGCCATCTTGGCAGTTTTCGTCGCTTGCTGGTCGATAAAGACCCGCTTCACTCCGAGAAACTACCAACCTGACTAATTCTATTCATAAACCCACTAAGCTGGTATACATTAATAAGTTTTATGAATTGATTTATTTAGGAAAAACGTGAAACAAAGAATTCGAGTGGTGGGGATAATTCGGGATGAACATGGGGTGTTGATTTTGAAGAAGTCGCACGGACGGGTGGATGGTCTGGTGACTTGGGAATTGCCGACGGGGAAGATTAAATTTGGTGAGCAGCCTGAAGAAGCTTTGGGGAGAATGCTTGAGGAATATCTTGGGATAGAAGCGGAAAAAACTATCCTAAAAGATGCAATAACTTTTACGGCGCCACAGGGGTCGAGTCAGTTGAGCAATTTATATATAGTATATAATGTGACTTTGGGCGCGGAAGTGAAACTAGAGCCGCGGGAGCGTTATACGGCTTATAAATATATTAAGCTGGAGGATATGCGGAATTACCATCTAGACGAGGCGAGTGCGACAACGCTGGAAATTGAGATGCGGGATAATGAGCGGCGGAATTATAAAGCAGTAGCAAATAGCGCGACGGTCTATGTGGACGGTTGCAGCCGAGGTAATCCGGGCCCATCAGGGGTGGGATATTATATTGTGGGGGCGAATGGGGAGTTATTGGCGAGAGGCGGAGAGTTTATTGGGTTTGCGACTTCGAGAGTAGCGGAATATTATGCTTTGAAAGCTGGTTGCGAAAAAGCGATTGAGCTGGGGCTAAAGTCAGTGAAGTTTGTGAGCGATAATTTGATGATGGTGAATCAATTTAATGGGATTTATAAGGTAAAGAATCGCGATTTGTTGGCAATTTTTGATGATATTCAGGCGTTATTGCGAAATTTTGAGGCTTGTGCTTTTACGCATGTGGTGCGTGAACAGAATTCGCAGGCCGATAAAGAAGCGAATATGGCAATTGATCGACAATTTGGGTTGTGACGGAGCGTTTGAGCCGTGGAAATTTATTATGATTGTTTTTTGGTGGTTTAGATTTTAAGGTTATGTTTGGTGAATTTAGTGGATTATGCTATAATGATGGAGAGCTCGAGAGGCAATCGCTTGAGTAAAACTCAAGAGGAAAGTCCGGGCAGCATAGAGCATGGTAGTCGCTAACGGCGACCGTTCGTAAGGATAGGGAAAGTACCACAGAAACAATACCGCCATTTGGCAAGGGTGAAAAGAGTGGGGTAAGAGCCCACAGTAGTGCGCGGTGACGCGGACTAGAGGCAAACCCTACCAGCTGCAAGGAGTGCTAGATACCCCGGCTCGGGGATGCACGCTCACCGCTTGAACTATAAAGTAATTTGTAGTCTAGATAGATGATTGCCGGCGATTAACGAAAGTTAATCGCTACAAAACCCGGCTTATTGAGAGCTCAAAAAACTCCTGGCTTTTAGCGAGGAGTTTTTTGGATTGTTCTGGATTTTTGCTTTGCGAAAAATCTCTGTAGTCTTTCTGCAGAAGGTCTACAGAAAGACCGTGGAGATTTAAAACAATTTGCGCTTCGATTATTTGACGAGGCCTTTTTTCTTCAAAGTGCGCAGTGTGGAAGTTGCCACGTTGACTTTGACTTTTTTGCCGTCAATAATTAAAGTTTTTTTCTGAACGTTGGGCTTAAAAACCTTGCGGGTTTTGTGTTGAGAGAATGAAACATTATGTCCATACATTTTGCCTTTGCCACTGATTTCACAAACTGCCATTATTTATTCTCCTTTGCGGTTTCAACTATAGCTTTGAAGGCGACCGGTTGATTAACGGCGAGCTCAGCGAGGATTTTGCGGTCAATTACGATACCTTGTTTTTTAAGGCCGGCAATAAGCTGAGAATAAGAAAGACCAAGTTCGCGCGAGGCGTTATTGATGCGAGTAATCCAAATTGCACGGAGGTCGCGTTTGCGAGTACGACGGTCGCGATAAGAATATTGCAAAGATTTGATAACACCCTGCTTCGCTAGCCGGTAGCTACGTGTGCGATAATGTTGCATACCCTTGGCGGAGTTGAGGATTTTCTTGTGTTTTGCCCGAGCGGGAACACCACGTTTAACTCTCATACTTAAACTCCTAATGCAGTCTTAACATTTTTTGCAATTTTACCATTCACGAAAGCAGCAGTTTTCATGTTGCGCTTGCGTGCTTTGGATTTTTTGGCAAGGATATGGTTGCCATAGGCGCGTTCGCGGGCAAGTTTGCCAGAGCCGGTAAGCTTGACGCGTTTCGCGGTACCTTTATGCGTTTTGAGTTTTGGCATAAATTTCCTTTCGGTAGTTATGGTTAATATTGTCGGAAAGTGCGGCTAGGTGGCCTTGGAAGTAGGAAATGCTTCTGTCGTGCCAACACTAGCAATTGATCTCGCCGCAAAAATTGGGGTGTTTTCAGACCTCTGTCTAGATTCAGCTGTATTATTTCTTGCGAATACTGACAGAGAAATTACGACCGGCGAATTGTGGCTTACCTTCAAGAACTACTTCAAAATCTTCGGAGATTAGAGCGATGATTTTGTCCATCATAGTTTGCCCGAGATTTTTATGAGCCATTTCACGTCCACGGAAGATAATCATGATTTTTACACGATCGCCGTCATTGAGAAAACTCTTGATTTTGCGTGCTTTGATGTTAAGGTCGTTGTCACTGATTTTAAGGCCAATTTTCATAGTTTTAAGCTCGGATTGTTTCTCGCGGGCTTTTTTGCGATTTTTGGCTTCTTCTTTCATCTTTTGGTATTGAAATTTACCCCAATCGATGATTTTGACAACGGGCGGGTCGGCATTAGCAGTAATTTCTACCAGGTCGACGCCTTGTTCTTGAGCGATTTTTTGAGCGTCTTTGCTAGACATGATGCCAAGCTGCTCTCCATTAGTGCCAATAACGCGGACGGATGGATAACGGATTTCACCGTTGATACGTGTACGAGTATTTTTACTAATGGGTTGATTCCTTTCGCTTAATTGAACTGTATTCATTATAGCAAAGACCTTACAGGTTGACAAGGGGTAAAAGGGTTTATTTTAGGGAGGAGTCGAGTCTAAAAAATGGCACTCACATATAGAGAGTGCCAATAAATAAAGTGCCGTTAAAGATTAGCTATTTTTGATGTCTTCACGAAGCTGTTGCTGCTTGTCGTAATGTTGACCTGCGCTCTCCTCGGTTTTGGCTGCTGTGTCTTTTATCTTTTTGATATTTTTAGGAGCATCTTCTATGGGTTTTTTGAAGATATTGTTTTTGAATGACTGTGTGAAAGTACCAATTTTGTTGGCTGATTCGTAGAACTCGTCGCCGTTGTCTAGGGCATTTAAGGCGTTGAGTTTTTCGTTTGCGGCTTCGGTTTCGAGGAAATTGCCGGCTTCAGCCATGACACGAGCTTTTTCGATATCCTTGACTGCATCTGGATGCGTAGCTTCGTACTGTTTGATATGATCTTCGAAGTTAGGCACTTCGTGGGCCATTTTGACGAAACCATTCTCTGCGTTTTGATTGGGTTCGGAGTTACCGACTTGGTTTGGATTGGGCATTTTTTACCTCCTTTATAGTGATTGATTTGTTCTGCTCGTGGTCCAGAATAAAAAATAGGACACCGAGACGGTGTTCTAAGTCGTTTTTCCGCAACAAAGTCATACCTTGTTGTTTTGCTCGATGCCCTATAGATTAGGCATGAGCATCGAGGATACATATTTGTCGCGGAATTTTAACTTAGAACATCTTTATTATATCATGAAGAGTGAAGATTTAGTGGAGAAAGAAAAATATTGGAGCCTCAGTTTTCGTGAAAATATGATTTTTGACTTGAGGTGTGATTTTGATAAAAAATGAGTTCTGAGGTAAAAAGAGGGGATCTTGTGAAGCAAATTGAATGTTGTTAAAAATACTTATTCAGATATGATGGAGATTTGTTCAGCTAATTTGTTGTCGAAATGACAACGATTCGGAAATGTGTTCAGGAAGAATTTCAGGGGTGGCGGACAAATCAGCGATGGTTTGAGCAACTTTAATAACTTTGATGTAGGCGCGGGATGAAAGGTTGAAACTTTTGGCGGCGCGATTAAGTAACTGTGAGGCTGCAGGTGAGATTTGTAAGAATTGCGTAATTTGCGGCGCATTGAGGTCGCCATTGAAGATGGTTGAGTCTTGGTAACGGAGGTACTGTACTTGTATTGCCTCTGTTATAGTATTTTTGACAACATTATGTTCACTGAGGGGCGAATGGACGGTGTTAGCTGTTTGAGTATTTTTTACAATATTTTGGTGCGGGTTGATCAGGAGGTCGGCGGGTTCAATTGACTGTATATTAACAGAGAGATCGAAGCGATCGAGGATGGGGCCAGAGATGCGTTGATGATATTTTTGAATTTGGCTAGCAGTGCAAGTACAGGAATGCTGGGGATCACCATAGTAACCGCAAGGGCAGGGGTTAAGAGCGGCAAGAAGCGTAAAATTAGCGGGATAAGTAAGGTGTTGATTGGCGCGTGAAATGGTAATGGTTTTGTCTTCAAGAGGTTGGCGGAGAGCTTCAAGTACGTCGCGTCTGAATTCGGGGAGTTCGTCAAGAAAGAGAATGCCGCGGTGAGCGAGAGAGATTTCGCCGGGTAGAATGTGGTGGCCGCCGCCAATGATAGAAGTGGTGCTAGCGCTGTGGTGTGGGGCGCGAAAGGGGCGCTTAGTAATGATTGAATCGGTAGGGTAAGCAAGGGAATGAAGCTTGGTAATCTCGATTTGTTCAGTGAGTGATGGCGGGGGGAGCAGGCTCACGGCAGTTTTAGCAAGAAGGGTCTTGCCGGAACCAGGTGGTCCATGTAGAAGTAAGTTGTGATGACCGGCGATTGCGATGGTTAGGGCGCGCTTGGCGAAGGCATGACCTGAGATTTGATCGAGGGTCGGTGAGATGGAAGTTTGAGCTGCAGTTTTTGAGGCTTGATTGGGGCGTTTAGGTGTTTTAGTAATTTTTACAATATTCGGTTTTGATTGATTATCCTCTGTATAAGTATTTTGTACAACACTTGATTCTAACTGGGGTGGAGTGGTTGAAATTTTCCCGGAATGGGTTTGAGGCAATTCGCCTTTGAGATAGAGAAAAGCCTGGGTGAGATTGTCAACGCCAACTAGCTTAATATCAGGTATGAGCGAAGCGGTGGCGAGGTTGGCACGGGGGAGAATAACTTCTTTAAAACCAGAGATTTTGGCGATTTCAACGGTATTGATAATGCCACGAACGCTTTTAGTCTGGCCATCTAGGGAAAGTTCACCGACGAAAAGGCGTTCATCGAGGCTGGCAGGCGGAAGTTGCTTAGAGATGGCTAAAATGGCTAGAGCAATAGATAAATCGAGATGAGGCCCATCTTTGGCGAGCTCGGCGGGGGCGAGATTGATGGTGATTTTTTGGTTAGGGAAGGTGAAACCGGAGCTGGTAAGGGCTAACCGCACGCGCTCGCGAGCCTCGGTGACGGTTTTATTGGCCATACCAACGATGTTAAAACAGGGGAGGCTTTTGCTGGTGGCAGCTTCGACCTCAATGATGTGGCCTTGATAACCTTGGGGGATGGCAGAATATGCTTTTGCAATCATGTTACAGAGGTTAACACTATTTGACAAAGAATTACAACCCCCTGGGGCGCGAAAATGGCGACTTTATGAGTTTTATATCTGTTTGTGTAATTTTTACAACACTCTGAATGAGGGAAATGATGTGGATTTTTATGACTATTTAACTGTAACTAGCTGTTTATGTATTTTTTACAACATTTTGGAATGAAAACCCTTGTGTTTCTCTGACAGGAATGGTAGAATAGGGGTAGTTGGGGCTGACAAAGCTTAGACGGATTATTAACAGATATCAGGCACGACG
>CAYPTT010000052.1:0-7194 GCA_964413835.1 uncultured Candidatus Saccharibacteria bacterium
TCGACATCCGTGATGGTAAGCAGTACTGGGTAGCTAAACTTGCCGATGGGAATTGCTGGATGACACAGAATTTGGCATTAGACTTAAGCTATGAGGATACTGATGGTAGTACCGTAATGCGTAAATTAACTTCGACTGATAGTGATATTAGTGCGGGCAGAACCTGGCAGGCTGATTATCCTACAGCCTATACAGTACCACCGGCCATAGCTAATCCAGCCCAAACCGAAGCAAGGAGCTGGAACTTGGGGAAGTATGTCTTGGTAGTGCCAGATCGCGGTATTTCTTGTGACTCTGCGCCAGTCAATGGTTCGACTATCAACGACGGGGTGAATGCGGTGCGCCCTGGCCAAACTATTGCGCAAAACTGTGACAACTTTGTGGATGTTAGTGCCGCAGGTTGGCAACCGATTTTTGACTCAGCAAAGCTAGGCGCAGATAGAGTATGGAGCGGTACCGATTACAATAAAGACACAGCGAAGCGTGAGCCATATAGCTATACTGGCATGGTTGCAGTAGAGAAAGGTGCTACCGCAGCCGAAGCAGCCACTGCCGCAGCATCAGCAGAAGGGAATGCTTATGACGCACATTATCTGATTGGTAATTACTACCAGTGGAATGCTGCTACAGCTGGCACAGGCAGTGGATTAGTAAGTACCGGTGCGGAGCAGGATGCCAGTAAGCTCAAAGACGCTTCTAACTCCATCTGCCCTAAAGGCTGGAAGCTTCCCGCTGGTGGACGGAATACTGTTACGGGTCAACCGTTTGATCGTGAAGATAGCTATTATCGTCTACTTCTAGCTTATGGGTATCCGACGACTGGTAACTACATTGGAAATGATGGTCATGGCCATACACCGATTCTAACTGGTATTGCTGGCACTGGCGCAGTGGGAACAGCCAGCCAGAATCTGGCGCTTAGTCCGATGTATTTTGTGCGGGGAGGATCAATACATCTAAATACTGCGTCTTTGCGGAATGCCGGCAAGGGTTCCGCCGAACGAACAGCTACGGCGCATAATACTTCCGCGGATGCTTATTACCTTTATCTTGATGAAACTAGCGTTTATGCTGCGAGCAGCAGCGAGCGTTATTACGGACTCTTAATGCGTTGCCTCGCGCGCTAAATATCTTGTCTTAATCTAAAATTCAGCCGTCATTACATTTTTTCTAGATTGGCTAACTAAAATTAAAAGTCTTCCACCTAGTCAAGATTACCAAAATCGACTATAATAAAACCATATAACCTTAGGAGAATGAAATGATTCCACTTATTATTGTTATCTGCGTTGTCGTAATTCTCATCGCGGTAATTTGGGGTACTTATAATAGTATGGTACGCCTTAACGAACGCGTCGAAGAAGCTTGGCACGACATTACCGTACAGCTACAGTATCGTGCAGATTTAATTCCTAACGTTACTGAGACCGTCAAAGGCTATGCTAAACACGAAAAAGGCGCTTTTGAAGAAATTGCCAAAGCTCGTTCGGCCTCCATCTCTGCCAAAGGTGTCGATAGCGTTGCTGCGGCCGATAAATCTCTCACTGGCGCGCTTTCGCGCATCATGGCAATTGCCGAAGCCTATCCTGAGCTTAAGGCTAATGCTAACTTCCAGCAACTTCAAACTCAACTCCAAGACGTTGAGGACAAGCTCCAGGCTGCACGTCGTTTCTATAATGCTGGTGCTAAAGAGATGAACACTAAGATTAAGATGTTTCCATCTAATATTATCAACAAGCTGGTCGGCCATTTCAAAGAACGCAAATATTTTGAAGTTGACGCTGCCGAGCAGGAGCGCATTGCCAAAGCCCCTCAAGTTAAATTTGACTAAAAATACTAACCATCCGTCGCGAGGATTCTGAGCCGTAACCATGTATAAACAAATCGCCGCCAATAAACGCAACACCATATTCATTATGCTAGGTTTTATCCTTTTGATTACGGCAATTGGTTGGCTAGTAGCGTACTTCTTGGATGACTATTATGTCGTTGCTTGGGTACTAATTATTGCTACGATTTATGCTGTGATTCAATATTTTCTCGCTGGTTCGCTTGCCGTTGCCATGACTGGTGCCAAAGAAATTCAAAAAAAGGATAGTCCACGCCTTTATAATACAGTAGAGAATCTTGCTATAACTGCCGGTCTACCAATGCCAAAAGTCTACCTCATCGAAGATGCTGCTCCGAATGCTTTCGCGACTGGTCGCGATCCTAAACACGCCATCGTGGCTGCTACTACTGGCTTGTTGGATATTATGGACAATAAAGAGCTCACAGCTGTGATAGCTCATGAAATGTCGCACGTCAAAAATTACGATATTCGCGTGTCAATGATTACTTTTGGTTTGGTTTGTATTGTAGGATACATTTCTGACCTTGGCATGCGCATGATGTTTTATGCTAACCACGGTGACGATGAAGACAATTCTCCCGTCGGCTTGATTGCGCTTCTGTTAGTTTCAATTTTGGCACCAATCGCCGCTTCGATTGCGCAGATGGCGGTCTCGCGCGAACGGGAATATCTGGCTGACGCCAGCGCAGTAAAGTTGACGCGCTATCCAGAAGGCATGATCTCCGCTCTCAAGAAGTTAGCTACTCATTCTCGCCCCATGAAACGTCAAAATTCCGCTACCGAAGCGCTCTACATTAATAACCCACTCAAAAAAGGTTTTATTAATAACTTGTTTAGTACTCATCCACCACTCGAAAAACGTATTGAAAGGCTCGAGCATGGCAAAACCCAGTTCTAAAAATCGTACTCCAGCGTTGCGTGAGCGTACTCTAGACTCAAAAAAACATACTCCAACGGCACATAGTCGTACTCCGAGCTCAGAAAAACGTACTCCGGGGTCCAAAAATCGTACTACCGGCGCTAAACATCGTACTAATAAGTTTTTTGTTTTTGGTCGCAAGTTGCGACGCCGTTGGCGCAAAATCGCGAAGCGCGTCAAGGATTTTCGTGCGCGCCATCTTCATTTACACAAAAGCTTTCGGCGTTCTTACCGGGAAGATTATCTTCGCAAAACTAACACACCAGGTTTACTGTCGCACGCCATGGGTAGTTTTCGAATTATTTTTCGACATTGGAAAACCTTTTTGCCTTTTATTTTTCTTATGACAATTTTATATTCGGTATTAGTCGGCCTAATGGACGAAACAATTTATCAACAATTCCGCACGTCAATCGAAGAAAATGCCGCAGAATTTACAACTTCCGGCCAAATTGGCAATTTTGCAAAAGCTGGTTTAGTCTTGATTGCAACAATTAGTTCTGGCGGACTTAACACTACCAAAGACGACGCACAATTTTTCTTTATGATTATTCTTTTCTTGACCATCTGGCTGGTGACACTCTACCTGCTGCGCTATATCTATGCTGGACATAAGTTAAAGCTACGCGATGCTCTGTATAATGCAATGTCACCGTTAATCTCTACTTTATTAATGCTTTGCTGGATTTTTATACAAGCCCTGCCGATTATGTTTGTCGTGATTGCTTACTCTGCTGCGCTTTCCACTGATTTTCTTGCCACGCCCTTCTATGCGCTGGTTTTCTTTATTTTTGCTGCCGTCATGATTCTATTGAGCTGCTATTTATTAACTGGTTCGCTCATGGGTTTGATTGCGGTCACTACGCCAGGTATGTATCCTATGCACGCGTTCTTCGCCGCGTCAGACTTAGTGGCTGGTCGCCGAATTCGGATCGTGCTACGAGTAATTTTTCTTTGCATTATTATCGCACTGATTTATATGATTGTGATGTTGCCGCTCATTATGTTAGATTTTTGGCTCAAAAGCATATGGGGATGGATTGCTAGTGTCCCAATTATTCCGTATTGCATGACCGCGCTTACTTGCTTTGTCTTCATTTATACTACAGTTTACTTTTATCGCTATTATCGCTGGCTATTAGATTACGACGAGAAACAAGAAAAACTCGAAAAAAGGCCGAAGAGGAAGAGAGTCTCCAATGGTTGACGCGACGGAGATTTAATTTGTTAGAAAAAATTAGAGGAGGTGAAAATGAACAAAACTGAGGCATCGGCCCGTATTGATAAATTGCGCGAGTTAATTAATGATTATCGCTACCACTATCATGTCTTAGATGAATCGACCATGAGTGAGGCGGCGGCGGATTCGCTCAAACATGAACTTTCTGAATTAGAAAAACAATATCCTGAGCTCATTACTCCTGATTCTCCGACGCAGCGTGTGGCTGGTAAACCGTTAGATAAATTTGAAAAAGTTACGCATCAAGATCGGATGATTTCGCTAGCGGATGTTTTTTCCGAAGACGAAGTGCGCGGTTGGCTAAGTAGTATCGAAAAGCTCGTGCCGGGTGGCAAAGTCTCCGAGTTTTTTACCGATATCAAAATGGATGGCCTGGCCTGTGCTTTGCATTATGATGATGGACTTTTGCAAATGGCCGTGACGCGCGGCGATGGTTTAGTGGGGGAAAATGTCACTATGAATGTGCGCACTATTGAAAATGTGCCGCTGAGTATTAATGAAAAAGGTCATGTTGAAGTACGTGGTGAAATCGTCATCTTTAAAAAAGATTTTGATGAACTAAATGCTAAACAAAAGAAATCTGGCGATAAACCTTTTGCTAATCCACGTAATTTGGCAGCCGGTAGTATTCGCCAACTTGATCCTAAAGTTGCCGCCAGTCGCAAACTAAAGTTTATGGCCTACGATTTAGTTACACCTAATTTGTCTACCCACAGTGAAGCTTATCATAAACTGCGCGAGCTTGGCTTTCGCACCAGTGGAGAAGAAAAAGTTTTTACTCGTCTCGAAAAAACGGCTGCAGATATTCAAAATTCTCAAGACGTCCAGACGGTCCAAAATACGCAAAAAAGGCAAACGGTTCAATCGGGTAGTGTATTTGGCGAAATTAAACATCTAGAAGAGTATCGCAAAACTTTACCTTTTAATACCGATGGCATGGTGATTAAAGTGAACGATCGCCAAGTTTATCAAAAACTTGGCATCGTTGGTAAAACACCGCGCGGCGCCGTTGCGTTTAAATTTCCGGCCGAAGAAGCTACCACGCGTGTCAAAGATATTGTCATTAGCATTGGTCGCACCGGCGCCGCCACGCCCGTGGCGATTCTTGATCCTGTCGTCGTGGCTGGTAGTACCGTGCGCCATGCTAGTTTGCATAACGCCGATGAAATCGAACGACTTGATGTGCGAATTGGCGATACGGTAATTATTTACAAGGCGGGGGATATTATTCCGCAAATTAAAAAGGTTCTCGTCGAGCTCCGCCAAGGTGATGAACAAAAGTTTGATTATGTCGGGGCGCTCAAAAATCAATATCCAGAATTAACTTTTGAGCGCCCCGCTGGCGAAGTGGTGTATCGCGTGCGCGGGGAGAATGCTGACCTGGTTTTGAAGCGTAGTATAGAATACTACGCTTCAAAACCCGCCCTCAACATCGAAGGTCTCGGCGAAAAAAACGTCGAAGCTTTGGTTGATGCGAATTTAGTCAAAAGCCTGCCCGACCTTTATCGTCTGACGCAAGTTAAACTGGCTAGCTTGGAGCGGTTCGGGCGCCTCTCGGCGAAAAAGCTGGTCGAAGCGATCGCTAATAGCAAGCGGCCTCAGCTGAGTAAGTTTATTACTGCCCTCGGCATTCGCCACGTCGGCGCCCAGACGGCGACCACTTTGGCCGACGGTTTTGGTAGTATCGAGCGACTCGAGCAAGCCACTGAGGAGGAATTGATGGCATTGCCAGATATTGGCAAAGTGGTCGCCGAGTCCATCCTCGCTTGGTTTGCCGACGAAGATAATATCAAAATGTTACAAGAATTTCGTGAACTCGGCGTACAACCCATTCATACTGATAAAACCAGCCTACCCCTCTTTGGCAAAAGTTATATTGTTAGTGGTACTTTAAGCGATATGGGACGTGAAGAAGCCGAAGACAAATTGCGCGAACTTGGCGCCACCGTTACCAAAAGTGTTACAAAAACCACTACTGCCCTGATTGTAGGTGATAAACCTGGCAAAAGTAAAATCGATAAGGCTGCTAAACTAGGCATCCCAGTTATGGATGAGGCGGGTTTTAAAGAACTCATTGGTCACTAGTCACTCAGAAAGACCGCAGGAACATAACTTACTTATCCCTCCCCCTACAGTGCTAGACAGCGGACGGAGAAACCATTGGCGCGATTACCGCTATGAGAAGGGAGGACGTTAGCACTATTAAAAGACTGATGGTAAGCGTAAGAATCATTAGGATATGCAGTACTAGCCCAATAATAGTTACTGAGGTCTAGAAGTCGCGAAGAGCCATACCATGGATCTACAAGTCCCCCACGGACAAAGGGCTGGATTTTGATTAATCATACATAGTTATGTAGAAAGAACGGAGCTATTGATAAGTAGTTATTCCGCAAAATTTTATGTCCGTCGATTTTTACCTTTTATGTTAAAACCGTGATATAATAAACTTGAACAAAATCACAATTAGACGCAATTTTTTGCTATCGTGTTGAACGCGATACGACAACTTATCATCAGTACAATGATAGACTGGGTGTTACGACACGCATCATTGCTACTGATTTTAAGTTGCGTTGGTGATTCTGTTCAATCCGTCGTGGCACCCATTTTTGGTTTTGGAGAGAATGGGATGGGCTGATGGCTAGGTTGGTGTAAAGTATTATGCTTTGCACTAGTACCTAACCTAGCACACCAGCCTCCCATTCTCCTCCAAAACCAACAGTAGCGTGGGTAGCCCGACGATTTGTAAGTATCACTAACGCACGGAGGGCGCATAGCACATGAGTCATATCATCAACCATAAACTAAGCACGCTAGCTCAATCATTGCATGATGGGGAACCAAAGCCTACTACTTTGGAAAAGCCCAGAAGACTTTATTACTTCATCCACTATGCCTCGCTGGCGGGTTTAGGGTTAATTAGCTTAGCCCTAATCTTTCCAATTTGTGCGTCCACGAGCCAGGCCCTAGTCCTCGACCATCAAGACCCTAAACCCGCCACCATCTCCCTCTCTTTGCCTTCAACTAATGATATAGACATTACGCCTACTAGCGCTGGGCAGTTTGGAGCGGTCAGCTCCAAACTGCAAATTGAGTCTTCTAGTAACTCTGGCTACCAAGTGTACGTTAGTACTATGGACCAGACTAATGCCATGGTAGGTACCAAAGGAGAGATTAAAG
>CAYPTT010000053.1:0-6919 GCA_964413835.1 uncultured Candidatus Saccharibacteria bacterium
TTACAGCTTATGACTCCATCTGCATTTGTTGCGAAGGTGTTGAGATGAGGAAGTAGCTAGACGCCGTTTTTGGGCTTTTGGGAGAGAAAAATCCCCCGTCAGAGAAAACGGGGGACGAGATTGGCCAGTAATGAAAAAGGCTAGGACAGATATTACGGAAAGAGCTTGACAAGATAGGATAAACCTTCTGAAGTAGGAAGATTTTGGCGGAATTGACGTTGGCGCCGATAAAAGGCATAGCGCCGAGGCAGATCAAAGGCGCTCAGAATCGGCGGAGGAGCGCATTCGACGTAAAACATAACCACGCTCTTTGCCCCGGCCTGAGTCAGATCATGGATGAGGGCGGTGCGTCGTGACGCGTCGAGCGAGGCTTCTTCCCCGAGAATGCGCAGGACGAACGGATGCCAGGCAAAACTACTCTTCAAATCAGGTAGACTGGGAGAATCCTCCGGAAAATAGACCGCCATCTGCTGTCCAGTTTTAAGCGAGAGCTCCATGATGAGATGATAATAAGCTGACATTTCTTGGCTATTTTCGATGCCGAGGAGAATGAGACCGACGGGCTGTTCCAGACGATCGGAGATTCCTTGGCAGATTGATGAAAAATTACAAGCGCGTTTAACTTCGCAAAATTGCTTCATAAACTAAACCCCTTTCTGAAGAATACAAAATTAAGCGAGTTCCAACAAGCAGTATACTTTATATCGTGTTTTTCGTCAAGGGAAGCAGAGGACTCTACGGCGGAAAGATTCCGAGAGGGGAGTCTCAACGAATTTTGGGGAATTTGGGGAATTTGCTGGTTTTGCAGGAATACCTGTTATAATTGAGAAAAGCGGAGAAGAGGTATGGTGTAAATTCGGCAAAAGGGCAGAAATAGTATGAAATAATTGGAGGTAAAGTGATGGCAACGCAAAATGATGAGGTTTTTGAACTGATTAAGCTTGAACAGAAGCGACAAAGTGAGGGGCTGGAGTTGATTCCGAGTGAAAATTATGTCTCGGAAGAAGTTTTGAGAGCGATGGGCTCGGTTTTGACGAATAAATATAGCGAGGGCTATCCGGGAAAACGTTATTACGGTGGCAATGAAAACGTCGACCAGATTGAAAATTTGGCGATTGAACGAGCGAAAAAGCTATTTCACGCCGATCACGCAAATGTTCAACCACATTCTGGTGCAAATGCAAATGAAGCGGTGTATTTTGCCTGGTGTCAGCCGGGTGATACGATTTTAGCGATGTCTTTGCCGGCAGGGGGGCATTTGACGCACGGGTCGCCAGTGACGCGGAGTGCAAAAATTTATAATTTCGTGGGCTACGGCGTGACTGAAGAGGGGGATATAGACTACGAGGAACTGGAGAAACTGGCGCTGGAGCATAAACCGAAATTGATTTTAGTGGGATATTCGGCGTTTATGAAAGTGCCAGATTTTGACCGCGTGAGGGCGATTGCGGAGAAAGTGAGCGCGGAGAGCGGGCAAGAGATTCTCTTGATGGCGGATATGGCGCATGTGGCCGGGCTAATCGCGGGAGGAGTGCATCCAAATCCGCTGGAGCATGGGTTTCAAGTCATGACGTCGACCACGCATAAGACTTTGCGCGGGCCAAGGGGCGGACTAATCATGTCGATGGGGAAGGTAGGAAATCCGCTAAAAAAATGCGAGCGAACGCTAGAAAATATCCCAACTCTGATCGACCGCGCGGTGTTCCCTGGTACGCAAGGTGGACCGTTGGAACACGTCATTGCAGCAAAGGCGGTGGCCTTCGAGGAGGATTTACAGCCTGAGTTTAAAAATTATGCGAAGCAAATTGTCAAGAACGCGCAGGTGCTGGCAGAAAATTTGCAAGCATTAGGTTTTAAGTTACAAGGTGGGGGGACGGAAAATCACCTGTTATTGGTAGATATAAAAGGTAGTTTTGGAATTGATGGGAAATTCTATGAGACGGCACTTGATAAGGTTGGGTTGACGCTGAATGCTAACGCTTTGCCGACGGATAAAGGTGGGGCTTTCCGGCCATCTGGCGTACGTTTGGGGACCCCAGCGATGACGACGCGTGGCCTAGGCGAAGAAGAGATGAAAACTCTAGCAAACTGGATGAAACAGGTAGTGGAGATTTGCGTAGCGGCAGGCGATGAAGCCGGGCTAGAATCAAAGAGTGAGGAGCTAGAACAAATTCGGGAAGAGGTACGAGCATTAGCGTTGAGATTCCCTATTCCGGGGATTCCAGCGAATGCGAGGTAAAGTAAGACGGTTAAGACAAGACTGCGCGATGAGTAAGAAATCAATTATGCGGGGAAAAGATTAAGATTAAGATTAAGTTAAAGTTAATGGTTAAGTTAAGGCGGATAAGATGACAGAAAATACAGTAAAGACGGGTGGCAGAAGTACAGTAAAAGCGGCAAAGACTGGGGGTCGAAGAAAGGTGGCGCTGGCAGCAGCGGAGAGGGCGACGGGGGTCGAGACGGCAGAGATAGCAAATAACGCCATGAGGGGCGCCGAGCTGATGGAGCTGCTGCCGGCGCCAGAAGACCTTGCAAAGTACGAGGAGGTAGTACCGGGCGGGGCGGAACGAATTATCGAAATCGCCGAGCGGCAGGCGCGCCACGCCCGGCGAGTCGAATCGGAGGAGTTGGCCGCGGCCGTCCGGACGACGAGAATTCGACAATTGATGATTTTCGTCCTGGCGGCCGCGGCCGGAATGCTGGGCGGAGCGCTCTTACTCCAAGGTAGCGAGCTTGCGGGTTTGATTATTATCCTAGTGGATGTAGTGGCCTTGGTTGGAATCACGGTCTATGGCAAAAGTTGGCAAGAATAGAGATAGCTTGGAGTCGCAAATTTTTACCAATGGACGAGCTGAGTTTAAGCCTAGGCTAATATGAATACGTAGTTATGTAATAACATTAAAGATTTAGTAGTTTTTGTTTAATATAGCAACGAGAATGATAAAATGGTTTTAAGCAAAGGAGGATTATGAAAAACGATAAACAATTAGCAGTACTGATAACTAACCATAACTATTTTGTGCGGACGGTGATTACGGAGGTTGCCAAGTTATTACTGACAGGAGTTTTAGTATGGATTGCGTTGGTGGTTTGTACGGTATTTTTAGAATTTTCGACTGATTCGAGTACGCTCTATAGTGCCAACGTAGATGCCACAGGAATGCTGTGTGCATTTATCATGATTGTGCTGCTGGTAGGATATATTGCTTTCCTAATCGTTAGCGTAACAAAAATCCTGAAGCTACACAAAACCGTGACGAAAGTCGAAAACAAAGTACTGGGCGATGAAGCGGCGTCCATCAAGGATTAATAAAGTTTGCCGTATTTGTCAAGCTGTGATAGGATGGAAGTACTGGGGTAGTAGCTCATCTGGTAGAGCGCAGCATTCGCATTGCTGAGGTGGGGAGTTCGAGTCTCCCCTACTCCACCATTTTTGATTTTGTTGAAAATATCTTTTGTAATATGTTGCAGGAGATGTTTTTTGCTTGCAACTGACGTTTTCACCTGCCTGGAATACAATTTTCTTGCGTTCTAAGCAATATATATATATATATATATTATTAGAATATTTTATGAATTTTAGCAAATTTTGGTAGTTTCCTATTGACAAAAATTGTAAAGTGTGCTACAATGGAATTATACACTGTGGTGTGGTTCTTTTTGAGGTAGAAATACAACCTGAACTACGGCAGAATCTAAAATAAAGGGGGTAGCATACTATGATTAGAGTATGCTTTTTGCACGCAAAAAGTGATTATTGCAGACCAACGGGGTGGTGGTTAAAAACCAAATCGAAGGCGGAATTCTTCGGTGGAGTATCGCCGGAGATGAGTTACTGTGGACACTATGCGGCTAGATTGTCAGTAGGTCGGCCGCAGAGCTTTGAATTCTCCAGCGTGGATTGGAGTCATTTTGAGACTTCGATTAGCGTTGAACCATGCAAGATTGTGGCGGACGAGGGGTTGCCCGTATTAAAAGCCACAAAATATAGCGAAGACGAGATTATTCTCCTATTGACGATTTGCGGGGAGGAAAATGAAATCTTTGAAGAAATCAGCGTGGTGGACGGCGAAATCCTGCGTGAATGGAAAAGTTACATCCATGGATGTCCAGTGGCACACGTAGTAGCACGATTAAATTCCGAAGACGGTCATGTGGCAGTAAGGATTCGGCGCTACAATAATGGCAAAGAAGTAGCAATATTCAGCTGGCAGTGTAAACAATTTATACTTGGGATAAAGGAGTATAAGAAGGCTATCGGCGACAATTCCCTACTCAAGGGGCGCAGTACGATCGAACAAGAGATGAAAGACTGTAGAGCGCGCCAGCTAATGCGAGAGCACTCACGTACTTATCGGAAGCTACTAGCGGGAACGGACCAGCTGCGTAAGCTATCAGCGGCGTTGAATTTAATCGACAAACAGCGTAGCTACGAGATGCAGGACGAGACGTTGTTCTTCATCAAAGATAAAAATACCGGGCGGCGTACGGCTCATTATTATAATGAAGTTAACATCTTGAGGTTAGAACGCAGAGTTGAGAAGCTCAAGCGTGAGACTGCGTCAACAATGATGATCGGCGCCTAGTGTATTGGCTAAGAAAAACCGCCCGGAGAGTTCCGAGCTTTTGGAAAGGAGGTTGTAGATAAATTCCCCCGAGCGATTGGGGGAGTTTTTGTGTTATAATTATATTATGAGTAAGTTAGAAGATATTGTAAGTCTATGTAAGCGACGGGGGTTTATTTTTCCGGGATCGGATGTGTATGGCGGAATGGCGGGAACTTGGGATTTTGGTCCGCTGGGCGTGATGCTGAAGCGCAACATTATGAACGAATGGTGGAGATTTTGGGTAGATCAACGTGATAATATGTACGGGGTGGATGCGGCGATTATTATGAACCCAAAAACTTGGGAAGCGTCGGGTCACGTGGCGACGTTTAACGATCCGCTAGTGGAGTGCAAGGAGTGCCATGGTCGGTTCCGAGCGGATAAGTTGGTGGATGGCTACGGTGAAGGTATTACCGATGAGGAGTTTTTGGCGGCAGGAGCGAAATGTCCAACTTGCGGCAAGCAAAATTGGAGTGAGATTCGCAAGTTTAACATGATGTTCACGACGCATATCGGGCCAGTGAGCGATGACGAGCACATTGCTTATCTGCGGCCAGAAACGGCACAGGGAATTTTTACGAACTTTCGTAATGTGGTGGATACGATTTACCCGAATATCCCGTTTGGAATTGCGCAACAGGGTAAAGCGTTTCGGAATGAAATTTCACCGAGAGATTTTATCTTGCGTGACCGCGAGTGCAGCCAGATGGAAATTGAATATTTCGTGAAGCCAGAAACTTGGGAAGCAGAATTTGAGAAGTTACAAAAGGAGCAGCATGAGTTTCTTGAAGGGGTGATGGGCTTGCCAAAGGAGATGATTCATGAATACGACGTACCGGCAGAAGACCGGGCACACTATTCGAAACGAACGATTGATTTTATGTTTGACTATCCAAACGGCGAGGAAGAACTGATGGGCTTGGCGTACCGGACGGATTTTGATTTGAATAATATCCAAAGAGAGTCGGGGAAATCGATGGAGTATCGCGATAAAAATACCGGTGAGAGCTTCATCCCGCACGTGATTGAGCCGTCGATTGGTGTAGAGCGGTTGATTTTGGCGGTGCTGAGCGCAGCGTACCACGAGGAGGAGCTTGAAGGTGGTGATAAACGAACCGTTTTGAAATTGCCGGAGAATTTGGCACCGTATAAATACTGCGTGTCACCCCTGCTGAAAAATAAGCCAGAATTGGTGGCGAAGGCGAAAGAAGTGTTTGAGATTTTGAAGCAAAAATATACTTTCGTGACGTGGGATGATTCGGGAAATATTGGCAAACGTTACCGCAAGCAGGATGAAATCGGTACGCCAAAGTGCGTAGTAGTGGATTTTGAGAGCTTAGAAGACAACGACGTGACAGTGCGCGACCGTGACACCACGAAGCAGGTGCGGGTGAAGATTGATGAATTGTAAAAGTATTATTAGCGGGCAAGGCAACGGATAGCCTGACCGTACATCCGATAGCCTTCGTGTGCTGGAAGCACCCCAGCTTCACTAAAAAGTAAACGCATGGCACCCGAAGTATTTATATAACGAACGCTGCTGCTCCAATAAAGTCCATAAAAATTTGTCCGCCAAATTTGTTTTTGAAATGGTTCGACTACACCACTACGTATAAGATAAGTCGGTGATAAAGTAATCTTTTCTGGGAACCTATCGAACTGATATGCAGTAGATAAACGATAGAAGCTCTTGCTCAAATCAAGTGGAGCTTCATCCGCATTGACATTTGCATTTGGCAATTTCCAGCCTTTGGGACAAATCGAATCATCCGCATCTAATAGCGTTTGACCGTTTATTATGCTTTCACTTATATTGGATTGTGCCGTCGCCGCGTTCCACTGATAATAATTTCCCAACAAATAATGCGCATCGTAGGCGTTGTCCTTGATGCTTACTCCAGGTTCCAACAAAGTATTCTGCCAATCGGTCTTGTTAATCATCATTAAATTAGTACAAACACCCATCGTATCACCTATATTAATATCTGGACAAGACGTAGTTGATAGGGGGTTCTTTATAATCCACTCCCCTAAGTTCCACGAATAGGCACTATTGGCATTTGTCGCATCACTCGGTATGCTTAATGCCTCAGATGCTAGTGTACTCTTTTCTGGCGTCCAGCTACTCTTCGAATTCAAATCCGTGTTTTCATTAGTTAAAGCCGTATAGCCTGAACCATCGGCATGTTTAGCACCACGGGTGGCGTCAATGTCTAGTGCTAGATTCTGCGTCATCCAACAATTCCCATCCGCGAGTTTTGCTACCCAGTATTCTTTACCATCACGGATGTCGATGAGTTGTTTAGTTACTT
>CAYPTT010000054.1:0-6752 GCA_964413835.1 uncultured Candidatus Saccharibacteria bacterium
GCGCTGCCTTTGCAAGGCAGAGGTCCAGGGTTTGAATCCCTGTTACTCCACCAACATAAAACCTGCACTTTTGGGCAGGTTTTATGTTGAGCTAGGGAATTGATTATTACTCGATTGTTACCTTGGTGATTTCGATGCATAGCGGGTTTTATACTGAATTGGGAATTTAGAGGTCTAGTATTATTGTTGTTCGGCGAACTTATTATTCATCATCGTCTTGATCGAGGCCAAAGAATTCGGCGAATTTTTCGAGTTCATATTGGTCGTGTTCACAGGGGTCAATTTCATCTCCGGCGAGGTAATCATTAATTAAATCATCAGATTGTGTCATGAGGGAATTATAACATTTTTTCCAAAAATAAGTATAATTAGGCTTCCTACCTCACCCTTCTAGAATTGGCTCCGCCAGAATCTGCTATGTTTTCTCAAAAATGCATATCGCTTCCGTCCCCTCTACAACTGGCTACGCCATAATCTGCTTCGTTTTCTTATATATATTGCTTCCCCTCCCCTCTACAACTGGCTACGCCATAATCTGCTGCGTTTTTTCAAAAATAAGCATGAATGCTTATTTTATTCAAAAACTTGCAGATGTGTGCGTAGTGGATCGATTCAGAAAGTAGATGGCTACTTAGAGATGTCGGGAGGATATGGTTATGGCTGGTCGGACACGGCATACGACGTAGTTCATGCCTGGAGGATTGCCGTTCTGCTAATTTTGGAAGATAGCCTAATCACTGGAGCAGACTCACGATCGGCTCATGCTTTCCCCGGCGATCGGTGGTGAATTTTAGTCTATGAGACGAAGAAAATTTTAGTGCGATCTTTGGTTGAGTTTGCTTGTAAAATGTCCGTCTGAGCGACGTAGAGGCTATTTTTAGCATAAATATTATGAAAGACGTGTATGTAGGCGTTTTTGTTCAAAAACGCCGGAGAAGGGGCTTAAAATGGCTTAAACGGCATGGTGATTATGATGGGATTGAGCTCATTTTTGGGCATTTTAAACAAAAAATACCCGCCTGAATATGGAATGGGTATTTTTCTGGAGATGCACGTAAATTTAAGCAACCTCGCAGTGGTTTTGCTTAAATTATCTCTATTTTATATCACAAGATGAATAAAGTCAAGAGAGTTTTTCCACCGGTTGTGAAAAACTAGGGTGGGGAATGTTCGGGTGGAAAGCAAACGAAAAATATGCTGAGGATGATAAAGTTTTGGAAATTTTGCAAATGGGCGGAAGAGGCTTTGTTCGGGAAAAATTTTGAGTAAAAACAGGATTTTCGAGAAAAACAAGAGGGCATTTTTGTTTGAAATAACAGGGGCGAATGATAGATTATGACACAATTTTAGCAAAAACGTATTGACAAAACTGAAGCGGTATGCTACAATGGTAGCAACATCCGGAAATCGTGATGTCTAGCATAAGCAAAATCCTGAGAAAATTTTGTGAAAGGAGCCGGAGGCTCGGGCTGGAAGTGGGGATCGCGGTTCATAAAAGGGTGGTGTTTGTAAAGGAAATAATTAAATGGTGGGCAGAAAAGGAGTTTCTATGGCAGGAACAAAAGCAGGTGGTCTCAAGGCAGCCGCTACCAATAAAGCAAAGTATGGTAAAGAATTTTATTCTCAGATTGGTCGCAAAGGCGGTCAAAACGGTCATACTGGTGGTTTCGCAGCCAATCCGGCTTTAGCACGGATTGCTGGAGCGAAGGGGGGGCGCATCTCACGTCGTGGACCAGCCAAGAAAGCTTAAAACTCGTTATTTGAGCGAACTACTGCGTCAAGGGCTGTAATGCGCGGGAGTAGGACCATAAGTCCAACTCCCTTGCGCGTTGCGCCCTTTCCTTGTATTTCATCTCAACTAACTTCGTTTTATAAAAAGAGGCAAAGTTTGAAACTCGGCCTCTTTTTGCGTAATGCTTATGTTAGGAGAAAAGTGAGCCGGGCGATATAATAGATTCATAGAGGAGGTTTATAGAGGTGGAGGGGAATTTAGAGGCGGGGGGAACAACAGGGGTAGAAACAGAGGCGGAAGGATCTAGGGATGTGACTGGAGGTGGTGCGGCGGTTTTCCAGTGGGTTTTGGCAAGACTGGAGCTGGATTATCCGGGTTTGGATTTTAAGGCGGGACGGAAATTTGCGTTTCGGGCGCCGAAAACCGTGCGTATACCGCAAGAATTATGGGCCGTAGGCAAAGCCGAGGCGTTATTGAGCTCAAAAATACCGCAAATGTCGCGTGAGCAGCGTTTGTGTATTGGGAAAAAGGCCTTGGATAAAGATTTTGGGGCTGAACACGGGCAAAAATTAATGCTTGAGCAAGAAAATGAGCCTGCAGTGAATCAAAAAAAGGAGGACGTGGCATGTGAAGAGGCTTTGCGGCTACTACATGAGGTGGGGCATGCGATTTTACAGCATAAGAGCTTTCGAACGGACGTGGAACGCTTAAAAATGGAGCGGGCGGCGTGGGAGCAGGCGCGGGAGCTTTGTGCGCGATATAATATATATTATGATGAGGATTTGGTGGAGGGTGCGCTGGATAGCTATCGGGATTGGCTACACCAAAAATCAGCTTGTCCAGAGTGTGGATTAACGCGCTATCAAAGCCGGGATGGTAAGTATCATTGTCCGAGTTGTGGAACGTGAGCAATGGGCTTGTAGACGCGCGCGGGATTGTTGGTGTTTAAGTTCGGGCGCTAGATTTTGAGTAAAATTTGGTGAGAATTTAAGTTCGGGTTTTGGCGTAGTGAATATTTAGAATGGATGAATTTAAGTTCGGGTGAGGTTGTGGAAAAGTTGTGTTGAAACTTTGTACTCAAAATTAGTCTTTCGTTTGAGCGAAGATTACAAATATCAGTATAAAAATATAATAACAGTCTGGGAAGGGGTTTTCAAGGGAAAAATGAATTTTTGGGTAGGTGCGGGCGATTTTTTATGACGGTAAAAATGGACGATTTTACCTCTGGACGGATAGGGAAGGGTTTGCTATAATGGGGTTAGATTTCGGGTTCGTTCAGGAGAATGTGTTTTGGGCGATTGAGGTGTAGGGCGTTTAGCGTTTTTTGTGGGGAGGCGGGGGATTTTCCTGAACGGACCTGAAGAAAGGATAATATATTAAATAATGGCAAATACAACAAAAGCCAAACTAACAATGGATGAATTGCTGGCGGGAGCCGAGGAAGGTGCGAAGCGAGCAGTGACAGGTGAGACAGTGACCGGTAAGGTATTGTCAATGCGCAAACATGAGATTTTGATTGATCTCGGAGCGCGAGGTGTGGGCGTAGTACCACGTCGCGAGGTGTCGTTTGCGCGGAATTTAAATGTCGGTGATGAGGTTTCGGCCTCGGTAATCGAGTCGGAAATGGCAGACGGCAGCGTATTATTGTCGCTACGTAAGGCCGCGAAAGAAAAAGGTTGGGATGAGATTCAAGCACGGATTGATGGTGCAGAAGTGATCGAGATTACGCCGTTTGATGCGAACCGGGGCGGTTTGTTGGCGGAATATGAAGGAATTCGGGGCTTTTTGCCAGTTTCTCAGCTTTCGGCAGAGCATTATCCACGCGTAGGTTCGGCAGATAAAGACGAGATTTTGCAGCGTTTGAATGCCTTGGTTGGTCAGCCAATGAAAGTACGGATTTTGGACGCGAACCGTAAAGATAACAAGTTGATCTTCTCAGAGAAGGAAGCGATCAAAGATGGCTTAGCAGAGCGCTTTGCGGAGTTGCACGTTGGCGACACGGTGAAAGGTGTAGTGACTGGTGTGGTGGACTTTGGCGCTTTCGTGAATGTAGATGGCGTGGAGGGCCTGATTCACATCTCGGAGATCTCTTGGGAGCGCGTGAATAATCCGTCGGATTACGTGAAAGTTGGTGATCAAGTAGAGGCTAAGATTATCACGATTGATAAGGAACGTTTGTCGCTGTCAATGAAACAATTGACTGAGGATCCATGGCTGTCAGAGGTAGAAAATCTGAAGCGTGGCGACGAAGTTGAAGGTACGATTACGCGGATTACGCCGTTTGGCGCTTTCGTGCAGATTTCACCAGCGGTGGAAGCTTTGGTGCACGTATCAGAGCTTGGTACGGGGAATGATGCTGACCCAGAAAAAGTCTTTACATTAAACGAACGGAAAAATTTTCGGGTACTGGATGTAGACAAAGAGGGGCGGAAGATTTCGCTAACCGTGGCGTAAAATTCGTTATTTGAGCGAACTACTGTGTCAAGGGCTGTAGTGCGCGGGAGTAGGACCATAAGTCCAACTCCCTTGCGCGCTGCGCCCTTTTCTTGTATTTCATCTCAACTAACGTTGTTTTATAAAAAGAATAAGCCTATAAGCCTATAAGCCTATAAGCCCATAAGCCCAGCCTCTTTGCGTAGGGGCTATTTTTTGTTTTGGAGTTTGCTGGTTTCGTAGATAACGCGGGAGAATTCGTCGATAATATCTTGGCGGTCGATAGAGCGAGGGTTGGTGATGCGGACGAAAGGTAAATGGGCGCTGCGAAAGAATTTTTGCATATCTTTGGGGTCGCTGCCGGGAGTTTTGTCGGAATTGTTATGTGAGCCATCGTCGATCTTGACGGCGCAAACAGGGCGCATGGTGGATTTGTTGCAAAAAACAAAATCAACGTATTTATCTTTGATAAAGCTGTAAGCTTCGTAACGATTTTGAGTGCCAACTTTGTGGCTGAGGAGGGAAGATACACTAACTTGAGGAATAATATAAAAAGTTTGGCCGAAGATCTCGTTGAGTAGTTGGAAACAATGCTTCTCTGGACCAACCATCAGCTGTTTCTTGGGGCGATAACGGTAACGATCCATGGCATCTTGACGCCGGCGAGTAGTCGTAATGCCGACCAAAATGGAGACGATCAAAAAGCCAAAAGCGGCAAGTCCAGCAATACTAATTAAAAAATTATCCATAATAAATATTTTACAAAATCAAGTGGTAAGAAAATATCTTACATTGTTTATTATATCACAGATGTTATTAAAATTCAATGGAAAAAGTCAGTAAAATAGGGTAAAAAGTTAGAAAAATACGTTGATATACATAAAGAGTATTGACAAAAATCATGATGTGTGATAGAATTGAGGTATAGGCTGGTTTTGGCTAGGCTTGTTGGATTTTGTTGGTGCTTGAAATAGTTTGAAAACAGGGCACTGAAATTCGACGGCTGGAGCTAAGGAATGAGAACAGGGGGAAGGACGGCTTAAGTAGCTTAAAAACATGACCGATAAAACATTACGGTAGCGTAATTACAATATATAAGATATATTGTAAACTTTGCTTTAGGGGTTGGCTGGATGATTGGCTTTGCTGAGAGATCGAAGCGGTTTGTGATGGCTGGATGATTATAAGAGATCTGTATTAAAGAAAATTGAAATATATTTGATTTTTGGAGAGGATTTTGATTGGGGAATTGATAATTTTGATATATGGCATCGAGCTATGACAAACCGCTTGGGCGAACTTGGTCAAAGCGGAAATACAAGCCGGCGGGCGAGAAAAACGCGGAGGAGAACTATGTTACAGGAAGTAAATATTTACGGGGAAATGGCATACGATGAAGGTTTTGAGTTGCGTGAGGTGGCACTGCTCGATATTCTCCAGAGTAAGAAGCCTGACAATGATTTGGTGCATCCTTATGAGATAGCGATTCTGGAGCAGAGTAACCGCCATATTACTGAAGAGACTTGTTTTGCTGTGTATGATTGGGTGCGTGCAATAACGGACGCCGTGGACGTCTTGACGGCGAATCGCGATAAGGATGATGATTTTGCCAATCGGGATAGCGAAGGCTACAGATATTATAAAGACCGCACGACGCGGATAAAATGTCTCTATAAGCGAGTGATAAAGAACTGTCAAGATTTTTGGGCGGCGCTGAATGGTGAAGGTCAATATAAGCTAATCCCGGAGAATATAAAGGCGGAAATTTTTGAGAGTTTGGTGCGGATTCAGTATTGGGCGCTTCAAGAGGCGGTCGTACAGAGGCATTTATGCTATGCTGTACCGTTGGTTTCTCAAAAACGACCGGTGGGTTGTCGTTTTTATAGTACATGGCGGAGTTGTCCGGCAGATGATGATTTCTGGATTTTGGATGATTTTACGCTGGTGGCCAAGAAGCCAGAGAAAGTTATGCCGAGGCTAGGAGCGTATTTTGCGGAGCGGATGGACAAGATAGATTGTGATCCGAAGACTTTCGGGACGTTCCGGAGATAATTATCTGTTTGTCTGCGTTCTAGATAGTTGAGTTTGAGTTTTGGGCTCGCGTTGGTTTTATCGGTATAATATTAAAGCTCCTGGGAAACTGGGGGCTTTTTGCTAGGTTTTGCTAGGTTTTGCTAGGTTTTGCTAAGTTTTGCTAAGTTTTGCCAGGTTTTGCCAGGTTTTGCTAACCTCCTACAGTGCTAGACAGCGGACGGAGAAAGCAAAGGCACGTTCGTCACTGCTAGCAGGAACTACGGAAGCATTATTGAATCCTTGATCGTAGATTGATGAGATAGACGTATATGCAGTAACAGATAAATAATGGTTATTACTGCCCGCATATCGTAGCGAACCGCGGTAGGGCTGAATATATCCCCCACGGACAAAGGAAGGTTCGTGATGAGAGGGTTTTTGGGAAATTTTACATTTTTGAGATAAGTGTGGTATAATGGAAGTCAGATGAGGAGAGGGGCGGTTTCTTTGTCGTGATGGTGGTCCCCGGTAGCTCAATGGTGGAGCAAGAAGCTGTTAACTTCGAGGTTACTGG
>CAYPTT010000055.1:0-6443 GCA_964413835.1 uncultured Candidatus Saccharibacteria bacterium
GGCATAGCCGGCGAATCCAAAACCACCGGATCGAGTATCCGGTGGTCGGTTATTTATTTTAAAACTGATTTCGATTTTGAAAATCCAGAAGTTAAAGATAAAGCTCATACCGTTAACCCTTCATTCTACGTTAAATTAAAGTGCTTTGCCAAGAGGTTTAATCTGCCTTGACTGGAGTATATGACAAATTGAGAAAAAGTTGCAACCTTAAGAGTGATGTTTTTGAGAAAAATGAGATGTGGATGAAGTTTTGGTGTATTATTTGGTGAATCGAATGAGAATTTGGCAGAATTATAGAGATAGAAAGTCTTTGAACTTGTACAGCGTGTACAAGTTCACCTGCTTGTTGCTTAAAATTTTTTTATAATGAAGCGTTTTTAGGGCGGTGAACGGAGAAAGGTACCTTAGCGGGCGAGGCAGCGGACGGGCACACCATATACTCGCTCGGACGTTGAATCGATGTCTAGGCGATTATTTAGCAAATCACCGCCAAACATGTATTTTGCGTCAGTGCTAACTGTTGAAGTGATAAACATGGCTGCACGGCCTGCGTGACGCAATGAACCATATTGCAGATATATGGCACCGACCCGTACTAATCTGATTGGTTGTTTTGCAGGGTTGCGATTTGCGCCGTTTATGGTCGTAGTTAAAATTTGCGAGGTTGAATAGCGGTTAGGTGCTGTTCCTGCAGCTGGATAATTGGTCGTATTAATTACAGAAGGATAACCGTAGCTAATAAGTAGCCGTAGATAACTCTTTGGTCGATTAAATGAAAGCCCTGTATTGCCGTTGGCGCCGCCGGTTGGTAATTGCCACCCTCTGGGACAGACACTATCTTGTGCTTCTAATAGTGTTTTGGCATCCGTGACGGAGCTAGCTGCGCTCACTACTTCTCGGCCGCCTGAGCCTGCTGTAGCAGCGTTAAACTGGTAGAGGTTACCGATTAAATAGTGTGCATCGTAGGTTTTTGTTGAGGCGTTGGCTGTTACGTAGCTTAAGTTTGCCCCATTCCATGTGCCAGCTTTTGCCACGAATGTGGGCTGCCAATCGGTAACAAGTTGGAAATCTTTGCAACGAGTTAAAGTTTGTCCTGTGACGACGGAATCATATATACCTACTCCGTCTGTGGAATTTGAAGCAGTGCAGAGTCCTGTAGTTGTGACTCCTTGTGGGCTATAAGCTTTGTCTGGCGTTGCTAAAATATACTCTCCTAAGTTCCACGAACGAGTAGTGAAAAATGCTGCATTATTATTGGCGCTTAGATTGGCTATTTTTGCTGGTACCGCACTTTCCGTAGTAGTGGGGACTAGCCACTCTGTTTTACTATTGAGATCGGTGTTGATATTGGTGAGTTTTTGTCCGGCAGTAAGATCTAACGCCAAATTCTGCACCATCCAACAGTTCTGGTCCGCTAACTTACTTACCCAATACTCTTTACCATCACGAGCGTCTATAAGCCTCTTCTCTACTTCATTGCCGGGCGTGACGGTATTAGCCCCATTAGCAGCTTTGGTGTCCTGGCAGATGGAGCTGGTCATGTCTTGCATATACGTCAGTTCGGAAAGGTTGGTGATCTTTTGGGGGTTAGCAATGGCGGAGATCTGGACGGTGTTCGTGTAGGTGCCTGCTGGCAGTGCGGTATTAATATTAGCAGCAAATGAAAGATAGTGATTCCCCGCGGTTTGGTCAGTGTCGTAGGCCAAAGTGGAAGTTTCTGGCATGGGATTATATATAGTAGTGTCGTCTGTTTGGGTAGTGGTGAGGCTGTAGCCCCAAGTATTGGATGGAAAATTAGTGGAAGTAGTGGCGCTTGGTAGAGCGGTGATTTGGGTGTTTTGGCTACCATTAGTACTAAGCATGGCGTTGGTACTATCTAGAGTATTAATATAGAGTTTGTAACCGGAGTTGTTGCTGGTGGAAATAGCTAGTTTAGTCTGAGTGACGCCAAATTGGCCATTGGCGGTGGGAGTAATGTTAATATCGTCAGGTTGTGTGAGGGAGAGGGAGAGGGAGGAGTTGGCAGTGGTAGAAAGGGTTTCGGCATGAGTGTTAGTGTAGCAAGTGGGCGAAACGAGGCAAATTAGTAGTAAACTTAAGGCACTGATTGAAGCGAAGCCAAGGGTGTTGGGGTGAAGAGAGTAAGGGTTGAGAGTGTACGGGCTGGAAGCGTGTAGACTGAAGGTGTGAGAATTGTGATGGTTGTTTGGTGTTGGTTTGAGTGTGTGCATGGTGGCTCCTGTGGTTAACTAATGTCAACCGTCGGCAATCTTTTGTATGAGTTTGGATAAAATTTTGATTGGATCTTGCATAAGTTTTATCCTTTGATTAGATCCATACAAAAAGGGTGCTGCGACGATTGAACAAGATTACCAACAAGAGCTGTGCGTTATACAACTAGTTGGTGTCGTAGCACCCAGTTAATAGTCGTATAAAGCGTTTTTGCACTTTCGTCTATGAGACGTAGCCTATCAAAAATTGCTCTTGGTTTCTAATTGTAATCTTGTTCACATATAATTATAGCATAAGTGGAGATGAATGGTGAAATTAAGATAAATTGTAAAAATATTGGAATGATGTATTTATATTGATTTTTTGTGGTGAGTGTGTTAAGATTGTGGAGTAGGTTGATTTTCGGGGGGGGGTGAGATCACAATATATTGAGGTAAAATTGATGTTTTCGGTTGATCTTCATAATGGGTACGAAGATATTCTTTATGTTGTGAGCGCAAACCTAGAAAATTAAAAATGAAACTGTTGAAGAAGTGGAGGTAGATGAGCATGGCAGAAGTGAAAGGACGAACAATGTCAATCAGTGTTTCGGAGCTGGGGCGCAAGTATGATGTGGAAAAACCAAAATTGAATTTCTTGCGTAATAATGGTATAGAAAGGGTGAAAATTTGCTATGGGTGTGAAAAAATCTCTGGTAAATTTGCGTTAGGTGATAAGCCGATGATACAGACGGATGGTTCGTGTAATTGTGAGCTTGTGACGAATGCGACGTTTGTCCTTGAGGGGAAAGTCTTATTTGTACCAGAGACAGACGTTTGTCGGGCGGTGAGTAAGTTTGTGCCGTATTATGCGCAGAAGCTGGAAGCGATGTTAAAGAACAATGCGAAACGCAAGGAGGCGTTAGCGAAAAGACGGCCAGTGAAGAAATATTCAACGGTTTAATATTTTGCAAAGCCTTACCGGATTTTATCTGGTGAGGCTATTTTTTGAAGTTGATTCCCTGTTGGTGGCCTGGGTTGATGGTTTTATATTTTGGATTTCTGGGCTGGGTGAATAGTTGTTTTACAATTTTTGGTTGCCTGGGGGTCGGCAGAGTAGTTGTTTTCACGATTTTTTGGAAAAATAAGGATTGCATTTTGAAAAAGCTTGCGCTATACTAGGGGTAACGAAGAACTCTTATAGAGTGATTCGGAGGTATGTTATTATTGTGCGATAAAATGAATACTTTGTCTAATGAAGGAAATGTGTTCTGATTTGATAGTAGAAATTGGTGAACAACAGATAGAGTGTGGCACAATTTGGGGGAAAGAAATAACATGGTGATAGGAATGAAGTCAAGCAATTTCACGTGTTTTTTTGCTTGTAAAAATTAGGAAATATGTTGAAAAAGCAGTAGATAGTAGTTGAAAAATTAAAATACTATGTTAAAAATAACAGGTAAGAATGCTCCAGAATTGGGGTTGTTTTTTGTGAAAATACATAGAAATTATAAAGTACGCAACGAGAAGAATAGGATTGGATGTGGGGTAAATGATCTTATTGCTTTAGAGGTGACTTCTGTAATGTGCGGATTGAAGGGGGCTTTTAGCCGTGTGATTTTGGTCTAATGAAATAGGGAAGAATAAGGTGAGGAAATAGATTTTGTGACTAATAGGGAAGAACAGATATGACAGATTATAACTATATTGTCACATACTAATCTTGGCAAATGTAAATGGTTGACTTAATAGGGGTTATTCTGGGGTGATATGGGCTATTTGACAGGGAAGGGAAAATAGTAAAAAATGATTCCCGGAAAGGGAATCATGAAGTATAAATGAGGTAGGGAAGTTGCTGATGGCGGATTTTGATGGTTTGATAGATGTTTATGGTTTGTGGCTTTTATCCTTTGGGATTGGGCGGAGGTTTAATGGTGATGTTTGCGTTTGAGACGATTAAGTTTGCGCATAATTTGGTAGAGTTGATAGCGGCCGCGTTTGAGGGGGAGGTCCCAGGTACCAGCATAATCGACTTGGTGACCACCGAAGGATTTTTTGTATTGTGTGAAACCGTACCAGGGGTGATTGGGATTTGTGGAAGGGGTCATGCCCCAGAAATCGTAGGTGTGGGCGCCGGCGGATTTAGCGTCAAGAATCATTTGGATAATCAGGATACTGCCAGCAGCAAGTTTGCGATGCTCGTCGGCCGCGGCAGCATGAGCGTAATAGCGAATGCCGTTGTGGTCGTAAATTAGAGCGGCGGCGATCGGAATATGATCTAGTTCGGCGATATAGAGGGTGGCAAAACCAGATTTGAGCTGATTACGGAGGTGATTTTCGTCTTGAGGAGTAAAATGATTGCGGTTGCCGAGTTTTTTGAGGAGATCAGTAAGGATGTTGATTTGTTTGGGGTCTTTGGTGTGGCGAATGGAAATGCCTTTTTTGGTAAAATTACGCCAGTAACGGACTTTGCGATTTTCGATCCCCTCAAGTAGTTCATCTTGGGCGGGAGTGAGGTCGAGTGCCCAAGTATGGGCGGGATTGAGATCGTGTGATTTTTTAAGGCCAAGTTTTTGGAGAAAATTAGGCGTTAGCGACATGGTTGGTTCGATGCGGATGAAAAAGGCGTTTTGTTCTTGGGCGAGCTTAGAAAGGGAAGCGAGAGCAGGTTGGAGGTCTTCGGCGGAATCTAGTGCGGGACCGTAAGGACAATAGAGGTAATTGCCGATTGGGGTAGTCTTGAGAACGGCGAGAATCGAGTAGCCATTACCGTCGATCCAAAAGGTTTTGTGGCCTTCGAGTTGTTCGTAAGATTCCCAAGCGGATGATTGAAGAAAGTGTCTATTCATAGGGATATTATAGCATATAGAAGGTTTAATTATCTGTGTGTTCTTGGGAACTACGACTAAGCTCTACTCATCCCCTCCCCCTACAGTGCTAGACAGCGGACGGAGAAAGCGTAGGCGCGGTTATCGTTACGGGAGGGGTAGACATTAGCGCTATTAAAACGCTGATAGTAGGCATGGGAAGCAGCAGGGTATGCAGTAGTAGACCAGTAGTAGCTATTGAGGCCTAGATGCCGCGTAGAACCAGTCCAGGGATCGACGAAGCCCCCACGGACAAAGGAAGGGGGGCTTTGTCCGTGGGGGAGATGTCTATTCATGGGATGGATCAATGCAATATCTAGGCGTCGATGCGTATTATTGGTCTTCCATTGCATACCCTGATAGCTCGATTACTTACAACCAAGGCTTTAACAATACCAGTATCTTTCCTGGCTATCACAGTTACCGTGCCTATGCTTTCTCCGTCCGCTGTCTAGCACTGTAGAGGGAGGGATAAGCCACCAAAACCTCTCCCTCCATCCCCTCTCCTTTGTCCGTGGGGGATATGTCGCGTGGGGCGGTTCTTCAGTGTATTTAGGTATTGGTAGTACTTATTGGTCCTCTGCGACTTATATGGACGGTTCATCAGCCTATTATCAAACCTATAATAATACCGAAGTTGTTCCGGGTAATCAGGCTAATTATGTCCATGGTTTCTCCGTTCGCTGTTGAATTGATTGAATGAGAATAAGGGAGGAAAATGGGCCGGACTTTATGTCCGGCCCGAAATGGAACGTTTAATCTTAGCCAAAAACCATCATCTGATATGATACCATCGAGTAGCTTCTTCAAGGTTTATTTGTCGAGTTCTGGCTGATGATTGGAGCGGCGGACTGCGAATGCGTCCGACCGCAGTTTTTAGGTAGGAACAACTGGGAAAACGATGGAACATGACTTGTTTCTGAGTTCTAGTTCTTTGGGGTCTTTCCATTGGTTCTACGACGACCGGTTCTGAGGATATGCTTTCAAGCCTAAACGATGTTCTATCGAACATATTATTGTTAGCTAAACTCTCACCAAGATCGTCATAGAACGGTAAATCTTCCATTTTGTCCCATACGAGCCATACATTATATGGCTCACCGATATAAGCGACGATTAGAATCTTCCTCACCTCCTAACGTACAAATTTCCGGATTTAGCTGGGATGGCTGAAATCTGGATAGAATATCCCTAAAGCTTTGCATTTTGAATTTTTGCGTCTAAAATTCGCCTCTGTCAAAAGGTTTAGGGTGATTTAATTATAGCGTAGATTAGGAATTTCGTAAAGAGGTAAAATAGGGGTAATTAATGAATGTTGTTAGCTTAACAAACATATGAGAATTTTCTCATAACAAAATAACCCCTT
>CAYPTT010000056.1:0-6156 GCA_964413835.1 uncultured Candidatus Saccharibacteria bacterium
TCGACACCCTGCTTAAGAGGCAGGTGCTCTAACCAGCTGAGCTACCGACCCAGAATGGTTTTATTATAACACTGAGGCGGATAAAAAGAAATAATTTTTGCGAATTTTGCAGTAAATTAGATGATTTTATGGGTTTAGTATTGACTTTTTTGATAAAGTATGCTACAATGGAAGTATGGAGGAGTGTTTTTGGGTGTTTTTATGTAATAAAATTAGTGAAATTGCAGCTATTTTTACATAAAATATCAAAAAGTCCTCAGAAACTACCTTCGAACTGATTGTTCGAGGGTTAAATGTTTTTGCACCTTAACATTTTCTAGACTGATTTGAAAAAATGTAGAGGTGCTGAATGATGCCAAAAAGGAGGGTAAAAAATGGGCAAAAGTAAGAATACTGCGCCGCTTCGGGTTACGTTGGCGGTGCCGACTAATTTGAGCTTTGAAGAGCTGTGGGGACTTGCTCCCAGTACGAAAAAGAGGCAGGGGCAGGATACTTCGGAACAACTGGAAGATCTGGAACTAGAGACCCCAGATAGTTCAGAGGAATTGGAGCCGGATGAGAATATCTGGCCTAGCAATCAGGTGTTTGACAATGAGGTTGCTGAGGCATTGGTGCCGGCGATGATGACAGCGTTCGATAATGGTGAGGCATGGGTAAATTTTACATGGTGTCTGTCATGTCGGCGCATTGGAGGGGACTACCAGGAGCGCTATTTATTGCCACTCACGTCCTTTTTGGAGGAATACCATGATTTGCTGAGCCAGAGGTTCGACGTGAAATTGGATCGGCGTCTGGTGTATAAGCAGGGGCTGGGATATAAGGTGAACTTGGATTTGAAACCGTTGCTGGAAGAAATTTCAAATTATGTGTTTATATCGGACTATGCCGAAGGTGTTATTGAATTTTTCCAGGACTTCAATAAGTGGATTTTCGAGGTGATGACGGAAATTTTGGCGAAGCATCAGAAGACATTAGAGATAATGCCTTTTGCGAGCGTTAGTCATTATTTCTTGACGGCGGCACCACTTGGTAATGCTATGATTATGGAGGCTACTACGAAGGAATACGGCGAGTCAAACGATCGTAGTCTGAAGCTGTACGCTTTGGGCGATGCTCCTCAGGAGGATGATGCTTGGAAAATGAAATTCCCTGACGCGAGAGAATTGCTCGACCAAAGATGGCTGATGTCGGATGTATTCACGCAAGCAATTCTTAGAGGCGTGACTGCTGAAGTTTTGGAGAAATTTTTTTGCGACGATGGGCTTTTGGTGGAAGAACTGGTGGGAACGGCGCTGGAAGGCTCTGAGCGAGTCATGATGATCCCGGTGATTTGGTTATGTGAAAAACGTACAGTCAAAGTGACGTACGGAATTGTTGGGGAATGCGGCTGGCAATTAGACAGTGACGGCGAGATGGTCCAGGCTGATTTGGGCGGTTTCACTTTGTGGTATTGCCCGGGACGCAGCACGGATGCTATTATGACGAAAAAAGGGGGAGATGAGGTTTAGAAAATGCAGAGCTCTGGCTGCGGCTGGAGCTTTTTGCTGCTCTGGCGGAGGAAGAGGTGTTGTGGTAGAATAGTGCAATGAAGATACGCGAAAATGTGCCATTGGCTAGCTTGACGACGATGCGGATTGGGGGAGACGCGCGCTATGTGGTAGAGTTGACGCAGAAGACGGAGATTCCAGAAGCGTTGGATTTTGCCTTGAGCCGGAGTTTGCCGGTATGGATAATGGGCGGCGGGGCGAATACGCTGGCACATGATGAGGGTTTTGAGGGGGTGGTGATTTTGAATAGATTGGCGGGAATTGAAATTCTAAGTGAGAATGCGGAACGCCTAAAAGTATGCGCGATGGGGGGTATGGTATGGGATGATTTGGTGGATCTGGCTTGTCAGAAAGGTTTCTCGGGTATTGAGGCGATGAGTATGATTCCGGGGACGGTGGGGGCGGCGCCAGTACAAAATATTGGTGCGTATGGACAAGATTTGGCGCAGGTCGTGGTGGAAGTAGAAGCTTACGATCGTAATAAACATGAATTTGTGACATTGACGAAGCCGGAGATGAATTTAGGTTATCGTCATACACGGTTTAATCATGGCGAAGATGCGGGGAGATTTCTTATAGTGAGCGTGACATTGGAATTGAAAAGACAGCGGATGCAGCCGCCGTTTTATAATTCCTTGCAGCGTTATATTGATGAACATGGTGAGACGGATTTTGCGCCGCAGGATATTCGGCGAATGGTAATGGCGATTCGGAGTGGGAAATTACCAGATCCGGCGGAAGTGCCGAGTGCGGGGAGTTTTTTCAAGAATGTTTATGTGGATAAGGCTGGGGTGTTGGCGGCGGAGAGACGCGGTATTCCAGTCTGGCGGGATGAAAAAGGTGGCGTATTATATGGCGGAAAAATTAATAGTGGCTGGTTGATTGAGGCTTGTGGGTTAAAGGGTAATAAAATACATGGTTACCGGATTAGTGAAAAGGCAGCTTTGGTATTAATTAATGAGGATGGTGCGGGATATCAAGAATTAGATTTGGCGCGGAAAGAGATTGTGCAGGCGGTAAAGAAGAAATATGGCTTTGTGCTTGAGCAAGAACCGGTGGAAATTCCGGTGCGGGCGGATTTTGTGCGAAAGGCGCAGGGATGATTTAGCGGTCAGCTGAGAATAGGATTGCTACAAAGATGTGTTTTTGAGGAAAGGAGAGGATAAAATGAAGATTTTGAATGGGGCAGAGATTGCGGGCTATATGAAAGCGAATCAGGCGCGGCAGGTGCGGAGTTTGCGCGCACGGGGCGTGCAACCGAAACTGGTGATTTTGCGGGACAACGATAATCCGGTGATTGTAAAATATGTAACACTGAAGCAAAAATATGGGGAAGACATTGGTGTAAAAGTGGAAGATTGGTTGCGCGACGATTTGGACGCGGCGATAGCCGAGGCAAATCAAGCGTCGGATGTACACGGGATGATTTTACAGTTACCAGTGAAGACGGCTGAGATAGATGAGATTTTGGCAAAGATTGCTCCGAAGAAGGATGTGGATGGCCTGAATGTGCATGGTGAAATATTCGAGTCGGCTACTGCAACGGCAGTTAATTGGCTGCTGGCGGGGTATGATATTGATTTAAGTAAAAAGAAGATTGCGATTGTGGGGCATGGACGTTTGGTGGGGGCGCCGCTAGAACAAATGTGGCGGAAGTCGGGTTATGACGTAAAGGTTTTTGCAAAGGGCGATGATTTGACGGAACTGGTGAATTTTGAGGTAATTGTAAGTGCGACTGGTGTACCACATTTAATTAAAACTGCTATGGTGCAGCCGGGTGCGATAGTGGTGGATGCCGGGACGGCGAGTGAGGGAGGTGTGCTGGTAGGGGATGTTGATGAGGCGGTACGTGAGCGCGAAGATTTAGCGGCGATTACGCCGAAAATCGGTGGCGTGGGGCCACTGACGGTGACAGCATTGTTTGAACATGTGTTGATGGCGGCGGATAACGATGATTAAAACTTATGAATTTGCCCCTTTGTCCGTGGGGGCGTCGTCCATCCATGGTACGGTTCTACGCGGGGTCTAGGCGACGATAGCTACTACTGGTCTACTACTGCGTACCCTGCTGCTTCGCATGCCTACTATCAGCATTTCAATAGCGCTAATGTCTACCCCTCCCATAACGATAACCGCGCCTACGCTTTCTCCGTCCGCTGTCTAGCACTGTAGGGGGAGGGATAAACCTATTTTTCTGAATGAATTAGCGGAAAAAGTTAGCATTACGAATGAAAGGTCTGCCGCGGATTATAAATTAAAGGTAGTATAATAAAGAAAAGATGGAGGAATGCTGATAATGCTGAGTCGAGTCTATAAATTTGCACAAACGGAAAGAGTGATAAGGTATATTACTAGTGAGTACGGTGTGGAATGCGAGTTTTTGTGGCCGGAGCGGTTTCCGACCGATGCGGTTTTTCGTAATCCACAAAGTAGAAAGTGGTTTGGTATTATTATGACAATCTCGGGTGCTCGCCTTGGGCTAGAGACCGAAAAAGATGTAGAAATTATTGACTTGAAATTTGATAAAGGGCAGGCGCTGGATTTTGCTGAAAGCACGGCAGATATTTTCCCTGGTTATCATATGAACAAGCGAAATTGGATTACGATTGTATTGGATGATACGGTTGACGATGCGGAGATTTTTCGCTTGATTGATAAAAGTTTTACCCTGTCTAGTTTTGGGGTCAACTTTTGATATAAAGCATGATCTAAAAGGACTGAACAAGTTTATCTTTAATCATTTGATTGTGGTAACCTTGCTCAGTCGCTTTATTAGATATGTGAGTTAAGCTAAAATAAGTTGGTTTTGCTTGTGTTGATAGCAATCCAATGTCTACTCAGTAGCTTTCTGCGCAATACGCTGTGGTATGGCGACTTTCTTGAAGCTTCCGCCAGCTTTTTCGATAGCTTCGATAGCGGTTTTGCTGGCAAATTGGGTTTCAAGCTCGATTTTGGCGGTTAATTCACCACGAGTGATGACTTTAACTTTGGCATAAGGATTCTCAATGAGGCCCTTATCAGCTAGAGTAAAGTTGTCAACTTTGCCGCTGAGTTCATTTAGACGATCGGTATAGACATTCTGAGCTTTATCATGCAGGCTTTTGAAGCCTTTGAGCTTCGGGATGGCTTGCATGATGGCGCGTTGACCGCCCATGAAGCCGGCAGGCATTTTGTGGTGACCAGCACGGGATTTTTGTCCTTTGGTGCCACGACCGGCGGTTTTGCCCTTGCCAGCAGCAATGCCGCGACCGGCACGAGTAGGACGAGTATTGCGGTTTACTTGCAAATCATTGTATTTCATTATTTACTCTCCTTTTGATCGGCCTTTGCAGAAGATTTTTTAGCGTTTTTGTCGGCTTTTTTGCCCACATTGCCGACCCATTCGTCGCGAGGAACTTGCTCACGAAGCCCGTCAATTACGGCGTAAGCGATGTTGACTTTGTTGGTACTGCCGAGGGATTTAGAAATAAGATTCTTGATGCCGGTAAGACCAATGATACTACGAACGACACCGCCGGCGATAATCCCAGTACCAGGAGCAGCTGGTTTCATTAAGACATCGGCGCCAGTAGCGCGGGTTTCGACTTCGTGACAAATGGTTTCGCCGTCCATGTTGAATTCGATCATGGATTTTTTGGCTTTGGCAGTGGCTTTTTGGATAGCGCTAGTAACGTCGCCGCCTTTGGCTACGCCGATACCGATTTTATTCTTATGGTTTCCCATGGCAACTAAGGCCTTGAAACGCATACGGCGGCCACCTTTGACAGTGCGGGAAACGCGGTCGATATTAATAGTAACGGTGTCAAATTCTTTTGGTGCGCCGTTGTCTTCGTTGCGACGGTTGCGGCGAGGGTTGCGTCGACCCATGCTGCGCCCGTTAATATCTTGACGAGTCTTGGTAGCGGCGACGCTGTCGTCCATTTTAAGAGTGCCAGATTTGTTAATAACTTTGGCTTGCTTGTCTGCTTCGGCCATATTAGAACTCCAATCCTTCCTTGCGGGCGGCATCTGCAAGAGCAGACATGCGGCCGGCATAAATTTTTGCGCCCCGGTCGAAGACTACGGTCTTGATTTTAGCCTTTTTGGCTTTCTCGGCGATTTCTTTGCCGATGGCAGCGGCTTTTTCGGTCTTAGTGCCGTTAATCTTGCTGCCAACTGTGGTGGCGTAAGCTAAAGTTTTGCCGCTATCGTCGTCGATGATTTGGGCGATAATATGTACATTGCTGATATGAACGCTGAGGCGTGGACGCTCGGCGGTGCCGTGGATTTTGGCACGAGTGCGTTTTGCACGAAATAGACTATTCATTATTTCTTACCTGCCTTCCCGGCTTTACGGATGATAACTTCGTCAACGTACTTGATGCCTTTGCCTTTGTATGGTTCAGGTTTCTTCAAAGCACGAATTTCGGCAGCAACTTGACCAACTTGCTGTTTGTCAATGCCGCTAACGGTGATGGTCATTTTGTCAGTTTTGAGTTCGATGCCATCAGGGGCTTGATATTTAACTGGATGCGAGAAGCCGAGGGCCATTTCGATTTCTTTTGGTCCACCACTAAGGCGAAAACCGACACCGTTGATTTCGAGTTTCTTCTCAAAGCCTTTAGTGACA
>CAYPTT010000057.1:0-6035 GCA_964413835.1 uncultured Candidatus Saccharibacteria bacterium
GTTCGCAGCAATGTTTCTAGTAGCTATTTTCGAGTAATCAATGACGCCCGTGTCCGTAAAATTTGTCGTACGAAGAACTGGTGTACCATTCCCTGCTTTGTCCTCTTTACCCCACTCGCCACTTTTTGGTTTATGTATAACGTTTGATATCGCAACTACTTCCCATGACGGATTAACCCAACTGTTTCTGTTGCCGAACATCTCGACAAATCGGGCTTTGATGAGGGAGTCTAACTGTTCGATTTGTGACTCTTTTTGACGGATAAGCTTCCGGATACTGTCTAGCTTTTTAACAATTAATGCTTGTTCATCCAATGCCGGAAAATTATGCTCTCGATTTAGCGAGTCTTTTACTTTTACGAACGGTTGAGCAGTGCCACCCTTTATCCACCATCTTTCACTATTAACCATATACCAACAATAATCACGCAGAGCTTTTGATTCGTCTACAGCTAGCGGGTGCGTATTAGCACAAACATTCCATTTTCCATCAGCTTTGAACGCTTTCCCGCATCTAGCTCCTACGGCACTAACTACGATACCCGGGCATTCGAATCGGTAGTCTGGTAGCCATACATCTTGACCAGATGCGCTATAAGCAGGATACCAACCTTTTTGTGGCGTTATAGCTGCTGTATTCTTAATTGCCGCATTTGAGGCTGGTAGCGATTTTATAACTTCATTAATCTTCACTGCATTTGCCCCTACAAATCCGAATTTGTTGTGTTTAATAATTTTTTGAGTTCGGCTAGATTGTCGGCCACTTCTTGGTTGAGCTTTTCGATATCGGCGAGAATTTCCTCGGTGGGCGGATAGTCAATTTTTTCAATTTCGATTTCTTTATACTTATTAATCGAAAGATCGTAGTTGTTATTTACAATTTCAGCTTTATCGACAAAGAACGACTGTTCGGTACGTTTGCGGCCCTGCTCATCGTCAAGATGCTTAATTCGATTAAGAATGTCGGGTATATCATTAGCTTTAATAGCGGACCGCTTATCATCTAGACTAAAGCCATCCGCTTTCATATCGTAGAACCAGACTTTATTAGTACCACCGTTGTTTGTCTTAGTAAAAACTAGAATTGCGGTTGAAACTCCAGCATATGGTTTAAACACGCCAGACGGCATCGAAATGACCGCCGTGAGTTTTTGATTTTCAACAATTTCTTTACGCAGAGCCTTATGCGCAGTAGTACTGCCAAACAAAACTCCATCTGGTACGATTACTGCGGCGCGACCATTAGGCTTGAGATGAGACGTAATATAGTCTACAAATAGAAGTTCGGCACGATTTGAAGAGATACTAAATTTTTTGTGCGGAACAATACCGCCTTTTGGTGACATGAACGGCGGGTTGGCGATAATTACATCATACTTATCATCCCAATAATCTTCGGAGCTCAGGGTGTCATGCTCAATAATGTTTGGAGCTTTAAAGCCATGCAAATATAAGTTTACACGAGCAAGACGAGTCATATTTGGCTCAATATCAAAGCCATAAAAATTTTTGTGAAGTTTTTCAACATCGTCACTATTGAGCCGCGCGCCATCGGAGCTATTATTCCGACGGATATGTTTATAGGCAGAAATCAAGAATCCGGCTGTACCACAAGCAGGGTCAAGAATCTTTTCAGTTTTCTGAGGATCGACAATTTCTACCATAAAATCAATAATATGCCGCGGCGTACGGAACTGACCAAGTTTACCCTGAGCGCTCATAGTGGATAATAAGTATTCATAGGCATCACCAATTGAATCATTGTCGCCACGTTTAATCTTATCAATTTCCCGCAAGAAAAGATTCAGTGTGTGAGGATCGTTAAAGGTCAAAGTTGCACCATTAAAAATTTCGCGGAAAAGTGGAGGGATGTTTGGATTGTGGCTCATTTTTTCTAGAGCTTCGCGGTAAAGTAAAACACGATCGTTACCGCTGACGGTCGAGCTCATTAAATTATGCCAGCTATATTTCTCGTATTCACCAGAAAAATATGATCGTTTACCACCCAGCGCGGCAGAGTCATCATCAATATCTGACATGAACTTATAAATTAACGCATACGACAAAGCATCAACCTGAGCGATTGGACTAGGCAATTTACCCACTAGAATATCTCGTGCGGTGTCAATAATTTGTTTTAGTTGCGAAAACTCCATTTTATCCTTTTACTCTTAATTTATCTACATTGATGTAGTCATGTATATATTCTACAATACGATTAATTAAATCTGGACCCAGTGTCTTGAGTTGACCGATCGAAATTGAACCAAAGCCAGCTAGCAAGCTATAATTTTTCGTATCTATGGCGTCGGCTACGGCAGGATTAGTGATATAGGCATCGAATAGCTCAAAGGCGTTATTATATAAATCGCCAACTAACTTTTCGCCTAGTTCTTTATCATTAACGAACTCATCAAATTTGTCCTTGATATATTCTGATCGAGTACGTGGCTCTTTGTCGGTCATGATTAGCTCAAGAATCTCGCGTAAATCTAGCCTGCGATCTAAATTAAATATTTTGCGAATTTTCTCTGGTGTCATATAGAATCTTGGTCGATCTTCGCCGAGGATTTTATTCTTTAGATAGTTTACTGCTTCATCAATATTACCTTTTTCGTAAATCTCGACAAATTCCTGATTCGAGCGGACTTCATCCTGGAAATTCCTGAACATTTCCCGATCAACTCGCATACCTTCAGAACCAACGGCAGTCTCATTGACGTGTTCAAGTTCATCATTTGCATTGAGGTCTATAACATTGGAATACTGCGGAATAGGTTGATCCAATGGCGCAATAAAGATCCCTTGGCTCGGTCGATTCTGTGGCAGCACTAGCGGAGCATCATAGTCGTACTTTTCTTCAAAATATTCACACACTGCAAAAAAGTCAATAATGCGAAAAGAATTTTTTTGGATGGTCTTCTGTGTCTCACCATGGTCATAATCTGTCCAATTAAATTTATGCAGTCGTGTACCACGTCCCTTCATTTGAATAAAATCCGACGGACTGAATACTGGCCGCATAAAAACAATATTAAGTAAGTCAGAGCAATCATAGCCCGTTGTCATCATGCCAACCGTCACGGCAACTCTAGCTTTTGAACTTTTATATTCAGGTAGCCATCTTGTCTGTCCACAAAGATTATTTTCGGAAAATTGAATTGTGTAATCTTGAGCATGACGGACATTGCTAGTAATCTGAACAGCAAAATCAGAATTATATTTTCCCGGAAATTGCATCATGGCAATTTTATTAAGCATCTGAGTGATTTTCTCTGCATGTTTCTGACTAACCGTAAAAATAATAGTTTTGCCTATTTCACCCGAAATTGGATCATGTGCAGCATATCGAAAAAATGCTTCGCAAAATACCATATTGGTCTCTTCGTTGAAAAAGGTCTTCTCAAAGTCACTGATGTTATAAGTTTCGTCAATATCTTCACCGTCAACTACAGTGTGTACAGCATAGCCTTCGTCGGCTAGTAATTGGGTTGTGACGTTGGTACGTGCTGCATAAATTACCGGATTAACTAGAAATGGACCATCTGGATCGTTAACACCATCTGTTAGATCGTAACGAAAAGTCGGTTGCCCAGATTCACAGCCGAAGGTTCTATAGGTATCGAGTAATTCTCGACGTTCAAATTCTTTTTCACTATTGGAGTTAGGATCTAAATTTTTGAGAAAATCTTTTGGCGTGGCAGTTAGGCCGATTTTATAGCCAGTAAAATACTCAAAAACCGCTCTAGCATTGCCACCTATCGAACGATGTGCCTCATCTGAGATAATCAAGTCAAAATCGCTCGGGCTAAAGGCTTTATAGCGATCGTTGGCGCGGAGTGATTGCACTGTACTAACTACAATATCAGCCGTACGCCAATTATCACGATCATTTTTATAGATTTTTACAATGTAATCTTGACCAATAGTTTGATTGAAAGATTTTTCGGCTTGGTTTTCTAACTCTATACGGTCAACCAGAAAGAGTACTCTGCGAGCATTTCCGGTCTTAAGAAAAAGTTTAATCAGCGCAGCACAGGTCAGTGTTTTACCAGTACCAGTGGCCATCTCCAATAAAAAGCGTTTATTCCCTGACTCAGCCGATTTTTGTACGGCTTTAATGGCACGAAGTTGATATTTACGTAAGATCTTAAGCTTATTTCTCAGAATGAAATCATGCCTGGTGTTTTCGTTTAAATAATCTGGCTGATTGTCGATGTCGGAGATTTGCGACGCAGCAATGTATGTTTCCCTGACTTCCTCCCTAACAAGAGCGTCTGGGTCTGGAGTCCACTGCTTACCGTCTTCCAGAGCCTGGAGCGTTGGAAATGAACTAATTGGCTCTGGATTACCAAACTTCATATCCCATAAATAATGAGTATTACCATTACTTAAAATTACATATCTGACGTGTATTGAGTTTGCATATCGACGAGCCTGTTCTTTGGCGGAAAGTGGTGGAATTGATTCTCTTTTGGCCTCCAGTACAGCAATTGGTTTTTGCTCGTCGTTCAGTAAGAGATAGTCAATGAAGCCAGTTTTGGTATTTTGAAAGTCATCGCCATAGGTATGCATGTTGACTTTATTTTCTACATCTACGTTCGCGGGGCCGTTTTCATCGTCAAAAAGTCGCCAACCAGCGTCCTCAAGCATTTTATTAATTTTTAGCCGTGCTTTTGCTTCTTTTTGCGCCATGGCTATATTATACCATAGTTTTACGGTAGTTGCACAAAAACGCGCTGATGTAACCTTTGGGCTGGTTAATATACATTATGCCAAAAGCTAATCATTAACTAAAACTGCGTCGCTACTTATGAAGCGCTGGGCCGAAATATCATTAGCACGAACAAAAATTACATCCCTGTCTGTCAATACTCCTTTAGGGTTATTAAAGCCTATCTACGGCTATTTAGCAATACAGCGAACATTGAAGCCTCCGTCTCTGCCGTTGACATGCGCTGGGATGATATAATCGCCTTTCAAAAACCATTGATAAGCACCTCGATTATGAATATAGGCAACGGATGACCATTCTATCGTCCAATACCCTGCCCCACGGTAAATCCCGTTACCGATGTCAACATTGCCACTACGCACTATGTATATTGGGCTCAAAGCAACATCCTCATGCGCGATACCAGAAACCCCCGTCCCAGCTACGCCATTTTTTACTTTCGTCACTAACTGGCCGCCGAGCATTTTCCAGCTGTTTATACCATCTTCCGTGATAATCGGACCACCACTTGCCGCGCCATTATCTGGATAGCCATATGCATGAGCTAGCCACAGGAATCCTAATTTTTCCATATTAAATGGCACGCCAGTAGCAATATCGCGCGCAGTCTTTGGTAATTTCCACCCCTTCGGGCAAATACTATCTTGAGCATAAACGAGTTTATTATAATCACTTTCTGCGCCAGTACTTACAATATCTGCGCCGCCACTACCAGCTACTGCCGCGTTCCATTGATAGAAATTTCCAATTAGATAGTGTGCGTCATATTCAGCGGTAGTTTTATTAACAGCTAGCGGGCCACTATAGGTATATGGTTCAACTTTTTTGGTTGATGAATTATAGTTTGTACCATTCCAAGTTCCCTTTGGAGCATTCGATGAATTAAAAGTTGGCTGCCAATTCGCTCCACTTACGTCCACCAGATTACTACAATTTTGCCCAATATTTTGTCCAGAATACGCCGAGACGGTACCGTCATCAAAATTTGATCCATCTATGGGTGCAGTGTTACAAGAAACAATATTAATCGGTGTGGCCAATACAAATTTCCCTAGATTCCAGGAACGTGCGGCCCATATTCGTTGGTCATCATAAGTCTCCTTAGCTGGCACCCTAGTCTCTGTCGTAGTTGGTATCACCCAGCTCGTCTTTGAGTTAAGGTCGGTGTTGGTATTAGTTAATGTTTGGTTAGCTTTTAGATCCAACGCCAAGTTCTGTGTCATCCAACAATTCCCATCAGCAAGCTTTGCTACCCAGTATTCTTTACCATCACGGATGTCGATGAGTTGTTTAGTTACTT
>CAYPTT010000058.1:0-5982 GCA_964413835.1 uncultured Candidatus Saccharibacteria bacterium
TAATTACAGTTTATGAGACTATCTTTTTGTTGCCAAGGTGGTGAGTTAATACGAATGTATTGACAAAAACCATAACCTGTGCTACAATGGAAATAATGACTCCTAGAGCCATAATTTGGCAGGTATATAACCCAAAAACTCACACTTCTCAGTTCAATAAATATTAAATTAAACAGGGAATCATTTTATGCACGATAAGATTCGCAATGTTGCTATTATTGCCCACGTCGACCATGGCAAAACCACCCTGGTTGATGGGCTCCTGAAGCAGTCAAATACTTTTCGCGATAACCAGGCCGAAATGTCTCAGACACTGATTATGGACTCCATGGACCAAGAGCATGAGCGGGGAATTACTATTACCGCTAAGCAAACGTCAGTTTTTTATAGTGGCTATAAAATCAATATTATTGATACGCCAGGGCATGCTGATTTTTCTGGTGAGGTAGAGCGTACTTTGAATATGGCAGACGGCGTTTTGTTAATCGTTGATGCGCAAGAGGGCCCTATGCCGCAGACCAAATTTGTTCTGCAAAAGGCGCTAGACTTAAAACTGAAACCAGTTGTCATTATCAACAAAATTGATAAACCCGCTGCACGCATTGCCGAAGTCGAGAGCGAAATCGCTGATCTATTTCTCGAGCTGGCCAGTGATGAATCTCAACTCAACTATCCGATTTATTACGCCATTGCGCGCGACGGCAAGGCTGGCAAAACTGTGGAGCTGGACGCCGATTTGCATGTCATATTCGACGCCATCATTAATGATATTCCGGCTCCGAAAGTAGACGCACACGCCGAAAAAGGCGCCCAGCTCCTCGTTGCCGCCTTGGCCGCCGATAGCTACCTCGGCAAATACGCCATCGGCAAAATCTTCCGCGGCACCCTCAAAAAAGGCGAAACTGTTCGAGTTGGGCATTCGACGACAGATGCTGGCGAGGTTCCCGATTCTTCAAAAGGATCCGGAGGCTCGGCCGAGGTCGAGCGGCGCGACCCCGTAACGACGGGCGTCGCGAACGCGCCTCTTGAAAAGCGGGAACCTCGCCAGACGGTTTGGTCGAATGCTAAAATCGATAAGATTTTTACCTACAAAGGCCTTGGCCGCGAAGAAGTTGTTGAGGCGCATGCTGGCGACATTGTCGCTATTACTGGTGTTGCCGCGGCCAACATTGGCGACACAATCGCTACAGCTGGCGCAAACGGCGAGGAGCCAGAAGCTCTTCCGACTATCGAGTTAGAAGCTCCTACTTTAAGCATTTACATTGGACCTAATACTTCGCCACTCAAAGGGCAGGAAGGCGAATTTACTACTTCGCGCCAAATTGCCGAGCGTTTGAAACGTGAGCTAGAGACTAATATCGCGCTCAAAATCGTACCAGATGGCTTGGGCTATAAAGTTTCTGGTCGCGGTGAATTGCATCTTTCAGTTTTAATCGAAACCATGCGTCGTGAAGGTTATGAATTGGAAACTGGTCGTCCGGAGGTTGTTTATAAAGAGATTGATGGTAAAAAGTGTGAGCCAGTCGAAGAATTAACCATCGAAGTTGCGCCGGAGTTTGTTGGTGCAGTCTCCCAAGAGCTGGGCGTCCGTAAGGCCGACCTCAAATCTCAAGAACTTACCACTACGGGCAATACTCGTTTTGTTTACGATATTACAACGGCCGCCCTGATTGGCCTGCGCAATAACCTGCTCACCGCGACCAAGGGCACTGCTATCATGTCCTCAATTCCCAGCGGCTATCGCCCCACGGAGGGGAAGTACAAGCCCGAACGCAACGGTGCCCTGATCGCGTTTGAAGCAGGCGCGTCTACCGCTTACGCTCTCGACGCGGCGCAGGCCCGCGGCACTCTCTTCATCCCGCCTCAAGTACCGGTTTACCAAGGCATGATCGTCGGTCTTTCCAACAAAAAGGAAGACATCGACATTAACGTTTGTAAAGAGAAACAGCTTACTAATATGCGTACTCACGCGTCGGACGGCGCTATTCAGCTGACGCCATATACTCAGTACTCTCTGGAGCAGTGCCTCGATTTTCTGCTTGACGACGAGCTCCTCGAAGTCACGCCCAAATCTCTGCGCCTGCGCAAGCGTGAGCTTGATCCAGTTAAACGTAAGCGCGCCGCCCGCAATTAATCCCCAGTCCCGAGCAGATTCTTCAGCAAAAATAGTCCAAAATCCCCCTAAATACCGCCAAAAAGCCTTCTAACTATTGACTTTTTAGCTAAAGTATGCTACAATGGTAGTAAGGGGGTATTTTTGCACGTTAAAATTAGCTAAACTGTTTAGATCACTGCTATTATCCCCAAACCCAAAATTAGAACTCTAGGAGCTCACAAAAAGGAGGAGAAAATGAAGTACAAAACATTTGAAGAGTATGTCCCGACGGAACTACAAAAAATGGAACTACAAAAAATGGCAGAGCGATTATGTATGACGGTTTTACAAAATGGCCAAAATTACGATGAACTTGATTGGTATGAACGTATTAATACCTGGCGCATTGATCTTAAGCGAATCTGGTGGCTAAACGAGCATCTCGCTGAGCTGTCAGAACTACTTTGGTCTAATTGTACTGAACCTAAGTTATTGCAAATTCAGCATAAAGAGAATATGCTGGGCACGCCTATGTTTATTCTTGGTCCAGAAAATTTATGTAGCCCTAAAGGCATGAAGGGACAACTCATCTATGAAATACGTTTTACTCTTGAGGCAGAAGCTGAGTTAATCCACGGCAATTTGTCTCCCGAGGAGAAAGTAGAACAAAAGCGAGCAATTGCAGATTATTATCTGCGACGCTATCGCGCCCATAGTTACACCCTTCAATGTTACGGCGTTAATCTACAGATCGACAAGGTAACTTCACGCTGCATATGGCGGGAACATGGACTAACTGAGGAATTTGACTGCAATGCCTGGGATTTTTATCAGCGTTTTGGTAAACGCTTTTGGGATGTTATTCATACCAAAAAGCCCTTATTTGTCGAATTTCCAAAATTTAGCTAATTAGCTAACGGATAATCTCCAGAGATTATCCGTCGCATCTTATGAGGAATCTCCGCTACGGCGGGGATTTTTCTTGCGTTTCTAAAAAGCCGGCTAGATTAGCGGAACCCTGTCAACAATTTCAAACCTGCAAATAACAATATCTAATTAAACCCAATCGCCGACCTGGCGCAAAATTTAACAATATAATATTATGCTAGAAAATGCTATAATAATAAATATGTCCGAAGATTCTTATCTCATCGATACTCATTGCCACCTCCACGACCGGGAATTTTTTACTGCCGAGCAAGCCGAGACTATGCTCGGGCGCGCTAAAGATGCCAACGTGCAAAAAATCATCTGCATTGGCACCAGCGCCAAAGATTCTATTAACGCCCGCGACTTCGCCACTGCGCATCCTAACGTCTTCTGGACCTACGGCATCCATCCCGAATACGCCCACGACAAAGCAGATGTGCTCGCTAACAACGATCGACTAGTCGCCATCGGTGAAATCGGCCTGGATTACCATTACGACAATTATGATCGCCAAGCCCAAATTCACCTTTTTGAACAAATGCTCCAGCTAGCGCTTGATAATAATCTGCCCGTTTCACTCCATATTCGTGGCGCTTTCGAGGACGCTTTTGCGATTTTAGATAATTTCCCCCAAATTCGTGGCGTGATTCATAGCTTCACTGGTTCCAAAAAAGACCTTAAAAAGGCCTTGGCTCGCGATTTTTATATCGGTGTCAACGGTTTGGCGACTTATTCTACCTTGCCTATGCCGCCCCTCGAACGTATTTTACTCGAAACTGATGCTCCCTTCTTGACACCAGTTCAGTTCCGTGGTACAATGAATGAGCCGAGCTATGTTAGAGAGGTGGCAACCTACTTATCGGAAAAATTGGGTGTGGCAGAAACTAATCTAATGGAGCAAACAACTAAAAATGCGAGGAAAATTTTCCAGATCTAATACTAGGGGTGGCGAATATTTTTCAGGTCTTGCGACTTTTCCGTATTATTATGAATTAACCAGAATATCTCAGGAGATTGAAGCATGCCGTGCGTCGTTCTAAGGTTTCATCCGTTTTTCGTGCGTCGCCGCGCTAAACACGCCCAGCGTCTTCAGAATATTAGTATTCGAGCGCAAGCTCCGAATCCGGAATTTAATCATCTGCCGACCCCGGCCGAAGCCACAATTTCTGCGCCTCAGCTTACGCCTACTCCCCTAACTTCCCAATTCCAGAATTTTTCACCTGACGACATTATTCAAATTCAGCACCCGCGGTTATCTTTCTCAGAACCGGATTGCGTTCAACCGCAGTCGCCAGAGGTTACGGCTACTGGTCTAGCCCGTTTTCGCCAAAAACTCCAAACCGGTGCCACCAAGGTGAAAGAAGTTCATCAGGCCCCCATTGTCGAACAACTCGATATTAAACCTGCACGTTTTAAGCGTCGCATGAGTCGTGACGATTTATTAAACGAAGAATCCCGCCTCGGCAGCACGATTTTCGGTCCTATCCCAGTTGGTCATCACCGCGAATTCTTCCATGACCATAATAATGTTTGGATCTGGTACGAAAGTTGGCGTGATGCTAATCGTCATCAGCGCCAAATTACCGTGCGTTACGAGATCCGTCCTACTGGCGTTTACAAAAAATTCACCGCCGGCAAATATATCCCGCTCGAAGGCGCCGAGCTACATAACTTCCGCAAAGCCACTCATGCTTATCTCAAAGTAATCCGCGAAGGTCTCTACGGCCAGACCGCGCCCGCCACTATCGCCACAGTTTAGTCATATAGCAAATTCCGCACGCGTCGCGCTACGCCACGATTGCCATCCAGCAGCGTTGCCTGTGGAAATTTTTGCTGAATTATTGGTCGCAAATAAATGTAATGCGTACAACCCAAAATCACTGCATCATACTGCTCTGGTTTTTCAATTTTGTCCACCAAATTGTCCAAACAAGCTTGCACTTTCTTCAAATCTCCAAGTTTCCAAAGCTTATTAAACCCATCAGTAGTTCGCTGCGTTTCGCCTAACCTAGCAATTTTCTCCCAGGCGGTTTGATTTTGTTGAATCTGATCTGCTGCATGTCGAAATCCTAATCCTACATTTTGTATCTCTGCCACATTGCTTAGCTCTGACGGGCGCCAAGCCGGCTCAGCTTGTTGTAATAGTTCAGCCAGCTCATCTTCCACGGTCCGCGCTAGCCCCTCACAAGGGAATATCTCGATACCTTTTTCAGTTGAATATTTTTGTATTAAATTTGCCACTTGAGTAGATTTTGTGGTATTTGGTGTTGCCAAAAGCAAGGTTCTCTCAAAGCCTTGATCGCGTGCCAACTTAACTGCTGGCTCCGTTCCTACAAAAATAATTTCCGGAAAGAGTTTTCTTAACTCCTGAATACACCGCGTGGTCGCAGTGTTACATGCGATCACTACCAGCTCCACTCCGCGCCGCTCCAAACGCCGCACCACATCAATCGTTACAGCAGTTAATTCCGTCGCTGTTTTCTCCCCGTAGGGATTATTTGCGTGGTCGCCAATATAAAAATATTCCTCATTGGGCAATAACCGTTTAATTTCGCTCAAAGTCGTCAATCCACCCACCCCAGAATCAAACACGCCAATTCTATGTTGCATAAGCTAAATTATACACTTTTTAAGTAAATTTTGCTACTATCGTAAGCTAAAATGAGCACCAGGATTCCAACGCTAAACACTTTAAATTCCCAAAACTTTCAAAAATCGCTTTTGCTTAAGATTCAAATATGCTATAATCAAAAATGAACAAAACCAATTTTCAGAACATAGTTATTTTTAGTTGTTGAAAACTAAAACAACCGCATGTTTTTTAGTTAAGATAACCGAAAACACTGGGTGCTATGACACCACAATTCAGTTATCTTAACGATAAACTATGTTGTTGGTTTTGTTCAATCGTCGTGGCACCCATTTTTTAATCTTCTTAGGAAAATAAATCGGCGCCC
>CAYPTT010000059.1:0-5934 GCA_964413835.1 uncultured Candidatus Saccharibacteria bacterium
CCGGGATGGGAAAGAATACTGGGTAGCAAAGCTTGCAGAGGGGAATTGTTGGATGGTGCAGAATTTGGCTTATGATCTATCTACAAACGGGTTAAGTCGTAATGATAGTGATCTAAATGCTACTGTCACTATTGCGGGTTGGAGTGCTAATAAACCAGGCTACGATACTGATAGTAAAGCCAAAATCGCCCCCAGTGCAACATTGACATCTATTACCGCAAAATTGCCAGAGGCTGCAAGCGAAATTACTACTTATTCGTGGAATTTAGGAGAATGGGTTTTGGCGACGCCAACAAGGAGTCAAGATTGTGCCACTGCGGTTGCTGATATTTCAATTTGTTCTAACATACGCCTGATTAATGTGAAAGGATGGCAGCCAACATTCAACGCTACTCCAGGAACATATCACGGTATCAACTCTGACATGGTTGCTGTTGATGACGCTACCAAGACTTACGATGCCCACTACCTAATTGGTAATTATTATCAATGGAATACAGCGACCGCTGGAAGCGGGGGAGGGGTTGTCGACAAGGATGCGCGAGATACTATTTGTCCTAAAGGCTGGCGGTTGCCATCTGCGGGCACCGGAGAGCCAACTTATGCGAATATGCTAAAAGTCTATGGATTCACTAGCGGCATTACGAGCAGCCCAAGTGCAGCATACAATCTTGCCAACCAGCCATTTTATTTTGCAAGAGCGGGCCTCCTTGATCCCAGCGCGGGTAGGGTGAAGTATATGGGTCTTAGTGCATACTTATGGACCACGCGCGCGTATCCAGCTAGCACCACTGATAGCTATTTCTTTGGTTTTGATGCTACAAATAATTATACAATGAATCGTAGCACCCGTCGGGCGGCCTTATCAGTCCGCTGTCTCGCTCGATAGACGAAAATCCCTAAAAAGTATTGACAAAAATTACTAAGTGTGCTATAATGGAAGTATATACTTATAGTTTTTACACATTAACAGTTATTCTAGAATATTTTTACAGAATAATTCCGTATTTTGTGCAAATTTGAATAAAAAGGAGGAGAATAAAATGTCAAAAAGACTCAACAACCCTAAAATCCTTAAAAAACTTCATTTTCCTAAATTTTTCAAAAAACTTAAAGCCTCAAGGGATGTCTCGAACAGAACTCGCGCTCTAGGTCATACCTCGCAGAGTACTGCAGATCAGCCCCTCAACTATGTCGAGCTCATGGCAACCTGGTGTGATGCTTTTGAGCTCCTGTTTGCTGTTACTTGGATTTGCGGTGCCCTGTCGATGATGATTCATAGCGATGAAGAGCCAGCCATCGTATCTGTTCTCTGCTCGGGATTGCTGGTGGGTATACCATGGATCTTCGGAGGGATTGCCACAAATCTTTTCCGAGCCTGTCGAGAAAGATTTGGTAAATATTTGCCGATTTATCGTCATTCGTATTCTGCGTTTGCGGTAAACCCTAAAAAATCGCTTCCTCGGCTAGCTAGGATGGTCCGTTGCCGGGATACCTGCACATGGTTGACGATTTACGGCGCTGTAGTGATTTTGGTTGGCGATCTGATGTGTTTTTTCGATTTGCAGTTGCTTTTTCTTTCGATTACCGTTGGAGCCATTTGGTCATTCGGGGGTTTCTTTGTGATTAGCCTGCGCTTAATCTCTGATATCTTCAGGGAAAAGCATCTCATGCGTCAGCTATTCTAGTATGGCTTTGCCCCACGGGTACGACGCTGTGGGGCTCACTAAAAATGCCCCAGTCTTGAAGACTGGGGCTAAGTCATAAAGTACATCAATTGTGCTTATCGTCGGCTAAGAAGACTGTCACATTGAGCCGACCTTCACGGGTACTAGTATTGTAGCATCCCTCAAATGTCTGGGATAGATCAGTCGCCCTATAGGGGTGCAATTTTTTGCGGTACTCTGCGTTCCCGAAGTACTCAATCCGCCCTTTTACTATAAAAGAATTACCACTCCCATCTTCATGCCCAAGCATAGTAAAGATTACTGGGTAAGTGTCACCCTTGTCATCTGTTACTGTGACGCACAAAGCGCTATGTTTATTGTAGGCGTATGCTACGGAGGTAACAAGATTCATCTTATCTGGACCGGCGACAATGTTTAAGACTTTTTCCGTTTTGATGATCATACGATTCATCCTCCTTGTAATGTACTCCACCAGTAGGCGGGCAATATATCTATCATTATAGCATATATATTGAAAAAATCAATACTATTTTCATTTTTCTTTACTCATTGCATATTTTTAAGACTTCAACAATGACAGATTGGAGATTATAGAGTATAATAGAGTAATGAACGCAAACGAAATTCGTCAAAAGTTCCTTGATTTCGAGGTTAAACATGGGCATAGAATCATCCCGCCCGCCCCGCTGGTATTAGAGAATGACCCTACTACCTTATTCACCGGCTCCGGCATGCAACCGCTCCTGCCTTATCTGCTCGGTCAGCCTCATCCCGAAGGCACGCGCCTCGCGGATTCTCAGCCTAGCATGCGCCTTCAGGATATCGAAGACGTTGGTGATCCGCGCCATACTACAGTTTTTGAAATGCTAGGGAACTGGTCTCTAGGCGATTACTTTAAACAGGAACAAATTGAGAATTTCTTTACCTTTTTAACCGAAGAAGTTGGTCTTGACCCCACAAAGATTTACGTCACCTGCTTCATCGGTGACGAAAAATACGGCATCCCAAAGGACACTGAAGCCGCCGAAATCTGGCAAAAAGTTTTTCAGAAAGCCGGTATTGAAGCCAAAATTGCCGAAATCGGCTCTGCTGAGCAGGGGGACAAACGGGGAATCAAACCTGGCGAACGTATTTTCTTTTATGATGACAAGGAAAACTGGTGGAGCCGCGGTGGCGGTATCGAGACTACTCCGCTCGGTGACCCTTGTGGTCCAGATTCGGAGGTTTTCTATGATTTTGGCGAGGATAAACAAGACGTAGCGAAATATGGCCAGTCTCACCCCGCTAGCGACGGTGCACGTTTCATGGAGATTGGCAATCAAGTCTTCATGCAATACAAGCGTAACGAAGACGGCACCTTCACCGAACTAGAGCACAAAAACGTCGACTTCGGCGGCGGCCTTGAGCGTATTACTGCGGCCAGTATTGATAGTTTTGATGTTTTCAAAATCTCATTGCTCAAGCCAATTATCGATAAAATTGAAGAAATCTCGCACAAAAATTATGAGAATAATACTGACGAGATGCGCATTATTGCCGATCATCTGCGCGGCGCCTATCTGCTCGCAGCGCAGGGGCTCGCTCCCAGTAATAAAGCTCAAGGTTACGCTCTGCGCCGTCTGGTGCGCCGTGCCGTATTGAAAGCTCTTGATCTCGGTATTGGTCAAGAGTTTTTGGCGGAAATTCTGCCAATTATTGCGGAAAATTATCAAGATTTGCCTGATGATATTTTACCAAATCGCGGGCATGTACTCGAAATTCTGACTAAAGAAGAAAACGCTTTTCGTCGTACTATTAACAAAGGTATGAAAGAACTGCAAAAAATGGCTGAAGCTGATAGCGACAACGAATTTACTGGCCGTGATTTGTTCAAACTCCAAGATACTTATGGCTTCCCGCTTGAGCTTAGCGTGGAAGAAGCTTATAAGCTCGGGATTAATTTATCAAAAGACTATCAGAACGAATTTGAGCAAGCCCTTAATGAGCAGCGCGAACGCAGCAAAACCGCGTCGAAAGGCATGTTTAAGGGCGGTCTTTCTGACACTAGCGACCAAACTATCAAATATCACACCGCCTGTCACCTGCTTTTGGCGGCCTTGCAGCAAGAGATTGATCCTAATATTAGCCAAAAAGGCAGTAATCTTACGCCCGAACGTCTGCGTTTTGATTTTAATGTCGACCATAAACTTACTCCAGAGGAACTAGCCAAAGTTGAAGCTCGCGTCAACCAGTGGATCCAGGCAGATCTCCCCGTTGTCTATGCTGAATATAATAAAGATTATGCCTTTGATGAACTCCACGCTCATGGCTCCTTCCGCGACCGCTATCCAGATAGGGTAACCGTATATATGATTGGCGGCGACGGTTTTGCTCCGAGAGAGCAACTAAAAAAGGTAAGGCTGAGCCAAAGCGAATCTTTAGATGAGACTGGCTCACCTGTTGCGAGCGCGGAGCAAGACCGTCGCACGGATTATATATCAATCGAAATTTGTGGTGGTCCTCACGTTACTCATACCGGCGAGCTCGGCAAATTTAAAATCACCAAAGAAGAATCTTCCAGCGCCGGCGTGCGCCGGATCAAAGCTATTCTCGAATAGCAATAACGCGCCAGGCAGTGACGCGCGCAAAAGCTTTCACTGTAGGCCGAGTCGAAGCCACCCTAGAATAGCCCGCCAGGCCAGGGCATCAAAATGCCTCAGTCTTTTCGACTGAGGCTAAACTTCCTGAGAAAACTTGCAATTACTCCGACCATTAGTCCGAAAGCTTATCGGAGCTTAGAAGTCATTCTATTTTACCATAGTAATCAGCTGTCTCCCCTATCTCCAGCCGGTCTATCCATAACCGTACCAGCGGAATCTCCTGGTGTTTACGCAAGTTGAACCAAAACTGCTCTTTCTCAAAGTACCGCTCCAGGCTAATCTGCAGATCCTTGATAATTTCCATCGTAAACATCGTGTCCTGCTCTTCGCTCGCCCCGCTAAATGCTACTCTGAGCTCGCCCCTATCCGGGTCATGTGGCATTCCCAGCCTTGCGGATAGGATATCGAACGGTACTTTGACTCCACCATAAAAATTCGTATAGCCCAGCTCATCTCTCATCCAGGTCTGATGTATCTTAGTCAATTGCGATTTTGCGTCCAAGCCGCAGATCTCTTTTGCCATCTCTTGTGATGCGACTGTGGCTTTCGATGCTCGGACTTTCAGCTGGATGAAATTTAAATTATCCGTTCCAGTGGCAACGCGCTTCTCGTCGTCTTTCAATGTCTGCATTTTTACGTTTGCAAAGCTGCCTCCGCCTCGATTAGATTGCAAATCAATTGACGCCTGCTCTTCCTCGTTTAGTTCCAACTCCACAATCGCTCGCCAGCCTTTTGCCACCAGGTAATCATGTCGACACACCAGCCTTTCGGTCGTCCTCATTACTCCTGCCATCGTTTTTTCGAGCGCTAGTTTTGTCATCGTGTCAGTTACGGTAATGTTGTAGCCTAATTTTTTCATTGTGCTACCTCCTTCTTTTTTCTCTGCGACGTTTTCATCACAGGATAAGAATCCCCACTCTCTTACCCTGCAATGAATCATGAATAGGCATTCGATAAAACCAGCTTAGGATGAACTGAGGTTTGCTTTATTCTCAGTTGGTTTTTAAGTTACGCCCATGCTTTATCTAAATGTTTTAGCATTAATTTCCCCACCAAAATCACTAGCCAAGGTCTTCCACTTAGCCTTACGCTTCCATTCTAGCACAGAATATCAATTTTGTCAATAGTTTTTTAATATTCTATTGTATACTCAAAATCTTCCTTATGCTTGAAATCTATGCTACAATAAAATAGAACAATTCCACAATTTATTACGCGAACAATTTTTTGGTTTGAATGTTCCAATCCGAAAATCGCAAGTGTTGTTGATGGGTGCTATGACACCATCCAGTACACTTGTGATTAACACTTGTTCGTGTTGGTGGAATTGTTCAACTTCGTCGTAGCACCCATTTTTCGTTTCTGTAGTAAAAATGTGTGTTTTACCGACGTTTGGAAGACAAAATCTAAACAAGGGCATTCACCTATGAACACTACTATCACTACACATCACCTTAAGCTTTCTCATCACTTCCAACACGTCGGTATTATCAGTAGCTGTTCGTTTATTCTCCTCGCCTTAGCCCTCCTCTTTCCTATTTGCACTAATAACTCTTCCGCCCTCGACCAAGCGCATTGGAGTAGTGGTGCGGTGCCTTCTGCCATTG
>CAYPTT010000060.1:0-5787 GCA_964413835.1 uncultured Candidatus Saccharibacteria bacterium
TGGTAGTGGCCATTTTAGTGCTGTGCTTGTTCGAGTCAAGTCGGGCGCACCAATTGACAAAAACACCTTACTTGGTGTTATTTTGTTTTTGAATTTAGGCTACAAGCTTATTTTTTGTTTGAACTTTTTGCGCAGCTCATGGCATAATATATAATTATTATGGTGTAATTATGGTGTGCGATTACGTTTAGCGCGATTGACCGCCCAATAATCAATGTCTTCAAAGCGATCGGTGGCGTAAACAAGGCGATTATCCTCCGAAAACGCCCGAGCATTTTTGTGATAATAATAAGTTAAGCTGGCCTGATGAATACCGATAGCTGGAACATCATTTACCCAGTGGCGCAGGAAGGATTCGTATTTGGCAGCACGGGCCTCCTCATTCATAGTAGTACGGGCGCTAAGAATCAAGTCATCAACCAAAGAATTATAGTAATTCGAAAGATTGAGACCGGAAGTGGTTGCCTGCGAAGAATGATAGTAAGCAAAGAGATCTGGATTTGGACCAAGCTCAACTTCGTAAATTAGAATATCATAGGCCCGCTGGCGTACGACATTGCGCAAGAATTCCTGACCCGGCTCGTAAATTTCGGTCTCTACCGTAAAACCGAGTTTAGTAAGTTGGTCGGCAAATTCTTCAATTAACTCTGGAAAATAACCGGTATTAATCGTGGCAAGGCTAAGCTCTTTCACGTTAGCTTCATTAGCGATTTCAGACTTGGCGGCCGCAAAATCGTAGCTAGGCAAAGTTGGATACTCACTTAGCTCGATTTCGGAGCTGAGAATCGGATATTGCAATGGTTCCTCATCGTCGAGATGGCTGAGAATTGCCTGCATATCAATGCCTTTTTGGATGGCTTGGCGAACGGCGACATTTTCTAGGGCAGGGCTAGTAGTATTAAGAAAGGCGTAGACACCGTTAGCGATAGTAGTTTGGCGCCGATTAACTAATTCAGTAGAAAGCGTGCCATCTGCCAGAGAGAGTTCCGCCGTGGCAGTGATTTCGCCAGAAGACAAAGCATCAATAATTTGCGCATTATTATCATAAGTGTGAATAGCAAAACTATTAAGCATAGGTTTGCCGCGGTAATAATTTTCGTTGGCGGCGAGATAGATGATCTTTTCGCTGTCGCTCGAGTTGGTAGCGTTACTTTGCGTAGCATTAAAAGTGAACGCACCTGAAGTAACTGGGTTAGTGCTGAAAGAATGCTCCAAAAGCATACTTGGCTGTACATCGGCTAGAATATGTGCTGGCAGAATCGGCATATCCAGTGTAGAAGGAAAATCAACATAGGCGGTTGGCAAAGTAAACGTAATCGTATTATCGATAGTAGCAATTTTGACACCCGAAAAGTTGGTCGAATAAGACGTATTGATCGAGGTATCCTTGGTAACATTCACGGTATAGAGGACGTCTTCGATAGTGATAGGCTCCCCGTCCGACCATTTTAGATCATCTTTGAGGGTAACGGTCCAGACTTTACCTGTTTCATCTGGCACGACCGAAGCCGCTAAACCTAGACCGATATGTCCAGAATAATCGACCGTAGCGAGTCGAGCAAACATGAGCTTAGATAAAGCTTTTTCGCTATTAGTCGCAGCGAAAAGGGGATTAAGCGAATTAACTTTACCAATGGTGCCCTCAATATAGGCGCCGCCATCAATATGGACTTCCTTTGAGTAGGATTGATCATACCAAAAAGCCTGAGTAAGCGCGAGTGAAATAATCACGACGATTAGTAGGCACCATTCTAGAATTAACAAACGTACTCGTTTCGCGTTCTGCAAGCGACCAATCAAGTTTTCTTGGATATGTTCTTTGCTACCTTCGCTAGCTTTCTGAGAAAAATTCTCCCACCGTTTTGCTAACTTTTGCCCACGCTTTTTGAAGTTTTGTTTCATGACTCTATATTATATAATACATTTCCCTATGCAACTACGCCGGAATTAATAATAGACACAAAATTGATAAGACGAAAACTAATGCGCATATGATGGTAGCGTTAAAAAGTGAGCGCTCTAGACCGCGACGAGTGGTATAAAGCTCGCCAGAGCTACCAAACCCCGCACCAAGCGAGGCACCGCGCTGCTGCAGCAAAATTAACAAAATCGTCAAAATAGCAGAGATAAAGATAATACTCTGAAATAATGTTCCCAATTCCATGATTTTATTATACGCCAACTAAGCTACAAAAACAAGTACCTGAGCTAGGTTAGCGTATTGATAAGGCCGTTCATGAAACTCATAATAATACTAGATATTACCATCCCCCAAAGTTCCATGCTAACGCCCGGCAATAGATAAACCGTTAAGGCAACCATCGCCGTGTTAATAATTACCGTAGAAATTCCCATGGTTAAAATTGCGAGTGGCAGGGCAAAAAGTTTGATGATGGGTTTAATGATTGAATTTAGTAGCGAAAAAATCAGTCCAGCAACAATAAACAAGCTAACTCCGGTAAACTGTGATACATCAGGCAACTCCGTAATAGTCCCAAACCAAGTAATACATAAGTACATACCGAGACTGGAAACGATCCAGCGAAGAATAAAACCAAAAATTTGCGTTTTGATCATGAGATTATTTTAGCATATTTTTACGTTTGAGCAAAGTGTGGTAGGTAATTGCAAAACGATGCGCTTCGTCGTCAATGCGAGCAATTAATTTAGCGACATGGGAATTAGGCGGCAACTGGAGAGTTTTGTATCGTTCCGGCTGCGGAAGGATAGTAGTTTTTTTCGCTAACGTTCGATCCTCTTGGGATGACCTGAGCTGTTCTTGGGGTGACTCAGATGCTTCCGCGAGCGGAATAATGATATCTACCGCAGCATTGCGAGTATGATTACCTGATTTGTCGCGACCAATGACGGGGATTTGCTGCGCAGCAAGCAAATCCCAGACCGCGTTAACCTGATTAATGCCACCATCGAGGATAACTAAATCTGGAAAAGCCCATTCGGGGTGCTTAAGTCGACGCTCAATCACTTCGCGCAGATTAGCCGTATCGTCATTCCGCTGATGGCGCAGTTTAAATTTACGATACTCGGCGCGATCTGAAGCGCCATTGGTAAAAACTACCATAGAACCAACCACATTCGTACCGGATTGATGAGAAATATCATACCCTTCAATACGGCGAGGCGGATTCGGTAAGCGCAACATCATCTGCAGATCAGTGAGAGCCTGATCGGAAGAAATATCAAGGAATTCTTTGTCAGAAAAGACGATTTTTTTCTGCAGTTCCTTGAGACCAAAAAGTTGACCACGTAGCTCGGCGGCTTCTTCAAAATTTTCAGCTTTAGCCGCAGCCTTCATTTGTTTTTCTAAATCAGTAAGCAACTTATGGCGACCACCCTCGAGATACAGAATTAATTTGCGCAAATTCTTCTTATAGGCCTGAGGCGTGGTCTTACCAACTTCGATACCGGGAGTAAGACCTAAATCCGTATTAAGAGTTTTTTTACCATCATAAGGTTTATCATAATATGGAAAAACTTTACGCAAAATTCGCAGAGCTTTACTGACGGAAAGTTTGCCATAGAACGGACCGACATAAGTGGCTTTATCATCTTGCGGAGTACGCGTAAAACTCACGTACGGCACAGGAGATTTCATATCAATACGCACATAACTGACAGTTTTGTCATCACGCAAAAGAATATTCCACTTTGGCTTGTAGCGTTTAATCATTTCTGATTCGAGAAAAAGAGCGTCCATTTCTGTATCCACTACAATCCAATCGGTGTCGGCGATTTCTGCGACTAGCGCTTCGGTTTTAGGATCCTTAGGGCTTTTGTGAAAATACTGACGGACGCGATTTTTGAGCACAGCAGCCTTGCCTACGTAAATTATTTCGCCGTTGGCATCTTTGTGAAAATAAACTCCCGGAGAAGCAGGTAGAGCCTTGAGCTTTTGCAAAAGTTGCTCGCGCATGGCAGGAGTGACCGAAGGGTCAAGATGATAATCGACAGATGAATGTTGTTGCTGTTGAGAATTTACATCTAGCACGATGAGGAAACTTTCTGGTAAAGATTACTGACGATACTCACTAATTCGCTAGAATCGTGATATTCATGAAATTCACTCGTAACAGCTTTGAGGGAACTGGAATATTTTTTGCCGGCCTGGAATAAACAGACAATAGGAATGCTACTATCAGAAGCCCATCCTAGCTCAATACCTAGACCGGTAGCTGGATAGCTAACTTCCGCAATAACTAGATCAAGATGGCGATAGAAATCACGGTCCTGCTGGTTATCGTAACCTGGCTCGTGTGGTAAAATAATATCGGCTTGCGTCAACTTCTCCGATGCACGAATTGGCCGATAAAGCTCTTTTTCATAATCAAATTCGCGCGAGTGGGCAATATAAATTTTCATGCTATACTTCAAAATCAATCGACTGATAATCGTTATAATAGCGGGCGGACTGAGCAGTAAATTTGATCACGGAGTAGTCCGGATCGGTATTACTTTCATAAAAAATCGTATCCATGTCACGCCAAATTTCATCTTTGATAGTTTGGTCATGCAATACTTCTACGGTACCTTTGAAGGCTATACCGCGGTAAGTTGGGCGATCGTAAAAGTAGAGACAGGCCTTAGGATTGGCTCTTAATGCCTGGATTTTTTTAGAAGCCGTATTAGTAGTGAGATAAAATTCTTGCAAACCTTGGCGCTTACGTGGATTTAACATTGCACGCGTACTTGGAAAGCCCTCGTCATCAACAAAACTTAAAAAACAAACATCTTGCCTATCAATCAAATTACCGATGATTTTTATGGTTTCTTCCATGGGGTTCTCCGAATTAATGCTATACTAATTATAGCACATTATACTCTTCCTCACTGACAGGTTCATCCTATTTAATAGAAGCTTTAGCCTGGCAAATTATTGGATGACGAATCACAGTTTTAAGTCTCTCTGGTTGGCAGCGACGTGGATCGCTAAGATAAATTTCGTGGTGATAGCGCGGGTTTCGAATGTCTAATTCATATCCTTCTGACTGCATATATTGGTGCATAATATCAATAGTTGCTGGCTCCGCATCATATGGACCAACATGCATACATTGGACGCATTTACCCTCATGATATTGCATGAATTCAACCTTAGAGAAGTCTTTTAGATCAAATGAGGTATGACTATTTTGAGCTTTTTGATTCTTAAGTTCCTGCTTCTGCGTTGCTTCGTCAACTGCCCAAGCAAAATCCTCCTGAGTAACGAAATCTGGCAAGCGTATTACGGAGATGAAATTAAAATTAGCCTTATTATGATAGTCGATGATTGCAATCCCATTTTGACTATTCTGGTTTTTATGCTTCTGTTTTTGATCACTTTGATTTTGGCTATCTTGCCACCAAAATCCTTCTAGCGGCGGAACTACATAGTCAAAATATCCCTGAATTTTATGGTCACCTTTCTTACTCATTTTGATTGTGAAGGCAATAGCGTAGAGCAAGCCAAGCGATTCTTTATATTCTCCATCCTCGAGATTTGGATCACCCCGGCCGCGCACTGCAAGATAGTTTATCGGAGGAACGTCTATGATAACTGGTTGACGTTTTGGCAAATAAAATTCTTTATACTCCTTTTTGTAGTCAAATGGCATAAGTAATATTCCTATTAGTTCGATCTATTATACCATGATATACCAATGCTCGCTAGTGAGTATTGGGCTATTGGGCTATTGGCGTTTTATAGTCTTACGGATAGTGTCCGGTTAGATACAAAAATATGTAATATACTTAATCAAGTGACGAAAAGCCACCCGTTGGGGTGGCTTA
>CAYPTT010000061.1:0-5302 GCA_964413835.1 uncultured Candidatus Saccharibacteria bacterium
TGATGGATTAGATTACTAGTTATGAGTTTTGTTTTGGTCATGGGGTGCCTCCTAGTAGTTAGATACTTACAAATCGTCGGGCTACCCAAGCTGTTGTTGGTTTTGGAGGAGAATGGGAGGCTGGTGCACTAGGTTAGGTACCGGAGCAAGACATAATGCTTTACTCCAACCTAGCCATCAGCCCATCCCATTCTCTCCAAAACCAAAAATGGGTGCCACGACGATTGAATAGCATAACCAACACAGGCCAGATATCATCATAACCAGATTGGTGTCGAAGCACCCAGATTTATCTGCTTAGATAATAAGCTGGCCAGCATCGGTACAACTACCAAAAACGCTGTGTTAAATTGTTATGCTATTCACTCTCAATTATAGCATAGTTTTTGAGCAAAAATACTTTTTGTTTCTTCCTTTGTCCGTGGGGGATTCATCTATCCCTGGTATGGCTCATCACGCCATCTGGGTGATGACAGTGACTATTGGTCAACCACTGTGTATCCCAATGCTTCAGATATCTACTTCCAGTATTCTGATAGCGCTACTGTCTATCCCTCCACCCATGGTAACCGTGCTTATGCTTTCTCCGTCCGCTGTCTAGCACTGTAGGGGGAGGGATTAAGCTATTCTGTCATCCTATAGTGCTATAATATAGAAATATGGATATGATGGCGCCAATCGAGGAGGTGAAGGGGGTCGGCCCTAAAACGGCTGAAACTTTGAAGCGCGTGAATCTCAAAACTGTCGGCGATCTGATTTATTTGTTGCCGCGGGTTTATGAAAATTACCAAACTACCGTTGACATTGCGGATCTGCGCCCCGGCAAAGTCATTATTAAGGGGAAAATTGGCGACCTGCACGTCGTGCGTACTAGTCGTAAACGCTTAACAATCACCCAAGGAGTGATTAGGGATAATACGGGTGCGATTCGTACGGTTTGGTTTAATCAGCCTTACCGCGCTAAACAATTTGACGAAAAACGGGAATATTATTTTACTGGTCGCTATGAGCTAAAAAACGGCCGTTATCAATTGACGTCGCCGTCGGCCACGCTGGCGCAAGACGTTGATAACGAAGCGGAAAACGGTTTCCAGCCGATTTATTCTGCCAAAAGTTCACTCAAGCCGCAGACTTTTCGTAAATTACTCGATGGTCTACGGCCTAATTTTGCGCAGATTCCCGATCTCCTTCCGCTCGGTGATGGTATTCCAGACTTTATTAAACCTGGCGCACGGGCGGAGGCGCTCTATAACTCACATTTTCCCGAATCTCCTGAGGAGGCCGAGGCTGGTCGCCATTATCTCGCGTACGAGGAACTGTTTGAGCTGATTCTCGCCGCCAAGCTTAACCAGCAGGAAAATCAGCGTTTGCGTTCCAATTCCTTGCCTTTTCAGCAGAAATTTATCCAAAAATTAGTCAAAAGTCTGCCCTTCCGGCTCACCAATGCTCAACGTCGTGCCACGTGGGAGATTCTTCAGGATCTAGAAAAACCTACCCCGATGAATCGCCTACTGCAGGGGGACGTGGGTTCTGGCAAAACGATCGTGGCGGCCTTGGCAGCGGCTCAAGCCACTCAAAATGGCTACCAAACCGCTTTTCTCGCCCCTACGGCGATTCTTGCTACGCAACACTTTGAGAGTTTGCAAAATTTGTTTGATAGTTTGGCGGGCGATATGGACGAGTTGCGCGTGCCGCGTATTGCGCTGCTTACGGGGGCTACACCCCATAAAAAGATGCTGAAACGATTAATCGCCAACGGCGACATTGATCTGGTGATCGGTACGCACGCTCTTTTAACTGATGATACAAATTTCCATTCGCTGGGTTTCTGTATTATTGACGAGCAGCACCGTTTTGGCGTGGGGCAGCGCCAAAAATTATTGCTAAAATCTCCGCCTGAAACTGCGCCGCATCTGCTCTCGATGACTGCCACGCCGATTCCACGTTCTCTACAACTGACGATTTTTGGTGATTTAGACGTTTCGATTGTCAATGAATTGCCGCCCGGTCGTCAACCGATTACCACCAAGATTTTGCCAGAAGTGCAACAAAATGACGAGCTATATCCTAAAATGCACGAATTGCTAGACAAAGGCCAGCAGATTTACTGGATTTGTCAAGTGATTGAGGAAAAAAACACTAATTCTGCTACTCCAGTTAAGAAGCAAGCCAAGAAACTGGCGGAAATCTTTAGCCAAGTAAAGGTCGGAATGCTGCATGGCAAGATGAAAACCGAGGAAAAAGACCAAATTATGAATGACTTTGCGCAGAATAAAATTCAAATTTTAGTATCAACGACAGTGGTCGAGGTGGGTGTAAATGTACCGAATGCTAATATGATTGTCATTCAGGATTCTGAAGGCTATGGTCTGGCGCAGCTCCACCAGCTGCGCGGCCGTGTGGGGCGCGGCGACCAGCCAGCTAGCTGTTATTTGCTAACAACAGGAGAAGGGAAGCCGTCTAAGCGTTTACGGGAAATGGAAAAATCGACCGATGGTTTCCATCTGGCCGAGGTCGACTTGAAAATTCGTGGTCCGGGGGAAATCTATGGGGCGATGCAACACGGTGAATTAGACCTGCAAGTGGCGAACCTGTCAGACACGGAACTGATTGCGCAGGCTAGTCACCATGCGGGCGAGTTCGCGAAGCATGCCGAGGAGCTCGCAAATTATCCCGAACTCGCCCAGCGTATCAAAAAATATCAACAACTTACTACCTTAAATTAAACTCTATCTTTTATTTAATAAATGTTATATAATTAAATAGATTCATGTATTCTACTACTGCTTTAAGCAAAAATTCCAAATTTTCCGGCAAAATTATTGGTACGCACCAGCAGCTGGACCAGGCCGCGCGTAAGATTTTGACGCATTTTTTGCCACGCGGCAAATATTTCCCTAGTAGCAAGGAAATTATCCACTTCGAAGGTACGCGCGGCCCGGACGGCCTAAAGCGCAAAAGTCCCGGTGAAGATGAGCCGTCGCATCTTCTGATGCCAGATGCAGAAGCCCCTCATCCTAGCACTCATCATATTACTCTGGCAGAGCTCAAAACCTACCCCCTCACTAAACTTATGCTTGACCATCGCTGGAATTTAGTACAGGCCTTGCGTGAACATGACGAATATCGAGCAGCTTTTGAAGCGGCGTGGATGGCGCATTATCTGGCTGATGGCTTGACCCCAGCTCATCATTTTCCACTTTCTAGCGCTAAAGACGAGCTGATGACTAACAAAGAATTTGTTAAAATCTTCGGAGAACCGATTAAAGGTATCATGCACGGGCGCAATAGCCTTGAAACTGCCCGTAATAACTGGCTCTACTGGGGCGCAGGCGGTATTATGACCAAACACGTAGCGTTTGAATACGGCGTAGTGACTATTGCCATGTCACTGCCTCAGCGTAAATTTATGCCTCAAATCAACCCCGCCGATTTTCGGCAAGTCGATCCGGTGACCGCCTTTCATGAGTCGCTGACAATTATTCGTAAACTTAACATGTATGATGAATTTCGTCAAGAAGGCTGGACCACGCAACTGGCTTTTGAGACTAAAGATATCCTACTACCAGAAATCATCCGCGCTACGGCGCGTTTATGGTATTCGGCGGTGACCGAAGCATATGGAACGGAGGATAAGGCATGAAAAAGATAACCAATGTAACCAAACGTGGATCGAAAGTGAGCGACTTAAGAGTTTTGGCGGGGATTTTTAAAGGAGTGAAACTCAAAACCCCACAAAACGGCGCGACGCATCCGATGGGTAGCCGAGAAAAACTGGCGCTTTTTAACATGATACAAGCTTACGTGCCAGGAGCGATAGTTTTAGATGCTTATGCGGGCTCAGGCGCGCTAGGGATCGAGGCACTGAGCCGAGGAGCAGCCGAGGTGAGCTTGGTCGAGAGTGATAGACGTGCTTGTGAGGCTATTCAGCAAAATATTGGCACAGTTTTGCAACGTTATGCAGCAAAATCCGCTGTAGGTGATGAAAATTTTAGAATTGACTTATATCCCGAAAAAATCACCGAAACCGCCCGTAGGAGGGATTTTAAGGGCTATTTCAGCCTAATTTTAGCCGACCCGCCGTATGATGGCTTTGATGTTGTAGAGGTGGCTAAAATCGCGAAATTATTGCAAACAGGGGGTATTTTAGCGTTATCTTTTCCGTTTGAAGCAGGTGCGCCCGAAATCCCCGGTTTGGTGCTCTTAACTCAGCGCAAATACGCCCGCGCAGGCATCGCAATCTACTGTAAAAAATGAGGAATTTTTGGGAAAATATGCTATAATGAAACTATGCCCGTGTGGTGAAATTGGTATACACGTATGCCTTAGGAGCATATGCCGCAAGGCGTGCTGGTTCAAGTCCAGTCGCGGGCACCATTGACAGAATTATATAAATATTACGCAGAAACATTCTAGCGCTATTTTTTATGCTTCAATGCCATTTTTCGGACGGGGAAAGCATAGGCATAATTTACATCCCGAATGTACGATGGGTTGACTTCTGCCTCAGCAACGAGTAGGCGATAGCCGTCACTAGTTAGATTAGACGCCCGTTGTGCCCACGTATAACCACTAGCTCCAGCATTACGCATTAATTTTTCGCGTAAGCGTATAGTTCCACTACGCACAAAGTAGAGGGGAGGGGAAGCAATATAGTTTCTTTAAGTACTTTCTGTTGGTGACCTGCATGAAAAGCTGGGTTAGTATAAGTTTTTACATCAAGGGGACAGGTCCTGAAGCGAATCGCTAACGCTCCCGTGCTTCAGGACCGTGTCCGCCTAGGTCGCGGAGGACCATGATGTAAAAACTTATACCAACCCATCCCACAAGAATCACTAGTAGAGAGTTACTCATCAGAACCTCTCCCTCCATCCCCTCTCCTTTGTCCGTGGGGGCGTCGTCTATCCATGGTACGGTTCTACGCGGGATCTAGGCGTCACTAGCATCTATTGGGCTACTACAGCATATCCTAATGTCTCAACTGCTTACATTCAATTTTTTTATAACGCTAATGTCTACCCTTCTGCTTATGAATACCGCGCCACCGGTTTCTCTGTCCGCCAATAGCAAGATATCAATAAAAACGTATGCTCACATAAAGCTTTTTATGCTATAATAAAGATGCTTTACTTTTATTATTAACCAGTATTTTTAGTTATGTGTCTTAGTAATTCACTAATACAAAGTAAGCGGCATCGCATAAGTAACGTATTAGTGAAAACTACTGGTTATGAAATGGAAGTAAAGCACCTTGCGGTGTCGCTTTTTGTATTTGACGCTGGAATGGGTTATTTTGACAATT
>CAYPTT010000062.1:0-4849 GCA_964413835.1 uncultured Candidatus Saccharibacteria bacterium
CTGGGACCAAAACCCAGTGCCTTACCACTTGGCGACGATCCATTACAACTCACATTATAGCACATTTTTCCGTAAAAAACCTAAAATTCTTAAAAATGCAAACCCTTATTGCTCACAATACCTCACCGCCTTTCCGTAGAGTTCTCTTGCTGTGGTACGGCGCGGCACAAAAGTCTCCTCTTGCTGAAATATACTAAACGGTGTCTGCCAGCGCTGCGTAGCACGTGATAAGTCAATGCAAACCTCGTCCGCCTCGGCATTCTTCACCTCCTGTAAGATTTCTCCCACGCGCTCATGGAAATCCCAGGCAAAGAATCCTCTTACGCCAATCACGACTATCATCAATACCACCATTATACCCCCTGTCACTGCTATACTTCTCCCACTCAAATCCTTCCACCACTCCCTAAATAATATCCAAACCACTACCGTCAAACCCAAATAGGCTGGCAGGCAAAGCCTAATTGGCATTGTAATTTGCGTCCCTGCTAGCGTACAAAATAGACAAAATATCAAAATCGCCGCCATCATCCTCCTCTCCCGGTGGTCCCCCGGTAGAACCTCTAACCTCTTTCCAGCCATCTTCTTCTGCCCCCACGCTACACCGAGACCCATAGTCAAGATTATCGCTGCTGGCGCCAGAGTCCGACCAAAATTCACGGCCAAATGCTTTACAATCCTTAGTGCCGACCCGCCAAAATTTTGCCAGATTTCACCAAATGCTAGATAATCGTAAGAAATTGTATAAACCGAATCCTGCGCATAACCTGATACGCCAGGTCCCAAAGTATAACCAATCAACATACTAGTCAACATTCCGCCAATCATTAGCCACTCCCAAGTTTCTGGTTTTAACTGCCCCAAATCCTCGTTACGTTTTCTTAGCTGCCGCCACTGCCAAATTTTCATTACACAATAAGTTGCCAAGAACGCTAAAGGCGGAAAATTCGCTGATAAACCAAATACTAGGCCCATTGGTATCGCTATCCACCACTTCTTATACAGCCGCGGGACTTCTTTGCCGCGTAACTTCCAAAGAAATGGCAAGGCAAACCCCAGTAGCGCCAAGGCAATAATCAGATAATTATGAATCATCGAAAAACCGCGGTACAAAGTATAACCAAATGGCGTCAAGAAAATCATCAAAAATATCCCAGCCAAAATCACCGCATCCTTCAGTTGCCATTTCGGTTTTCTCCCCAGGACTACACTAGTCGATAATACTAGCACCCCCATCGCCCCCACGACATCAATTAGTCGAAAAACCGTATCTATGCCAAAGCTATATTGATAATCAAAGAAATTAATCACCGCCCAGGCGTACATGTCTGCTAGGCGCGCATTGTTCCGAAAAGCAGCCAGCAAATCACCTAAGACATCTGGTGTCGTGCCTGCGCCCTGCGCGATATCCTCCTCCGTTGCCGTAATCAAAAAATAACAGACTACAAAGAAAACTACCGGCAAAACATACAACGCTCCAGTCAAAAATTTCTTTAGAGTGCCGTTTTTCACTGTTTAGCTCCACGCAGGCTAGGTAATTCTTCGAACGCCACCTTAATGCAGCCAGCAATTGGAATCGCAATGATCGCCCCTAGTAGACCGAATGTATACATCCCAATTGTAATTGCTACCAAAATCATCGCCGCCGGCAAGTTTAAAGCGTTGCCCTGAATTTTTGGCGCAATAAAGTTGTTTTCGATTTGTGCGTAAACAATATAACACGCACAAAAGATAATCGCTGCTACCGGTGAACTAAATAATAAGATTAACGAAATCAAACCGCAGCTAATAATTTGCCCAAACATGGGGATTAGATATAAGGTCATCGCGATTAATCCCATTGGTAGCGCCAAACCACTTGAAAAACCAAACGCCAAAGTTAGTAGCAGGACCATACCAACTACCACACAGCCGTCCAGAATCGCCACCAAAACCTGTCTTGAAACATAAGTACCAATTACTTCTGCCATGCGCTGCACCAATCGCTGATACGATTTGGTATTTCTGGCGGAATAACGCCGCTCCATGATTGACCAGAAAGATTTCATGATCGCCGGCCCTTCGATCGTAAATAACAAAGTCAAAACTAGAGTCAAAACTACTGCCGCCGTAATCTGCGACACTGCGCCCACCCCAGTCATTACGGTGTTACCTAAATCGCGCAAAAAAGTATCCGAGAATGTCTCTAGTGCGGTTGTAATCTCGCCCTGCAAATCATGAATTCCGATACTATCGCCAAAATTATTAATGCCGTCCCAGCCGCCCAGGGAATGCTCAAAAGTATCTGGCAACTGACCGACAAATTGCGCTGTTTCGCCTACTACGACTGGCCCTACTACTGCAATGATCGTTGCTACTACACCAATAATCAAAACATAAGCCAATACTGATGACAGGGAAGATTGGTCCTTTTTAGTAAAACGGTTGATACGCTGTGCTAATGGCTGGATTGCAATTGCCAAAAATATCGCAATTCCAACGATAATTAATCCAGTTAGTGCCCGATAAATAAATAATCCTGCTAGCACAAACCCCAAAAGCACCAACCAAAATCGCACTAAAGTCTTTGTATCTACCTCTATCGTCCTACTCATCCGACCTCCTTCATTAATCTCATTTTAACAAATCTGGGGAGAGTCGACAAGATGTTTCCTTAAAAACACGTTATTACTATTGACAAAATTAACAATCTGTGCTAGAATGGGGGTATAAGCTCGACAAGGAGTTAGTTTTTGCGTGAGCTTAAGTACTATTAAGCTGGCATTTATAACTTTTTCGAGCCGGATTCTACTATAATGAGTAGAATTGCCACTTTTTCAATAATTTGGAGGGAAAAAAATGAAAAAAAGAGAATTAGAGGCAAGAGAAACAAGGAAAAAAGAGAGAGCATTCGCAATGTTACTTGTAACATTGCTTGCCATGATCTTTATCGCCACAGTAAGCTTTGGCGTAGGTAGGGCAACCGCGAACTCAGACCGGGAATCCGTAGATTCAGATCAGAAATCTGTCTCGTCATCCATTCAGTCAGATGAGAACAATGTTCAGGTTAATCTGCATTTTACCGATGAGCGCACTTATGACTGTTGGGGTCGGATTCATGATGTCGTGCCGATCGCTGGCTGTGATTATAGTATCATGGCGGTTGAGCATGTTAAGCAAGGTGGCGAGTATTACGAGGAATACGGCTGGCGGACCTACTTTATTCCGAATGAAGTGCTCGAAAAAATGGGCGAGATCGTCTATGGCGATGAGGCTAAAATCTGGAAAATCACAGCGAAAGACTGTGACGAAAGCGGCGGCTTTGTTCGTTTGCCAGAGCTTATCATTTCGGCCGAGCCGGTTGAATCAGTCGAGGATATTCCGGAGGGCTACGGGGCCTGATATACCTTGTCTGACTACTGGGTTTCCGCAAATCCGTACATGGCAGAGGCACCTTTAACCACGAAACTGCTGACCCGAGGGTTGGCAGTTTTTTAATCTTCTTTGTAATATCTCGTCAAAAACTCTCGCCGAAAATCTTCAAAATACCCCTCCAGCATACTTTGGCGGATTTCCTCCGTCAAGCGAATAATAAAACGCAAATTATGTACCGAAGCCAAATTATAATATTTCTGTTTCTTCTCAATCTCGCCAGATCGCCATAAGGCTCGCAGACCACCGCGCGTCCAGCCGGCTTGGCAGGTTGGGCAGTCGCAACCTTGCTCTAGCAGTTCACCCGAATCAGCCATCTTGCGCAGGTTATAATTCCCATCGCGCGTGTAAATTTTACCATGGCGTGCTTCACGCATTGGCGCCACGCAGTCAAAAGTATCCGCGCCCATTTCTGCTCCTACGAAGATGTCATCCGGATGCGATAGGCCTAACAGATGTCGAGGTTTCTCTGCGGGTAACTCCTCGTCGCACCAGCGTAAAATCTCACCTAAATCCTCCTTGAGAAACGCCCCGCCCAGTCCAAATCCGTCGAATCCCACACCATCCACGCGCGTTCTGGCCAAATTCTGGGCGGTACGACGTCGCAAATCTTCCCAGCGTCCACCTTGCAACACGCCATATAAATTCTGTCGATAGCCCAAATCATCTCGATGTTTTAAATGTTCGCGTAGGCTCCGCTCTGCCCAACGTTCTGTCCGCTCCATTGCTTCAATATTATATTCATAACTATCGGCTAGTGAGGTTAGCTCGTCAAAAGCCATATGAATATCGGCGCCAATTTGACACTGAATTTGCATTGATTCTTCCGGACCGATAAAATCCGGCTCACCATCAAATGGATCAATAAAACTTACGCCCCGTTCTGTCACTTGCGCCAAGCGTTCCTTGTGTGGGGTATTACGAACCTCTTCTACACGCTCCATCGCTACGACTTTACCGAGGCCGGAGCCGAGAGACATTACCTGAAATCCGCCACTATCTGTCAATGTTGGACCATTCCAAGATTGATTGTCTGGCGAACGTTCTATCACTTTTTGGGAGGATCCGGACTTACGAGGAGGACAAGCGCCAGAGTCCTGCGACGGCAGGCACTCTGGACGCGCCTCCCAAAAAGTCGCCGGAACGTTCGCCAGCCCACCTAATCCTGCAATAGTCTGACTTTGACGACGGAGATGATAGCCATTTGACAGCATGGCCTGTGCGCCTACTTTACGCAGATCGTCGCTCGACAAAAATTTGACAAAACCATGCGTCCCCACCGCCATAAAAGCGGGAGTTTTGATATCGCCATGGGCAGTATGAATTATACCCGCGCGACCAAGACCGTTCGGTAAAACTTTTTCAATCTCAAATTCCATTTTTAGTATTATAATAGAAAGATGAAGATTTTACAATTAAATACCTGGATGGGCAAGAT
>CAYPTT010000063.1:0-4706 GCA_964413835.1 uncultured Candidatus Saccharibacteria bacterium
AACTTGCAAAAGATCCCACTCTAGCCCAAAAGACAAAAAGCGACACCGCAAGGTGCATTACTTCCATTCGTAACCTATCCCCGGACATATTATCCGAAAAAGTCGAGCTACTTATGCGGTATCGCTCAATACCGACTTTTTCACATAAAACCCCAAGAATAGGTAACAAACCGCTACCAAAAACCGGCTACGATGTAAAGTAATGCTCTTTCACTATATCACACTTACGCTAAAAAATCCACAAAAATATTATAATTGCGACAACGCGAACTACCTTCCAAACAGCCGCGCCACCCAGTCAAACCCTTCTAGAATCCCACTCATCGCCCCCTGCATAATTCCACCAATCAAACTTGAAGCCACTACTACTAGTACCATCACCAGCAAAATTCCCCACCGTTCCATCCCCTCCATCACTTGTCGTACCTGATCCGGCGCAATTGCATACAATACTCGCGAACCATCTAGTGGCGGGATCGGAATTAAATTAAACACCCCAAACCCTAAATTCACATAAACCATATTCACTAACAGCATCCCCCAGAAATCCCCCAAATAATACATCAACGCTCCATCCTCAAACACCACTACCCCTGTCAACATGCCAATCATGAATGCGACAAAAGCAATCAGAAAATTTGTCAAAGGCCCAGCAACCGCCACCAGCGCCATCCCCCATACTCCGTGCCGCAAATTTCGCGAATCCACCGGCACCGGCTTCGCCCCTCCAAAAATCGGTCCACCCGACAAAAACAACAGCAGCGGCATAATCACCGATAACACCGGATCCAAATGCTTCAAAGGATTCAGCGTCAATCTCCCCTCCGCTTTCGCCGTGTCGTCCCCCAAAAGATACGCCACAAACCCATGCGCCAACTCATGCAGCATCATCGACACTAGAATAATTACAAAAACTATCAGTAGCGTCCCAAGATCAAACCCTCGCATCTCGCACTCCTGACGCTATATTAGCGCCACAACCTCCAGCGTCGCAGGCAAGGCTTCCTTATTTTTCACTTTCAACTTCTTCTCCGTCCGCGGCGCCACTTTCAGCTCCGTCACCATCCCATCAATATTCCCCATTACCACCACCAACTTTGGCTCAATCTCACGCACCGCTCGCACCGAACTCGTGCACAAAACATCCGCAATCCCCAACTCATCCAGAGCCAAAGCTTCCTCTACGCTCCCCAAAATCCCAATATGCGTATTCCCCACCACCGCATCATAAATCGTCTTATTATTCTGTTCCGTCGCAATCCCCCGAATCGCTACATCACCAATTTCAAACTCCCCCGGCCCAAAAATCTTCCCCACATTCAAATCCGCATCAATCGATTCATCCGCCAAATTAAACTTAATCTTCGTTTGCTTTGTCGTTAAAACAATCTCATCTGGGGCTTTACTTTCTATCTCAAACATTTTTCCTCCATTATTCCTTTATAATATGCTCCGGGTCATAAACTTCCGCCGTATCCATTTCCAAAATATCCGCCAAAAAACGGTCTCGCACGCTCTTCCGATACAAAAAATCATCCCTACTCATAATCACATACCCCATCGGCCGCCCCTGTCGCTTCTCCACAATTTCCGCCCAACGTGTCAATTTCTTAGTTCGATCATCGCCGATAATCAGCATATCCACGCCTTCCTGCCCCGGTACTTTCTTCGTCACCACCAGCCCCCGCAAATATTTCTCCACCGGCCGAATATACTCATCCCACACATTCGCCGCCGTCGCCCGCTTCACCTCCACCACTGTATTTGTGCTAACTTTCTTGCCAAAGATCTCCTGAAAAGGGTGCGCATACGGGTGTTTCATATTTGCCGAATAATATACTTTATTGTCATAAGTTTCATTCTTAATCACCCCAATACTTTCCAGATTCAGTAGCTCTCGTCGCACAGAATTAATTTGCTCATTAATTAGTCGCGTAATTTCTCGTACATAATAAGACTGCCCCACATTGGCAAAAAACAGCCCCAAAAGTTTCGCCCGCGTCTTCGAGCCGAACAATTTTTCAATTGGCGCATTATCTTCTTTGCTCATCTTGTATACATTTTAGCACAAAACTCTTTACTTCCGCAAGCTCTAACCAGTTAATATTTTTGTTCCGCTTGAACCAAGTTAGTTGTCGCTTGGCTAAATGCCAATCATCATAAGCACACAATTCTTTTGCTCGCTCCAGACTAATTTCACCCTGTAAATAACTCCACGCAAATTGATAAATATTACTTTTCATCGCCTGAGTACTCCAATTATATTCTTTAACCAGCTTTTTTACTTCTGCATAAAGCTCATCGTTAAACATTTTATCCACCCGTTCCTTAATCCGAGTACGTAAAATATCTGGGTCAACCTTGATGCCTATGATTAAATAATTTGTGCAAACCTCTTTTCGATCATCTTGAGTAATTTTCTTATCCGGACCAAATTTGTAATCATATACCAACGCATCAATATACAGCCCCGTTCCTCCCGCTACAATCGCAATCTTCCCTCTGTGCTGAATCTCCGCAATCTTCTCTTCTGCGTACTGCTTCCAATCCGCTACGGTAAACCGCTCATCTGGCCGCACTAAATCAAACCCCCAATGCTTAATTCTACCTCGTTCCCCTAAACTCGGCTTCGCCGTACCAATATCCATCCCCTTATAAATCGCCCGCGAGTCCGCCGAAATAATCTCCACCCCCGTCACCCTACTTTCTAACAGCGAGGGGTCAGAAAAACCTAAAAACGAGCCAAAAAGGCCCGTTTTTTCTTCTATTGCCCTAGCAATAGAAATCGCCGCCCCCGTCTTCCCACTCGCCGTCGGCCCCAAAATCACAATCGTCTTATTAAAACTCATCTCCTACCCTAAAACCACTTTCATTTTCTTAAAACTCATCCTTTGGCCTCAAGTACAACTCTTTCAGCCTTCATCCCCAAATTATACCATAAATTCACAAAAACCAAAAATCACCCCAATAGTTAGTCTAAAACAAAAGAAGCCCCAGCCGTATGCTCTAATATTTTTATACGTCCGACATGGACCGATGTAAGCATTTTGGCTGGGGTTGGGCAGTTTTAGGAGATGCTTGGCTCCAAATAGCCTTATTGACAGGCACCATCCCCTGTCAAGCCTCCTGCTCATCAACATCATGAGGGTCGACAGTGTTTTCTCGAGCCGCTTCCTCCACCTCAGGATATTCTTCCTCAGGACACTGCGTCCCACGCCTCTTTTGATTCATGATCTGTATCTGCAAAAAACACCAGATCACTGTGAGAGCTGGAATCATAAGAAGCATGACATCAAGCATAAAATCAAACACAGTTCTCTCCTTTCCGCGTTTATCGGCCGCCGCCAAAGATTTTTTGAGCGTGGCCTATTCCACGTCTCATTTCGGCTACTAGCCACCATATCGGTAAACTAATAACCAAAATGAGACGCAGAATCCGCAAATCAGAGTAAATCAATCAGTATCAGTAATTGCCTGCAATAGGCTCTCAGATACTCGAGCAGATTTGGTAAAGGCTAACTCTTAACTTACTTAAGCCTTTGAACTTTCATCCTAGTTCTGAAGAACTAGGGGTTATATGAATATAACCGTAAGCCCAAAAGGAGCTTTCCACTCCTTGATGAAAATTTAATCTTAAACATTCTTTTCAGCTTTATCTTCATCAAGCTTATGATTCCATTGTAGCACACATAGTCAAAAAAGTCAATACTTTTTATGCTTATTTTACAAAAAAACAAGAAAATTTATAAATTAACAGAGATAAAAGAAAAAATTAAACTCACAAAAATATCAGAAATTATGGCATAATAATCCACAAAATCGCCCTTACCTTGCCACGCAGCGCACCGCAACCCCATTACTTAAACTCACATTCGTCGCCGGATACAGATTAGAAGAAGCAGAAGACACTAAATTAGCATAATCCCCCAAGTAATATGTCCATATGTAACTAGACGTAATATCTCCTATCAACCCGACCACCCTCAAAGCCTTATTTTTTAAATCTATTGCTCCGCCTGTTACAAAATACATCGGCGCCAAAAACACATTCTGTGCCTCTCCATGTAATAATGGCGTAAAGCTATTATCCCCATTACCAATTAATTGATATTCGCCTCGTTTTGGATAGCCATAAGCCAATAATAAACGATAAAAACTATCTTCCAAATCTTGTGGTTGGCTACCCATAGCGGACATATCTCGCCTTGCCGCCGGCAACTTCCATCCTTTCGGGCAAATCGAGCTGTCAACTCCTACGCTAACCGTGTCATTCCCCTTCAATACAGCACTGCCACTCCCTGCCGTCGCCGTTAACCACTGATAATAATTTCCCACCAAATAGTGTGCATCATATTTACCACCACTTGCCGCCACATAACCACTATAACCATTCCAAGTTCCATTCTGTACCGTAAAAGTCGGTGACCAATTTTTCACGTTCTGAAAATCACTGCATCTGCTCAAATTATTCCCCACTCGTACTGAATCATTGCTATTGCTAGCATATTGGCACATCGTTAGTTTTGCCGGCGTTGCCCAAACATACTCACCCAAATTCCAAGAATAAGTACTAGTAATATCCGTTGCATCATCCGGAATAGTTAAGGTTTCTGATACTATAGTTCCAGTTGGCACCACCCAATTCGCCGACACATCACTATCACTTGGCGTTAAGACTTTCCCTTTCACTAGATCATATGCTAAGT
>CAYPTT010000064.1:0-4653 GCA_964413835.1 uncultured Candidatus Saccharibacteria bacterium
TGTGAAGTCGGGTGTATATGGGTAAAAATTGATTTTATGACATAAGTATAATATAATTATGGTAATTAAGATATGAATCATGAATAAAAGTAGAAATAACAATTCGAAAACTAAAAAAGGTGTGAAAAATACTGTAAAAGTAGCAAAATCTGCGAAAAAACGCCCAAAAAAGGCCGGGAATACCGCAGAGACAGCTTCAAAATTGTATGAAGTGCCTAATACAATAATACAATCTCCGTCTGATTGTATTAATACAGTAGGACAAAAACGCTTTGCGCAGGGGGTTTGTTTTAAGAAAATGTTTTTTATTTTTTTGTTGGGTTCGGTGATTGGTGCTTATTATGAGCAGGTATTGTATTTCGTGCAAACTTGGTGGGAAACTGGTGTGGGGATTTGGAGTGTGCGGCGCGGAGTAATTTATGGACCGTTTAACGTGATTTATGGTTTTGGTGCGGTTTTGATGATTGGGCTGCTAGCGCGGAAACCAATGAAAAATTGGCAGATCTTTTTGAGCGCGGCGGTTGTGGGCGGAGTAGTGGAATATTTGATTAGCTTTTTGCAGGAGTTTTTTACACATACGGTTTCATGGGACTATAGTCATCAGTTTTTAAATATTAATGGGCGAACGACCCTGCCGTTTATGCTAGTATGGGGACTGCTGGGTTTGGTATTAGTGAAGGTGATTTATCCACCTGTGTCGGATGCTATTGAAAAAGTGCCAGTGAAAATTGGTAATATAGTTTTTGTGATAGCTTTTGCGTTGATGAGTTTAGATATGTTTGTGTCATGGACGGCGTTGATTCGGCAGACTTTGCGTCATAATAATGTTCCGCCGTTGACGGTTTTAGGTGAATTTTATGACGAATATTATACTGATGAATATCTGCAAAAATTCTACCCAAATATGACACATTTGGATCAGCAAAAGGACGTGGTGAAGTGATCATTATTGGTATATTTTGCGTGATAATAGCGGGGATTTTGACGGTTAAAAGTCAGTTGGCCTTGCGGCAAAATAAATTGATATTGGAATCAAGGGAAAAACCGAGCCATATTGCTGTACTGATTCCGGCGCGAGATGAAAGCAAAGTGATTCGTGATTTGCTGGGTAGCTTGCAGAGGCAGAATGTGCCAGTGCGTATGCGGGATGTGTATGTCATTGTGGAATCTCAGGAAGATCCGACGGTGAAGATCGGGGATGATTTTGGCTGTACGATTGTGGTGCGGGAGAATTTGTATGGCCGTGAGCGAAAGGGCTATGCACTGGACGATGCGGTGCAGGAAATTTTGCGACGAGAGAAAAAGTATGATTTGTATTTTATTTTGGATGCAGACAATGTTTTGGCGCCGGATTATTTGGAACAGATGTTAAAAGTTTACAAGCAAGGCTATCAGATGGCAACGGCTTATCGTAACACAAAAAATGGCAATGCGAATGTGATTGCAGCGGTGTCGAGTTTAACTTTTTCGATGATAAATGTGGTGGGAAATCGACGACGAATCAAATACGGAGCAAATGTGGTCTTTTCGGGGACGGGATGTTTTGTGGATGGAAAATTGGTTGATGGTTGGCAAGGCTGGCCATTTCATAGTTTGACAGAGGATTACGAAATGTCACTTTATGCGACTTTAAGGGGCATTCCTACTTATTATAATGAAGCCGCGATGTTTTATGATGAACAGCCGGTGAAGTTTGACCAAACAGTTAGTCAGCGCACACGTTGGATTCGGGGTTATTTTGACGCACGTAAGGAATACATTCCACAGATTCGGCAAAGGCTGCGTAGATTAAATCATCGTCCAGCAGAGTTGAAGAAATGTACGAATGTTGGCAGCTTGAAGCGGGAAGTAATTGGCGTTAATGCGGTAATTTGGTTATTAGTAGGTATAGTTTGTTTGCTTGGGGGCGGAATAGGTTGGTTGATGTATTTTGATTATGGTAGGATGATTCTATGGTTGATATTTGGAACAGTGTTTTTAGTTTATGTGATTCTAGTGATATTGACCATAGTTATTTTGAAACAGGAAAAGCTAGATATGCGTCGAAGTATGAAAATTCGGGCAATCTTGTTTAACCCAATTTTTTTGGTGACTTATGTATGGTGTGCATTGGTGGCGATTGTGGCGCGCAAAAAAGTGACTTGGGTGAAAATCCAGCATGGAGAAGATAAGTAAGAAGGGCTTGTTGTACTAGAATTCGAATTTGCTTTGTTTTTGACCTTGAGCGGTATCATAGTAAATATTAAAACGCTGCTCGGAAAGTTCAAGGGCAAGTGACCAAATCGTTTCGGAATTGTAAATATATTGTGACTGGCGTAAGATTCGCCAAATATCAGTAAACTGGAAGTTAGGCATTTGCTTGGCAATGAGATATTGTGCTTCGGCGTAGCGAACGAAAGTGTCATGTTTAGGATTGTCACGCAGGACTTGGTCGAGTGATTGAAGTTTGGAACTGAGGCAATGATTGGTTTGAACCAAAATACCGGATTGATCTGGTTTAATAATATCGTAATCCTTAGCAGCATGTTCGACAACTGCGATATCACCCTTAGCGTCGGCGATGAGAAAATTCTTGGGAATGGCGCAGGGGATTTTGGCAAAAGCGTTTAGGGCTTGGCGAGTGGTGGAACAATGTTCTGCGACGTAAAGAATGAAGTGCGATGGTGATAGGCCGTAAGTCCATTGGTCGATATGGGAATAGGTTAAGCCGATGTATAGCCCATTCTCGTTGATGGCGTCTTCGGCGTAAATTTTGCGAGTTTTCTTGCCGGTGTGGTGAGTGTAAACTGATTCGTCGGATAAGGCGAAATAGCGATTACTTTTTGGAAAGCTAAAGTCGTAACGCTCGAAAAAATTGCGGGCTTGTGGTAGCCAATCATAATTACGCCCGATGAAAGTTTTGCCGTTCTCGTGGACGGCGAAAATAGTGCAACCGTGTTTGCGTTGGTTGATGCGATGGCGATAATTATCGACGAAAGCAGCGAGGTCTTCATAAAGGAGAAAATCCGGGTCTTGGTTAAGAGCTTCGGCAGCGGCGAGGCGCTCGGTAATAAGTTCAGGATAATATTGTTGATAAATTTCAAGCTGTTTGTGAAGAGTTTGGACGTTGATGTGTGAATAGAAATTATGCCCAAAGGCCTTAAGTCGACGACCGTAAAATTCGCCGTAAGCTTCCCTACTCCCATTAAACTTAATCATAAGTATATTATATCACGTAGCTGCTGATATATTATATGTATGTAGAAAAATGTTCGTTAAGTTGCTGGATTGATGCTGGCGAATCTAAGGTGTGCTATAGTGTAATTATGAAGAAGTTTAAATTACAATATCGGACGAGGAGAGTTGTAATAGTAATCTTAGCCGTGGCGGGTTTGATTGGCGCGGTAATTGTTAATCCGGCAAGCTACGAACCGTCGCAAGAAACACAAGCTAGTGTTAATGGTTCAACACAAAGTGCTGAATTGGGCGATACGTTTGTGGATGTTGGGGTTGAGGGGGAGGTTGAGAATGAATCATTGGCGACGACGGTGCTGGGCAAGCTGGAAGTAAAAGGTCGTGCGCCGAAAACTGGTTATAAGCGAGAAGAATTTTATAAGACTTGGCCAAAGATAGATGGTTGTAGCTTGCGACAAATAATTATACGGCGTGAGGTAGGGGAGACGGCGAAAATGGCTGGGAACAACTGCACGGTATTAGCGGGGGAGTTTGATGAACCTTATACTGGTGAACATTTAGCTTTTGCGGAGAAGACAGAATTTTCTAAAGGAATACAAATTGATCATGTGGTAGCACTATCGGACGCGTGGCAGAAAGGTGCGCAGTATAAAACGAGTGAGGAACGCTACGCTATGGCGACCGATCCATTAAACTTATTGGCGGTAGATGCGAGCGCGAACCAGGGCAAGTCAGATGGTGATGCGGCGACTTGGTTGCCACCAAATAAAGGTTTTCGGTGCCAGTATGTGGCACGTCAAATTTCGGTAAAATATAAGTATGGTTTGTGGGTGACTGAAGCAGAGCATAATGCTATGGCGGAGATTTTGGCAACTTGTCCGCATGAGCCAGTAGTAGGGGTAGAGTTATAGCTAGAAATCTTGGTTTTGAGGCGTGTTTTGTCTGCGGCGTCAGGTCAATCGCATCAGGCTCTGTCATCGCCACGGAGATGGAGGGGGTGATGATAGTGCGGGGAAAAAGGTTGGTGGCGTGAAGATTGACTGTGTAGGTTGGGAAGATTAAGGCTAGCATTGTGATTCCCAGTAGACTTAAGCTAATTTGGGGGATGATACGGTAAAGGTTAGTGAGTTTGAATTTTTGTGGCATAGTATCTCCAGAATAATGTTTACAATGTTTTGCGCTATTGCTTCCGCGTGTTGCAAATTGTCATGGTCGGCGTTCTGTGGTTGCAAACAAAAAGCGACACCGCAATGGATGTCTAGGCCATTAATAATCGCTATTCAGTAAGTGATTACCTGTGCGATGCCGCTAAGTTGACTTACTGAATGTGATCAAAAATACTAATAACCAAAAATTTCGATTATTTAATAACCTAGACATCTTAATTGTAGCATATTTTGTTAAAAACATAGACTTTTTATGCGTATTTGGGTCTTGATGGGGTACCGTTATCATTCCCTCTCTCCAAGGACTAGGCTG
>CAYPTT010000065.1:0-4285 GCA_964413835.1 uncultured Candidatus Saccharibacteria bacterium
TTTTGGCAATTTTAATCTTTATAAAATAGGGGCTGGTTATCGTTATTAGTGGAATGCCGCAACCGCTGGCACTGGCGAGAGGGTTGCCAATACGACGTCGAGTAGCAATGCAAATAGCTCTATCTGCCCTAAAGGCTGGGCGCTACCACGCGGAGACTATAATGCTAACCTAAAACCGTGGAGCGGTAATTTGAGTTTTTACCACCTATTCCGTTCTTATGATTATCCTGAGGTTGGCTATCATCTCAGCGGCAACCTTTGGGGTTGGGATTTGCTCTACGATAATATCGGTAAGGATTTTCGTAAAATTCCTTTCTATCTGACTATGAGCGGTAGTGTATATGCCGGGTATAAAGGGTATGGTCTATTAAATCCCAATAGAACCGGTAAACTCACCACGCGGACATTTTCTAGCAAGATTACCGATTCAACTGGTTCAACCCAAGCCAGCGCTATAGAGGCGGAAATTGGTGGTAACATCTCTAATGGTAAATATCAAATTTTTCCTGCTAAACTCAAAGGCACGGACCATGCTGCTCTCCCAATTCGCTGTATAGTAAAATAATCATTTGTTTTCTCGTCCAACCAAGATTTTTAGTATTTAAGACTTCACAAAAAACTTCTTTTATGCTATACTAGATGCAGAATATTATAGAGTGTAGTGCGAGTGGGCAAAAGAAAGGCAAGTTAATTTCATGAGCAAGAAAAAATCTCGTAAGTCTCACAAAAAATCTTCTACAAACAGGCAGTTTGCACAAAAAAATATTTCACAATCAAACACTTCGGTTTATGCTGGGCGTGATAACCATCCCCATAGTTCTGCGTCGTCAACCAAAACCACTACGACCGTTAATCGTGATAGTCAGCCTCAATCCAAAGCAGCTGAGGTGCAAGCTTTGCATGACAAATATCAAAGTGCTATCACAAAAACCGAGCGCAAAACCCAAGTCGCGTCACGGGATACTGCCGCCAAAGATTCTACTCTGGCAGAAAAAGTTATTCTTTATGATAATAAACCTAAAACCACTACACTAAATCACTCTTATGGGTCTCACGCCACCAGCACTACAAAAACCGGCGCCGTATCTTCATCAGCTTCCAAATCTTCTGATGGCTTCGTCGAAACTCCTAAGTCGGAGTCTAAGAAATCTTACACCCCGGCGCCGTATCTTGTAGTCGAAGAAGCTGATAGCGGCAAGGATGAAAAAGCTGTCGATCGCGTAGAAACCAACAAAAGGACTCATTCAATTGAGCAAACCGAAGAATCTCACACCGTCAATGAACCCGATAAATTAGGCACAGTTAGTAAAACCCCCACCTTTGAAGATTGGCAGTCCGAACAAAAACAGCGTATTGAGGAAGCCTTTGAGAAAAAACAGGCTGAGCTCAAACTTAAGACGGTTGAACTCGAGCTTAATGAAGCGGTCAAACCTCACCGGCATTTTGGCCGTTGGCTTGCGGCGAGCTTTGCGGCTTTGCTAGTTTTAGTTGCTTGTGGCGGCGGTACTTGGTGGCTACTAACGCAGCGTCATTCCGCGGACGAAGTGGAAATTCCGGTTACTGGGCAAATAGCCGAAACGATCGATTATGGTTGGCGCGTAGTTGATGCTGACGGTAACGAATTTACGCCAGTCTATCAGCGTGGTGGTCTGGAAAAAGATCTTTTCATTAAATTTGCTGATTTGAAGTGCAATGATCAATGTACTAACGTTCAAAATCCACGTTTTGCTGACCAAGAGTTAATCCCAGGTCTAGATTATAATCTCGTAGGCGAAAATGTCTCGTTTACACTCTATGCGGATTTCCTGGAAAAATTTGAAGCCGGTACCTATGAATTAACTTTTGACTATATCGACACCACAGCTGAATCTGCATCAGCAGAAAAACAAAAAATCGGTCTACATATCACAATCGAAGCCGTAGAATTAGTTTGTGCAGAATCGCAAACTTTGCAAGACGGCGTTTGTGTTGATGAAAAAGGCGAAGAAGTAGCTAAACCAACCGTGCGCATTCTGCCAATGCCCGAAAAGAATACTAGCACTGAGCAAAATTCCGACCAGCAAAACGCTAACTCAAGCGACGATCAAAAACCGGCCGAACCTGCGCCCGAACAACCTTCTACTTCAACCGACCAGCTCACTTGTGAACGCCGCAAAGGTCCAAAATATCTTACTATTATCCACTGGGCTACTGACGCCGAAAAAGAACAGGCGATTGCCACTGGCAAAATCGATCCAACTTTAACTTTCATAGAAGGCGGATTTAATACTGCAACTAAACTGGCTACGATGAAATGGGCCAATGGTAGTTGCCGTCCAGCTGTTAAGGCTGAATATCTACCAGATTCACAGCCTAGCATTGCAATCTTGATGAGCCTCGATAGCTTTCATATTATTGGCGGTCACCTTATCTCTTACGTGGAAAAGTATCCCAACCAAGATCTACTGATTTGGATAGAAGCTGATGGCAGTGTCAAAGTAGAAGTTGTCGCGAACGGCTATGCAGTGCTAGAATATTAGGATGAAAGCTTCTCATCTTCAGCTTGCTTACGGCACAAAAATTATTTACGACGACTGCAATTTTAACCTCGAAAATCAAGATAAAGTTGGCATTGTTGGGGTTAATGGTGCTGGCAAAACTACGCTTTTTCGCATTATTCTTGGTGAGCAAAAACTTGATGACGGCAAAATAGATCTGCCTAGTCTGCGCATCGGCTATCTTCCACAAGAAATCACTGTTCCAGCTAATCAAAATAATATGACGGTTTGGGATTACGTTGCCGCCGGTCGTCCTGTTGATGAGTTGCAGAATAAGCTTAATGTCGAATATGAAAAATTAGCCAAATATCCCGACAGTGCTGCAATTCTTGATCGCATTAATAGGTTGCAAGATTTAATTGATTCATATGACGTTTCTAACTTTGACTATGAATTACTCAAGATTCTCGATAAAATGTGCTTATCAGATTTAGTTGACACTGAAGTGCGTAATCTTTCTGGTGGACAAAAATCCAAAGTCGCTTTTGCACGCGTGCTTTTTGAGAACGCTGGCTTGTTACTACTCGACGAACCAACTAACCATCTCGATGTCGAAACTAAAACTTTCGTTATGAATTTCTTGCGTCATTATCAAGGCACGGTATTAGTAATTTCGCATGACGTGGATTTTTTGAATGCTATTACTAATAAAACTCTTTTTGTTAATAAAGTTACACACAAAATGAAAGTTTACCGTGGTAATTATAGTGACTTTCGTCGTCAATATGCCGAAGAAAAAGCTGCCGAAAACGCTCGTATTACAGAACAAGAAAGGGAAATTAAACGTCTTAGCGAATTTGTGGCTCGGGCGCGAGCAGCCAAACGCTCTAATACGGCGCTGATTGGCATGGGCCATCAACGTGAAAAAGTCCTCGCCAAAAAAATGGCCGAGCTTGGCACACGTGAGCGTGAATATGCCCGCGTTGCTTTAGATATTTCTCCCGCTCAGCTAAGCAATAAAGTTCCAATCGAAGTACAAAACCTATCTTTTAACTATCCGAGCTCTCCCATTCTTTACGAAAAGCTTTCTTTCACGCTTACGCGTGGCGAGAAATTTCTTATTGTAGGTGAAAATGGCGCGGGCAAATCAACTTTATTGAAGCTAATCGTCGGCGATTTGCAGCCTACAGCCGGTACGATTATTTTTGGTAATCATACTACGACGGCTTATTATGCTCAGGAGCTCGAAATTCTAGACGAACGCCGCACAATTTTAGAAAACGTCCAATCATACGATTTTACCGATACGGAACTACGTAGTGCTTTGTCGAACTTTTTGTTTTATGGTGACGATATTTATAAAAAAGTTGCCGTACTGTCGCCAGGCGAAAAAGCTCGCGTTGCTCTATGTAAAATTCTTTTACAACGCGCCAATTTAATTATTCTTGACGAACCCACTAATCATTTTGACCCCGAAACCCAAAAAATCATTGGCGAAAATCTCAAAGACTATCCCGGCACCATCATTATGGTAAGTCACAATCCCGCCTTTGTTGAGCAGGTCGGGATTACGCGCATGTTGGTTATTCCTTCGCATGAACCACAGTCCACTGAACCACGTCTCGCCTTGATCAAAAACTATTCGCGCGAGCTTTTGGAGTATTATTACTATCTTAATTCAGACCTAGTCTAAGTTTTGGTTAAGTTGTCGTATCTGCCGTAACTTTGGTTAGTCTTGTCGCCTAATTAATAATATTATGCTACAATACAAACATAAATTGAGCATTGCCAAGTCAAAAAAGGCTCAT
>CAYPTT010000065.1:4295-4619 GCA_964413835.1 uncultured Candidatus Saccharibacteria bacterium
GCACTTGTCTTCGGAACAAGGGGTCGCGCGTTCGAATCGCGCCGAGTGTACCATAACTTGATTATTAATATAGTACAAATTTTCTATTCTCACCATCAAAAAAGGCCCACAATAGGCCTCACTAAAGTGTGTTTTCGCTATAGCGACCAAAGCCACCAACAGCTTATTTGAACTTGTCGTGTAAATTCAATCGTGTAATTGAACTGACTTCATTATAGTACATACATGTTATAATGTAAAGAAGGAAAATTATTTGCGAAGAAGCATCATTGTAGGATTAACAAACATATGAGAATTATTCACTAGTGTGGTTATGTTTGTATT
>CAYPTT010000066.1:0-4546 GCA_964413835.1 uncultured Candidatus Saccharibacteria bacterium
CCTCCCACTTTTTGTTCTAAGTTGCTAACTCTCAGTTTTGTTTTGCCCATGGGTGGCCTCCTAGTAGTTAGATACTTACAAATCGTCGGGCTACCCAAGCTGCTGTTGGTTTTGGAGGAGAATGGGAGGCTGGTGCACTAGGTTAGGTACTAGTGCAAAGCATAAGACTTTACACCAACCTAGCCATCAGCCCATCCCATTCTCTCCAAAACCAAAAAGGGTGCCACGACGAAGTTGAAAGAATTTACCAACACGAACTATGCAATATACATAAATTTGCGGGTAAGTCGTGACACCCAGCTTATTTATGTATACTGACTACAAAGTTCGCAGGCATTTCGGCCAAAATACCAAAAACTTCGTGTTGTTTGTAAATTCTTTCATTTTTGATTATATCATGCTTTTGGCAATTGTGGAGTTTTTAACTTCAGGAGACCATCCCTTAACTGAGGCAGCAAAAAATACCTTAGCCACCTACAATGTAGGTGGCTTTCCAGCATATAACTTAATGTAGGTTTTATTGCTCGTTCCAACGTTTGATAGCAGCGGCGATGACTTTTTTCGCCTCATCGAGGTCGGCAAATTCCTTAACTTCGGTCGAACCGGGCTTCTTCAGGTCTTTGTAATGATTAAAATGGAATTCGATTTGTTTGATGAGTTGCTTAGGTAGATCGGCGAGAGTTTGATAAGCATCGCCGTTGTTACGATCATCTTCGACTACAGCAATAATTTTGTCGTCAACTTCGTCGCTATCGATAAATTTCATTACACCAAGCACACGGGCCTTAGTATAGATTCCAGTGGTCAGAGGCTGATCAGTAATCAAGAGCACGTCGAGTTCATCGCCATCCTCGTCAAGTGTTTGCGGAATAAAACCGTAATTGCAAGGTTTGGCAAAAGCCATAGGTTCGATGCGGTCAAGCATGAAGCAAGCATTTTTACGATCCCATTCGATTTTATGATTGCTGCCGGTAGGGATTTCCACTACTACGTTAATAATACCATTCTCGTAATCGCCAGGGGTGAGAATTTGATTAAAATCTGCCATAAAACTCCTTTTTATAATACTCTATCTGTGGTTTTATTATAGCACGTTTTGACGAGGACGACCGCAGAAAGGTTGTTTTAACTTCATGCTATAATAAGCTTATGAATAATGACAGAGTTATAGATGATATTGCCAGAGCAGAGTTGCAGGATACGGAAATGGCCGAGAATTTTGTACAAGCAAGCAAAGCCGTGAGTTATGGACTCGATACAGCAAGCCGAGTGTATGGTTTAGACATGCTGCTGGTGGCAGTACAGAATATTGATGAGACGGGGCGCGACGCCAAGAATCCTTTGGGGGCGGTTTATGAGCGATTGGCGCCGACGAAGGAGGCGCAACAGGATCTTTACCGAGAGATGCGGTGTGATTTGGCGCGTCCACAGAGGGCGGCGTTTGATCTGCCAGCGGCTGAGAATACGTTGCGGGTCGGCAGAAATGCGCATGGCGAGTTTTTTGAAAAAAATCTAGAAAACGGATGGCCAGAGCCAGATCATGAAGTTTCAATTCAGATGATTCGCGCACTAAAAAGCATTATTAAATCCTTAGATGATAATTCATGTTTTAGTGAAGTACGCAAGGAGGCGCAAACGATGGGCTTGACGCCGCTAGAATATTTAGTGCAGGGAGAAATTAACCCAACTTTATCATTTTTTCTTCAACAAGCTAGTGCAGCGATTGGAATTGAAATCGAAGAACTTTTGGCGCCAACAATGGAAGTAGAAGAAGATAATGATGACGGATGCGAGTCGGTGGAGTCGAAACCGGAATCAGAGCTGGGTGACATAGAGGAGGCGGAATTAGGTGAAATTTGTGACCTAGATAATGCCGGAGACGAAGTACAGGATGAGGTACAAATGTGTGACGTGGTTCAGAGTACAATAGGAGGCTTAATGGAGTCGAAGTGGTTGGACGGTACAGGAACGTTTAGCGAGCCTGAACTGGACGACGAGACGGATGATGATATTGATGTTGATCGATGGTTTGAAGCGACGATGAAGGGCAACGTTAAAATTAAGGGTTAGAGCCAGCGGAGCTGGTAAATTATTTCTGATTATGATTATAAGTGGACGGCCGGCTGGGATCGTAAATTTTTTCGTGTCTGACTTCGTCAGGTAGATAATTTTTGTCAAGATGGAAGCCGGCCGTCCACTGCTGGCCCGCGCCAAAGCCGAGGTCCTTCATAAGTTTGGTAGGAGCGTTGCGCAACCAAGTCGGCACGGGGCAATTCATGGATTTATTAGCTACGGCTTTGGCGCGGGCCCAAGCATCATAAGCATCGCGGTTTTTCTTGGCTTTAGCCAGAACAACCGCGACGTGACTCAGCACAATCTCGCCTTCAGGCATACCAATGCGTTCGATCGCCTGAAAACAACTGACGGCGAGATTGAGCGCCCCGTTTCCTGCTAAGCCGATATCTTCGGAGGCAAAGATTACCATGCGCCGCGCAATAAACTTTGGATCCTCCCCACTAGCCACCATGCGCGCTAAGTAATATAACGTCGCATCAACATCAGACCCGCGCATTGACTTAATAAAAGCGGAAATATTATCATAATGATAGTCGCCAGATTTATCGTAAAGTGGCATCTTTTGACCAACGGCAGTTTCGACAACTTCTGGCGTAACTTCTTTGGCTAAGCTAAGCGATAATTCTAGATCCCCCAATGCCGAGCGGGCATCACCGCCGGATAATTCAGCAATATATTCAATCGCTTCTTCTGAGATACGTTTTTCGGCACTTTCCGCTACAATCGCGCGCTTGAGTACCGTAATAATTCCCGCTTTATTAAGCGGTGAAACTAGTACCACACGAGAACGTGAAAGTAGTGGCGAAATTACTTCAAAACTAGGATTCTCGGTCGTGGCGCCAATTAGAATAATCAAACCCGATTCAACGTGTGGCAAAAAAGCATCCTGCTGAGCTTTATTAAAACGGTGAATTTCATCCACAAAAAGTACTGTGCGGGTTTTAAGATTCCAGTTAGTCTTGGCGCGCTCAACTACTGCCTCAACGTCTTTTTTGTGCGCAGTAACAGCCGAAAGCTCAACAAAATCCGCCTTAAATTCGCGCGCCAGAATTCTTGCTAAAGTGGTCTTACCAGTACCTGGCGGACCCCAAAAAATTAGATTTACTGGCTCGCCTTTTTTAATGATTTCAGTTAGAATTTTGCCATCACCAATAATTGCCTCTTGTCCAACTACTTCGTCAAGCGACTGAGGGCGCATACGCTCTGCCAACGGGACTCTTGCCATATAGAAATTATAACAGGAATTATCGTGCGAGGCAACGAATCGAGAAACCGCGAAAACGACTGTCATTCGTAGACGGGGTAATACCAAGACTATCATAGTCTAAATATTGCTTATAGGCATACTGGGAACTAGGAAATGCCGTAGCCATCCAAACATGGTTAACGCGCCCCAACCACCTAACAGAACCGAACGCCGGATAGACTCCGCCTGATCTCATAAATAATAATGGATAAAGCGCGACATTTTGATATGCAGTATCTTCCTCTCCAAGATTGGAAAAACTCACATTATTAAGAACTCCATCTAGATAACTGCCGTGCTTAATGGGTGTATTGTTGGTACCAGTTCCGGGATATTCTCCCGTTTTTGGATACCCATAGGCCAATAGTAGACGATATACACTATCATCCCGGTCATACGGTTGCCCAGTCACGGTATTGCGTCCACTTTTTGGCAGACTCCAACCTTTGGGGCAAACACTATCTGGCGCATCTTTCAGCTTGCTGGGATCTTGTTCTGCTCCAGCACTAACGAGATTTGTGCCACTATCTGCGGTAGCAGCACCCCACTGGTAATAATTGCCTATTAAATAATGCGCATCATAGCTATTACCAGTACTGCTAGCCGCAGCCTGCGCTTCGGCTACGCTAACGCCTTTTTCTACAGTAACAAAACCATAACCATCACCCGTAGCGTCTTTACTAATTTGGGCGCCATTACTACCATCAGCATTACGGCTGTAATAAGTATTGCCGTCTTTAGTATAAGTGTAGTTCTGGAAGGCGTTAGCTGTACTGTTCCAATTCCAACCATTCCAAGTCTTGTTGAAGCCGCCCTTATTAGCATTATACGTTGCTTGCCATCCAGAACCAGAAACGTCCACGAAGTCAGTACAATTACTACCAATAGTCTGCCCAGGACGTACAGAATTATAGCCATCGTTGTTAGTGCTCCCACCTGCCGGCGCCGAGTTGCAAGATACTCCGCGGGTAGGAGTAGCGAGGACGTACTTCCCTAGATTCCAAGATCTAGCTTCCGTATTACTTGGACTTGCAACCGGCGCCGGCACCTCCCCGCTCGTCGTCCCCTCTGCTGGCACTGTCCAAGTTCTCCCGGCAGTAATGTCTGTATCGGAACTAGTAAGCTTCTGACCGGCTGTAAGATCTAGTGCCAAATTCTGTGTCATCCAACAATTCCCATCGGCAAGTTTAGCTACCCAGTACTGCTTACCATCACGGATGTCGA
>CAYPTT010000067.1:0-4477 GCA_964413835.1 uncultured Candidatus Saccharibacteria bacterium
GGCATAGCCGGCGAATCCAAAACCACCGGATCGAGTATCCGGTGGTCGGTTATTAGAGTAGTAATTTTAGCCGTAAACCTTCGCAATCTTCTTTAGCGCCAACCGAACTTGCCGAACCTGTCAAACCTATCGAGCCTGCCAAACCCGGTAAACCTGCCCATTGTCTCTAAGCTGCTGCTCATGCGTACCAGCATTTATGATTGGTGATTATACCAACTTTCGTAAAGCTGCTCGTCATGCTCGATAAATTTCTCTAATATCCCAAGCTCTTCGGGGAAGTTAAAGAGAAAAGCCCTCGGAGAACCATACGACGCCTTATTCCATTTCTTGAAGTAGGCGTTATGCACCCGAAAAGGTCCTTTAGCGGAAGAAGGACGTTGATAATGTATCACGCCGTAACTTTTAGGTGCTTCATCGTTGGCCTTCCTGCCTTTGGAAAAAGTCAGATTATTGCCCAGAATATCCGCTCTGCGGCGTAGCGCATCCAGACGCTCGTAGTCCGCATCTGTTTTAGATAATTCTTTTTCGCTCGTCTGTTCATTGGCGGCATCATTTTCTGGATCTACCGTCTGCGCTGTCTCTGGCGTGCTAGAAACTTTTTCGCAAGCATCTTCATGTGCTTTCCTTAGCTCCTCCATTTGCTCTTCCAGTCGTTGTACACGTTCCGCTAAAGCCTGTCTTTCTGTCTGGATCGTTTCGAGTTGTTTTTGCACTTTCAGCTCTCGCTGAAAGTGCAAAACCTTCGTCACGGTCTTGACATTGTCGACGTCTAGGCCAAAGAGTTCACTTCTGGCTCCTCCGTCCACTTGCAGTAGGCGAAAAACGCCACGTTTCAGCTCCGTGTCAATTAACACAACATCTAAGCCGAGCATACCAGAAACCTCTAATAGCTCCATGCAAGCCTTCAGAAAATCCCAATTTCGCTCACGCCAATCTGTATTTTGCTGCTGTTGATTTAGCCACGGCTCCAATCTCTCCATCATAATTACCCTCCTTCTTTGCTAAGCCATTTTTGAGTTGCTCAAAAATCAGAAATCTTCTAAGATTTCTGCAACTAACTTGGCAATTGAATCTATGTATCCATGTTACAGGGAACTAGTTTTTGCTAATTTCAACTCTATCACTACTCAAAAAGAACCAGAAATTAGCCAAAAAAACTAACCCTCTACTATGATTATATCACATATTATGCAAAAAATCAATAAAAATCTTCCAAAACTTTCGCCCAAATTCCCCAAAATATGCTATATTACAATAATGACTCCAAAAAAATCTACTATCCAAGTTACCGCTCGCCAGAAAACTATTATCCGCACAAGCTTAATTGGCATTTTGACGAATGTGGTTTTGGTAATTTTTAAGCTGGCAGTTGGGCTAATTTCGGGCTCGATTGCGATCGTGCTTGATGCAGTAAATAATGCAACTGATGTTTTATCTTCGGTAGTAACGATTGTTGGTGCAAAATTGGCCGGGCGGCGACCCGACCGTGAACATCCTTATGGTCACGGGCGCTTTGAATATCTTTCGGCCTTGGCGGTGGGTTTAATTATTCTACTGGCCGGCGTCGCCGCCCTCCTAGAATCCATCCCCAAAATCTTCCAGCCGGAATTAGCCGATTACTCTTGGGCGGCCTTTGTGGTGATTTTTGCTGCCGTAGCTACAAAATTACTACTGGGCAGCTACGTTAAACATGTCGGGCATAAGGTTAATTCTGGTAGCCTCATAGCCTCTGGCATGGACGCACTGTTCGACGCAGCCTTGTCCTTTGCGACTCTCATCGGTATCGTCGTAAACGTCTACTGGCACATTAGTATTGATGGCATCCTGGGCGCCGGTATTGCCTTGTTTATTATTTATTCAAGCCTAAGTATTCTGGCTGAAGCTACGATGGACCTGCTGGGCGGCCAAGTTGATGCGGAGTTAGCACGCAACATCCGCGAATTAGCCCTCAGTTATCCAGAGGTGAACGGTGCTTATGATTTAATGTTACATAATTATGGCCCATCTACCCTCCTTGGCTCATTGCAAATTCAGGTCCCAGATAACATGACTGCGCATGACATCCATCATCTCACGAGTACGATTACACACCAAGTGTTCCATAAATATGGCGTCATCCTTACCATTGGTATCTATGCTGAACATACCGAGACTCCCGAGCATAAAACCATCCGCCAATATCTTGAGCGGTATATTGCCCGTCGTCCGGAGATTCTTCAAATGCACGGTTTTTATGTAGATGAAGATTTACAGCTCATCGTTTTTGATCTGGTGGTAGAACACGAGCTGCGCGACAAAATGCAAGTTAAGCGTCGAGTTGAGCGTGCCATGCAGCGCAAATTTCCCGCCTACCGCTGCCGTATTACGCTCGATATCGATATTGAGCACTAGTAAAAAATCCCCCGGACGTCAACCATCCAGGGGTATTTTGGGCCGTAGCCCTACCTGTTGAGGGGAAAATCCCCTCCCATTTTGCTAGCCGTTCCGTTCCGCCTCTCCCCAGAGGTGATATTACCTGTTTGACAAAAATCAAACTATCCGACTAGCGCGCCACTAAGTTTGGAACTATTACTCCATCTGCCCCATCCGACCAAATCTAGCTTGGTCGTCGGAGCAAATCCGAATTTGTCGGAACCGAATCGGTTCCATCTTGGAACCATTAACTACCTAGGTAGTTGCTTGTGGTCGCTGACCGACTGGCTGCGTCAAAACCTCTACCAACTCTAGCCAAACGGCCAAGGACGCCAGAAACTTATTCACGGTTTCTGGCACCGTTTGTTGGTGTGCTTGACACTCATCCATAGCATCAAGCGTGCTGCAAAAACACCGGTAATCATCCCCATCTAGCAGGCTAAACGGGGCGACCTTTGCGGGCAACAAATGGCCCTCTAAGATTAGAGAAGTCCCACTGGTGCTTCTCGTAAGGGTGGCACCGAGAGCCTTGACTTGATCATCATGCCTCCGATATCTTTGCCACTCTAGCCAGCATTCCGCCGGCATTCGCAAGAGCTCACCTCCTTTACAACTATTTTGATCGAGATCTTCCATCTCAATCGCCTCCAACGGTTCCATTTACGTACCTCTCTTTCTGCCTCGCTTTTCGGCGGAGGCCACCGTAAATATTCGTGATGCCGCCTCGGTCATCGTCCCAAATCGAGCCGAACAACGGCCATATCACGTGCATCACCTATTCACATAGGTGATATTTAGACTACTAAATCTCCCAAACCTGCTATTTGGCTAACAATTTTGATTTTATAACAGGGAATTAACAATACTAAACATCACCTATGTCAAGAAACAGAGTCGTGGCGTTAACGTACTAATCCCTTTTTGTGGGCGCCAAAACTACGTAAAATCATTCTAAAACTGATCTAAACGCACCCCTAAGCGACCCATTACCAGGGCTTATACCCCTATTCTAGCACACCACAGGCATTTTGTCAATAGAGAAACGCCGAAATTGCTTAAAAATACCTGAAAATACTGAAGAATTCGTCGATTTCACTAGTTTTACTTTTTAAAACGAGATTTTGAGTATTCTCCGGATCGCTAGCCGTAGAAGTTGTTTACTTTGCGAGGCAACGGACCGGTATACCATAGTAACGCGGATCCGTACCGGAAGCCGATAATAGGCCTTCTTCTATAGTGGAATTTGTAAAATAGGCCGCAGTATTCACAGTCAGCGCTGAACCATGCACAGTTGAAGTCCAAGTTCCTCCAGACGTACCTATCCAATTAGCATATTTTACTTGAGGATAATAACCTCCGGCATTTGTGAAATAGAATGGACTCTTATTAGGATGTTGGTTTGTTCCATTGAGAATTAGCGTAGCTGCATTATGCCCTTTTATGATGTATTCGGTTGGACTAGCTGGATAGCCATACTGTTTAAAGAGTTCAAAATAACTATCCTGCCGCACAAACGGCACAAAAGTGGTGTAATTTGCTCCAGACACCGCTAATTTCCAATTTCTTGGACAAATAGAATCCTGAGCATCTTTGATCGTCTCGGCTGTGGGATTATTGTCAGTGTTGACTAAATCTGTGCCACTCCCAGCCACTGCAGTATTCCATTGGTACCAATTCCCAGTTAAATAATGTGCGTCATAAGTATGGTTAGTAGCATCAAAAGACATGTACTTGTCGTTATACTGGTCAGCCGCCGCTGCGAAAGTAGGTTTCCATTCCATCCCACCCACATTTTGCAATACGTTACATTGGGCGAATTCTCCGCCCGGCGCTTCCAGTAGGCAATAGCCGTTATTTGTTGCTGGCTCTTTTGGCACGAACCGACCCATATTCCACGAATGAGTTCCATTATAATTTTTTTCTAAAACCTCTAATGGTCCAGTATGCGTATACGCCTCCGGCCGCCAACTAGCAGCCACATCACTCGTCTCCGGCTTCAGTGGCAATGTCTTCTCATTCAAATCTAACGCCAAATTCTGCACCATCCAACAATTCTGGTCTGCAA
>CAYPTT010000068.1:0-4394 GCA_964413835.1 uncultured Candidatus Saccharibacteria bacterium
CAATGGCAGAAGGCACCGCACCACTACTCCAATGCGCTTGGTCGAGGGCGGAAGACTGTTTACTTACGACGGGCAGTAGCAAACCCAAAATTAACAAAAGGAGCATACTACAGGACACAAGACCTACAGTACTAGACCAATGCTTAAGCATTAGTGGTTTGATGGTGGTTTTGTTAATTTTGGGTTGCATGGGGCCTCCTAGGATAATTGTTGTTTTCCAGGGTCAGCTTAATCTCTTTTGGTGCTAGAGTGGAGAGATTTTGCATTCTATCTAGCGAAGCGGGTCTTTATCGACCAGCGAGCGACGATAGAACTTGCAAAAGATCCCACTCTAGCCCAAAAGACAAAAAGCGACACCGCTCGGGGTGTCTAAGCCTTTTTCGAACCTCTGTTTTTGAAAAACATTAGTCGGAGCGATGCCGCTTCTAGTTTTTCAAAAACTCAAAGGTTGTATTTTTTCTAACCAAAATTAGGCTCGTTAAAGACTTAGACATTTTAATTATAGCACAGATTAAAAAGCAAACGGTATTTTTAGCTTAAACTAAGAAAAGTTTTGTTTGTCGTAAAAGAATTTTGTGAGAATCTATTCCGCAATAATTCCCCCACCCAAGCAAATCTTGCCGACGTAAAAGACGGCCGACTGACCAGCGGCAGGGCGTTTGATGGGCTGCTCGAATAAGAGCTCGATGGTCTGCTGCGAGTTGCGAATTTTAGTCGGAATGAGTTCGGCACGGTGACGCAGGCGAACTTGAAGATTAGGGATTTTAACCAAATCGTCAACCGTGAGTTGATTGCGCAAATGCAAATGTTCAAGCTGGAGCTGATCAGACCAGAGTAAATCTTGGTTAAGGTTTTTGGAAACGTAAACGATGTTCCGGGCGAGGTCTTTTTTGACGACGTAATAAGGGAGGCCGCCGCCGAGATAAAGACCATGGCGCTGCCCGATAGTATAAAGAAACGCGCCATCGTGGTAGCCTAAAATACGGTCGGACTCGAGTTCTCGTATTTCTCCAGCGGCGGCCGGCAAATATTGGCGCAAAAAATCTTTCATACCGACCTCGCCCACGAAGCAAACACCCATGGATTCTTTCTTATGCGCGACATCGAGGCTACGCTTAGAGGCAAAGGCTTTAACCTCCGGCTTAGTCATTTCGCCAAGTGGAAAAATTGTTTTGGCAGTAGAGGCATCGCTCATACGATAGAGAAAATAAGTCTGGTCTTTGTTTTCATCACGAGCACGAAGTAGGCATGCGGAATGAGAAATATTATTATTCTCAAGAGCAGGTGAGCCTCCCAAAATCGAATCCCTCGCTTCGCTCGGGTCGTGATTTTGACCCGGCTCAGCCTGGTTATCATGCTCTTGAGAAATAACAATATTCCCCTCCCCACACACTTCGTGCTCATGGCGATTAACGCTCGGGCTACTACCTTGCGATAATCTCGTCTCCAGCATGCCAACACGAGCGTAATGACCAGTAGCAATATAATCGGCGCCGCGGGCGAGGGCTTTTTCGTAAAAAAGTTTGAATTTGATTTCTTGATTACACATGACGTCGGGGTTAGGCGTGCGACCTTTTTGAAACTCGGCCAGCATGTAATCAACCACTCGAGATTTGTACTCAGCTTCAAAATCCCAGACTTCAAAATCAATATCCAACCCCACTGCAACACGTTTGGCGTCGGCTAAATCTTCTGCCCAAGGACACTTCATGCCGGGGAGATCTTGAGACCAGTTTTTCATATAAACGCCCGTAACATCGTAACCTTGTTCTTTGAGTAAGACAGCAGAAACGGAGGAATCGACGCCGCCAGACATACCCAGGAAGACTTTAGGCATGAGCGTCTCCTGATTGGGCTTCGCCACTATTCATCCATCGAGACCCAGTCGACAGCCCGTCTTTACGGGTGTCTCCTTCTGCTCGCTCAGCTTTCGCTCGCTCTAGTCTCTCTGAATGAACATTGGCGAAGCTCAATCGTAAATATTCATGCCTAACGACTTCGGTGATAATCTTAGCGGCTTCAATGATTTGCTCTTCGGTGTTGGTGCTGCCGAGGGAGATGCGTAAGCTACCGGCGACTTCGGCGTCAGAAAGGCCGATGCCGGTGAGAACGTGGGATTTGGTACCCTTGTTGGCAGCGCAGGCGGCACCAGTAGAGACGAGGACTCCTTGAGCTTCGAGTTTATAGATTAAACGTTCGGCATCCAGGCCAGGAAAACTAACAGGGACGAAATTAGCTAATTGATGTTTAGGATTACCTAAGAAAACCGGTTTAGCATAAAAAGTATTGACTTTTCCATCAGGGCGTGCTATAATAGAGGTATGAGGTGCGGAATTCTGATTCGGCACAGGGGTTTTTGTGGAATCTGAGGGGGGTTCTAGCGGAATTTGACTTAGGTTTTGACGGAGAATATCCGCCATTTTTTGATATTTTTTGCGATTGCTAGCGAGATGTTTTTTGGCTTCGTTAATCGCTACGGCAAAGCCAATCACGCCAGGAACATTCTCTGTACCGCCGCGCAAGCCACGTTCTTGCCCGCCGCCTACACTAAGCGGTGAGAGCTTAACGTTGTGACCGACATACAGCGCGCCGACACCCTTGGGGCCATTACACTTAGCCGCATTAAGCGTAAGGAGGTCAACACTGAGGCGCGCAACATTAACGTCAACCAAGCTTAATGCCTGGGAAGCGTCAGTATGAAGATAGAGCGGTGTAGTATTTCCCTGCTGGAGGCGTTTTTGGCGAGCCTGGCGGATAATTTCAGCGATTTCGGCGAAAGGCTGGATGGTACCGAGCTCATTATTGGCTAGCGCAATTGAGACAAAGACTACGTCGTCGGTTAATTTAGCGCGAAAATCTGCTAAATCAATAAGACCAGTGCGATCGACCTTAATTAAGTTATGCGGATAGGCGGCCGCGGTAGCAAGCACCGAGGCGTGTTCGGTAGCGAGGATAAGAGCTTTGTATGACTCAGAAGACGACTGACTGGTAGCCTGAGGGTTGGCGGCGACAGTCTTAGTAGATATGGACGGCTGGTGAGTTAGGAGATATCTAATAGCAGTGAAGGCAAGATTGATTGATTCAGTAGCGCCGGCGGTCATAATTAGATCGATTCCTTTAGCGCCGATAGCGTGAGCGATTTGGTCCTTAGCAGCCTCGTAGGCTTCGCGAACGTGCTTGGCTGGCAGATAAGCCGCAGAGGGATTGAAAAAATCAGTCGTAAAATACGGCGACATGGCTTCGAAAGCCTTGGAATGTAGCGGCGTGGCTGCGGCGTGGTCAAGATAAATCATGTTTATATTATAACATAATTTGTTAATTTTTGGGGAAATCGAAGGATATTGGCGTAGTTGCGGTAAGGTTGTAAAATTCTAGAGCTTTGAAATTTTGAGTTTTGAAGGACTAGCGGGCAAGACAACGAATAGAGAAGCCATCAAAGCGATTCATCACCGGACCAGATGGAAGTAAATCATCCGGGTAGCCCATACGAAGACCGTATGCCTGATTAGCGGTAGTGCCGGCGGTTGAGCTCCAGTAGAAACCATGCTGTCCAGCCAACCTCAACGCGCCAGTATGTAGGTTAATCAGTCCGGCTGGAACAAAATATAACTCTTGATTAATGATTGAGTTTGCAATATTGGGATAATTATATGCTAAAACTAAGCGGTAAAAGCTATTTTGACGATCAAAAGGCGTGTTTGTGCTGGTATTGCGTCCGGAGGTTGGTAGCTGCCAGTTTTTGGGGCAAAGAGAGTAGGGGGCGTCGATGAGCTTGCTGGGATTAGTTTCTGCGCCGGTGGAAACTAGTGTGCCATCACTACTGGCTGTCGCAATGTTCCATTGATAATAGTTGCCAATTAGATAATGTGCATCGTAAGTCTTGGTAGCTTCGTCAGCGGCGACTAGATCGTATTCTATTCCTTTCCAAGTACCGGGTTTGGCGGAAAAGGTTGGTTGCCAATTGCTAACGTCTTGGAAATTACTACAACTACTGAGAGTTTTACCAGCAGTAAGTACACCGGTAGCAGCGTCGCAGGAAGTTGCCGATGATGGTGTGGCTAAAACGTATTGACCGAGGTTCCAAGAGCGCGTGTCGGTAGGACTAGACGAGCTTGAGGCCGTAGGGATCAAATAATTTGTATCTGTGGGAAGACGCCAATTGCTAGGAATATCACTATTGCCGGCGGCTAGAAGCGTGCCAGATTTTAAGTTGAGCGCCAAATTTTGCGTCATCCAACACTGGTTATCTTTGAGCTTAGTTACCCAATAGGATTGACCGTCACGACGGTCAATGAGTTGTTTGGTATCGTGAACGTTACTCTGAGTACAAAGGTCGCTAGTCATTTCTTGCATGTAGGTGATAGTGCGAAGGCCAGTAATAAGCTCAGGATTAG
>CAYPTT010000069.1:0-3975 GCA_964413835.1 uncultured Candidatus Saccharibacteria bacterium
CTTAGTGAAAGGTAAAGTCTTAACGCCGAGTGATAGTGATGTGTCGGCGAATTGGACAGTACCAACTGGAACTATAGTATCAGAAACCTTAACTATTCCGGATGATGCCACGGAGGCTACTAGTACTTATTCTTGGAATTTGGGGGAGTATGTATTGGCAACTCCTATACGCGGAGTATCGTGTAATTCGGCGCCAACTAGTACATCTACGGTTGATAATTCTGTTGCATCAGTGCGGCTTGGTCAAACTATTGGGCAAAATTGTACGGATTTTGTGAATGTGTCTGAAGATGGTTGGCAGCCTATATATGATTCTACGGATGTGACGGAAGGAGCGTGGGGTGGGGTTAATTATAATTCTACGACTGGGAAAATGGAGGCTTATAATTATAGCGGGCCGCTGGTAGTGGATAAGATTAATAAAGTCTATGACGCTCACTATTTGGCAGGAAATTATTACCAGTGGAATGCTGCGACGGCGGGGAGTGGAGGAGCTGATGTTGTGAGTACGGGGGCTGAGCAGGATGCTTCTAAGCTTGCGGATGCTAAGGATTCGATTTGTCCGAAGGGGTGGCGACTGCCAGTAACTGGCAGAAATACAGTGACGGGCTATATGTTTGATAGGGTGGATAGTTTTTATCGTTTATTACTGGCTTATGGTTATCCGCAAGCGGAAAAATATGATGAGTTGGTTTTGGAGCAGAATAGGTGGAATAATGCACGAGCGTTTATGTTAAATGGGACCCTGCATGGAGTAAACGATAAGCTTGCACATCAGAATATTTTATTCAGTCCGTTGTATTTTGTTGATGCTGGGTATATTAACCCTTGGGGTAATGTGCTTTATTATGGTGGCTCAAACGGCATGGTTTGGTCTTCGACGGCGTTTTGGGCGAGTAACATGACGTTTTATCTGTCGTTTAATCCCGGGTCAATATATCCGTCGTCGGCAGTGTCGCGCTCGGTGGGATATACAGTACGATGTTTGGCTCACTAGTGTTGTAAAAAATACTTGTCAGGTGAAGAGGAGGAGAGTATAATTGAGGTAGATAAGTGAGGTAAAAATGTTAGATATTTTTATTACATCTAGGGTGCGACGGAAGATTGTGGTGGTTTTTGCGAAATATCCGGATTTTAAGACTCATGTGCGGGCATTGTCGAAGTTGATCAAGGAGGACCCGGGCAATATTCAGCGTGAGTTACAACGCTTGGAACGGGGAAACTTCTTGTTGGTGTCGCAAAAAGGCAATACGAAGATTTACCAGATGAATAAACAATTTCCCCTGCTGAAGGAATTGCAGAGCATGGTGATTAAGTCGCAACAAATGTCAAAGGTTAATAAAGCCGATAAATCTCTGGGGTGAGTAAAGTTTTTGAACAGTTACTGCGGGTGCGGGACTTTGGAATGGATTTTTTGTGTCCAAAATATGAGGATTGTATTGAGCCAGATTTAGTGCCAGATATGCAAAAAGCAGTAGCGCGGCTAAAACAGGCGAAGGAGGGGGGTGAGAAAGTTTTGATTTATGGAGATTACGATGTTGATGGCGTGACGGCGAGCACGGTGATGTATGATGCTCTGGAGTTGGCAGGGTTAAAAGTGGCAGAAATTATGCTGCCGAATCGTTTTTTGGATGGCTATGGAATGAGCAAAAAAGTTGTGCAGCGGGCGAAAGAATTGGGAGCAAAGTTAGTGGTGACAGTGGACTGTGGTAGCCGAAATCATGAGATTATTCAGGAGCTAAAGAGTGCGGGAGTAGAGACGATTGTAACAGATCATCATGAATGCGGGGCGACTCTGCCGGAGGCGGTGGCGGTCCTAAATGCGAAGCGGCGTGATATTATGCAAGTAGCGCAGGAGATGCGGGGCGGAGAGCTGTTGGAGGGGGACTTAGAAGCGCTGGGGGAGCTGCGTGAACTAGCGGGGGTAGGTATAGCGTTTAAATTAGCGCAGGCGTTAGTAAAAGCGGGTGAGATTCCAGATGGGCAAGAGAAATGGCTACTGGATTTGGTACTAATTGGAACGATCTGCGATAGTATGCGATTGGTTGGAGAAAACCGAAGATTTTGCTATTATGGCATGAAAGTATTGGCAAAGACGCGGCGGACTGGTTTGAGAGAATTGTTGAGAATTGCAGGGGTGAAGAAGTTAGATAGTGAGGCGATTGGTTTTCAGATTGGCCCGAGGTTGAATGCGGCGGGGCGGATGGAGACGGCAGAAAAAGCCTTGAAGTTGTTGTTGGCGCAATCACGCGTTGAGGCAGCGCAGTTGGCGATGGAGTTAGAAGAGTTAAATAAGGCACGGAAAAAACAGCAAAATACGGCGATCGATGAGATCCGAGAGCGTGGCTTGCAGCCTGGTCCGGTAATTATTGAAGAAGGAGAATGGCATGAGGGGGTTTTGGGGATTATTGCAGGGAGATTGGTAGAAGAATATCATAAACCGGCTTTTGCGCTCGCGGAGGTAAATGGTATGTTGAAGGGATCAGGGCGTAGTTTTGGGGATTTTAATTTGGCGGAAGCGTTGACGATTTGTGAGAAATATATTATAGGTGGAGGAGGACATGCGGAAGCGTGTGGGTTGAAGCTAGAGAAAGAGAAATTGGGTGAGTTTCGGGAAGCGGTGGCACAGTATTATGAAGGGTTACATTTGATGGATCAGGAGCGATTTTTGCGAGTGCAGGAAGATACGGAAGTGACGAATTTTGATGATTTGTCGTTGGAATTGATTGAAGAATTGCGGAAATTGGAGCCGTACGGGTCAGGAAATGCCGAGCCGGTGTTTTTGCTGCCAGAAGTGAGAGTGGTGGAAGTGGCAAAATTAGGTGAGGAAGGCAAGCATTTGCGTTTAACAGTATGGGATAAAAGTGGCAAAAGTTTGAAATTGATGAAATTTTATGCGCCAGAGGAATATTTGCGACTCAAAGGTGGAGAGATAGTTAATATATGGATGAGTTTGAATGAAAATGAATTTCGGGGAATTAGGAGCGTGGAGGGGAGAATTTTGCGGCTGGAGTAGGTATTGGGGACGGAAGAATATCGCGAGATTTTAAAAATAAGAAAAATATGGTAGAATTAGGGAACGAAAATCAGAATAGGCAGGGGCGGTTTTGGGACTTTAAAATTTACTAGTTGAGTTCTGAACAGATGCAGAAAAAAGTGTATTTTCTGAGCATCCCCTGTAAAAAGTAGGGAGGTTAAAAAATGAAGCGATTGGTGACGAGCGAGGAGTTAGTGGAGTATTATGGTGTAGCAGAGGTGACGGAAACGGCTGACGGTTTTGAAGTGTATGACAATGCTTCAAATTTAATTTTTGTTTTGCCGAAGGAATTTTATTTGTTTCGGAGGAATGTATTGATTGATGCTAAACAATTTTTGACGTTGGTAGGCAGTTATGATCGGGGTGTGCAGAATTTAAGCATGCAGGAGATTCTGGGGCTTGATCTGAGAGTAACGAATTTTCAGTATCTTTATGGCATTGATTTTTCACGAGATAATGGCGAAGAACGTTTTTATCTTAATTATGAACTAAGAAGAGATTCGGGAATAAAATTGCTGTTATTAAAAATGGGCTGGGATTTATTGCAAGGAGTGTCAAATTATGATTGGTTTTGGCAGATGCAAAAAGAATTTGGCGATGATCTGCTATATTCCTGGCGGAATGCTAGCGATGAGACGGAGTTGGCTGGAGAATGGTATTTTGTGCTAAAAGCGACAGGCGAAGATGGTTTGATAACGCATGAGGGGCTGGGAATTTTGGCGATAGACTACGTGGCTCGGGTGCGGCGTATAGTTGAGAATGCTGAACGGTTGATGACACAGAGAGAACGTCGTGGCTGTATTATGAGAGCTTAAATTTTAATAACGGTTTATGAGTTTAGCTAGAGAATAAAAAACCAGGGCAGTTGAGCCCTGGTTTTTGAAATTAGTCCTATAAACCTCCGGCTTTAGCCGGAGTGTACGTTGGCAGACGAAGTC
>CAYPTT010000070.1:0-3704 GCA_964413835.1 uncultured Candidatus Saccharibacteria bacterium
AATACTGGGTAGCAAAGCTTGCAGATGGGAATTGCTGGATGACACAGAACTTGGCGTTGGATTTGAAGGCCGACAAAGTTCTGACAGATACGGATACAGACTTAAATTCTAAAACAAGCTGGAGAGTAATAGCGGGGACCGAAACTGAAGCCCCAGGCGTACAGACTGCGCCGAGTGATACGATGCGTTCTTGGAATTTGGGTGAATATGTTTTGGCCGATCCCCTGACGGGTGATAGTGGTTGTGTAGGCTTGGCCAGCTTAGCCGATTGTAAGAGATTGCAATCGGTGCAAGGGTGGGAAGCTACTTTTGTTGCGCAACCGGGGGTTTGGGAGGGAAAGGATACTACGCAAATTTATGTTGATAATGCTGAGGTAACAGTCCCACTATTAGTGGCGGTGAATTCTGAACAACAAGTCTATGATGCGCATTATTTGTTGGGCAATTATTATCAGTGGAGCACGGCGACAGCGGCGAGTGGGACGAATGCTGTAATTAGTCCAGAATCTTCAAAGAGTAATGCTGAGGCATTGACGGATGTGTCAGATTCGATTTGTCCAAAAGGTTGGCAGTTGCCGGTTTCTGGCGGTAATTATCTTTCTACTTCGGCGCAATATGGTAATCCTTTCGATCGTGAAAAAAGTTTTTATCGGTTAATTTTGGCATATGGTTATCCTGATGCCACGCAGTATATAGTTAATCGTAACGGGAACGGATTTACGCCATTTTTGAATGAGGATTTTGCTGAAAAAATGAATAATCCACAAGCTAGTCAATATCCTATTAAATCACCGCTGTATTTAATGCGGGCAGGGTTTGTGCCACTTTTTATGAATGGCAATTCGGCTTTGGCTAATGGAGGGCTGTCGTATGTCGGTGGCTACGTAGAATATTTGAGTTCTACAGCACATATTCACAAGGATTTTGCTTGGGGATTTTACGGCTATGTCTCAGCAGCTATTCCAGCGGATTCGATTTATCGATTTGATGGCCACACGGTGCGCTGTGTGGCAAGATAAGGAATAGCGATTATTCGGAAAAACTTAGACAGGTGTCTAAATTTATACACCTGTCTAAATTTGAACATGTGTATAAATTTATACAAAAATGGCGAAAATGTATGAGTTTTGGTAGGTGGATAAGCATGAGAAGTTTAAAAAGCGGAAGAATTTTTATCTCTGGAAAATAACTTTAAGCAATAAGGTAAAATGGACAAAATTGCTTTTTTGGTGACTTTGGGGGTTGTAATTTTAAGAAAAATTTTGTTACACTCGCTGCATATTAAAATAATTTTAAAAATTGCGAGAAAATATGAAAAAATTACCGATTTTGTTATTAGTTTTGATTTTGGCGGGAATGGGTGTGCCAATGGGAAGGGCAACCTCGGCTCAGGCGCTGGAGGTAAGTGACGTGGGGAATGTAGGGAATGCGAGTGCGCTGGATAATATGAGTGTATTGAATAGCATGGGTGTGGCGGCTAACGGAGGTGGTTTGGTGGCTAATACGACGGATGGACAGGTAAAAGTTGTATATATTTGGCCAAAAAATGGGCAGATTGAGGTGGAAGCGGAGTCGCCAAAAGCGGAACTGTTTCCGCGGCGAATTTTGATGGTGTATTATGACTATGAAAATGGTGTTACAGAGGCGGAAGCGGATATCAAAGCGCAAACTTTGGGGGAGAAAGATTATGCAGATTGGGCGATTTTGGTGCAGGAGTATCAATATGATAAGTTAAACCATAAGGGGAAATTTTATAATCGGCCAGATATGAAATTGGACGAGGTAAATAAGACGGATATTGTGTATTTTGCGATGGAATTCGGTGAGCGGGAAATACATGATGATGGTAGTGTGACGTGGTCTAATATGAGTTGGGTGCGGGAGAAATTAGACTATCGGAATTGTGTACACGCGTCGAATTATCAAGAAGGAGATAACTGTAAGGTGGTTTCGACAGGGGTGGGGAAGATTGATTATTGGTCGTGGGCAAAACAGCCGACGGATGAGCATATTTTGACTTGGGACGATGAATGGTGGACGATTCAGCAGCAGCGTTTGGCAAAGATTGATAATGAGAGCATAGATGTAACGGTGGGCTTTTATTATAGTGCGAATGAGCAGGAGCGCGATGAATGGGCGGATAAGGCGCGAGATTTATTGCGACAATTAAAGAAGATGAAGCTGCTTTTTGCAAAAATGGAGAGTCCAGGAACTTTGGTGGCATGGCGGGATACGGTGGAGCAGCGGCTTTTGGAGTTAGGTTTGGCTTTGGATGAGGATAATGAAGGCGGCGAGACTAATAAAGATGATGAGGGCGGTGAGATTAATAAAGATGAAGAGGGCGAAAATGGTGCGGGTGACAAGCATGAGCCTGATACTGATGAAGGTGGTAATGTCGGCAGTGGTGACGTTGGCGGGAGTAATGAAGACGATATTGCTAGTCAAGGGCAGGGGAATAGAAATCCACTGACAGTGGTGGATTTAAGCGCAATGCAGGCAGCAAATCAGGTAAGGCTAACGAGAAATACTGATGGCATCTTGGCGGCGAATGAGAGTGTGGCAGAGGGTTTGGCAATTGATGAGGCGGGCGAGGAACAGGAGACGAGTTCAGTAAAAGTTGAGGGTGAAGTGTCAATGAGTGCCTCAACGACGGAAGCCGAGATGGAGGTGCCGGCGACTGGCGGTGTGAAACGGCGGATTTGGGACTTTTGGTGGGTCTTGATTCCGATAGTAGGGGTATTAATTATGTTGATTTTGTGGCTGAAGCGAGCGTTTGGACGTGATGAAGACTAGGACTAATGAAGTCATTTAGAATTTTTAGAGTTTAAGCAAAAGGGAAAGAATGCTATAATGTGCTTATGGAAGGTTGGTATGCAATTATAGCATTCTTGGTGGGGTTTACGTTAGCGCAGTTATGGAAATTTATTCGGGGACTGATAACGGGGGAAGTGGCGCGAGAGGCGAAGAATTGGCAGTCGGTGATTGGTTATTTGGCGCGATCGGGTGGAATGCCGTCGGGACATGCGGCGAGTTTTACGGCGGCGACGGTAGTCTTGGGGGTGACAAGCGGCTTTACGTCGGGGGTGTTTGCGCTGGCGGTAGTGAGTTTGGCGATTGTATTGTATGATGCGACGCACGTGCGGTATGCGGTGGGGGAGCAGGGAAAAGCTTTAAATAATTTACTGAAGAAAGCGGGTGAACCGGAATTGCCGCTAATAGAGGGGCATACAATGGCGCAGGTGGCAGTAGGGGTGTTGATTGGGGTGGCAGTAGGAGCGGTTTTTGCGCTAATTTTGGGGAAAATTTAGGCGGTTTTGTACTGTTTTAGGGAAAATACTTGAGCTTTAATAGGGGTGGGACGAAAAAAGTCTAAAAAAGTGCGAAAAAAGTATTGACATTTACGGCAAAGTGCGATAAGATGGGGATAGCCTAAGAACTGCGAGGCTTGTAGGAATGTTTTTCTGTTGAGTGGTTCGACGGCATGAATTTTAACAGTTTAGTTGTGCAATTAATGGTTTGTAAATGTATGGACTGATTAATATCAGTGCAATTTATAAATCTATCATCGTCAGTTAATTTATGAACTTTGGTTCGAATTTTGTTCTGTTATATCAGAACGGCAGGGAGTAAGATTATAATCTGAAAACTGCACCTTAATGGAGAGTTTGATCCTGGCTCAGGATGAATGCTGGCGGCGTGCCTAA
>CAYPTT010000071.1:0-2767 GCA_964413835.1 uncultured Candidatus Saccharibacteria bacterium
TGATGGATTAGATTACTAGTTATGAGTTTTGTTTTGGTCATGGGGTGCCTCCTAGGATAATGTTGATTAGACTCACGGTGCTCTATTTTTGCGTCGACCGACCGCCATGACTGACGTTCTGCCGCCGTGAACAAAAAGCGACACCGCAAGGTGTCTACTCCATTCACAATCGAACTAACAAGCCAATACTTATCAAAACGAATGTTTATGCGGTGCCGCTTAACTTTCATTTTGAATTGTGCATTGGGTTGAATAGCTCTGATTGTGTAAAAATATACTTATCAAAAATTGATTGTGATATGTGAGTAGACATAATTATTATAGCACGAAAAATCAGACAGAGAAAAATTAGAAATTGGGTGTAAGATTTGATCCCTCCCCCTACAGTGCTAGACAGCGGACGGAGAAAGCAATAGCACGATTACTATGATACGATGGATAAACTTCAGCATCATTAAAACCCTGAGTATAGGCATAAAAAATAGAGGAATAAGCAGCAAAAGACCAGTAGTGACCAGCATTGTCTACAGCCCGTAAGGTACCATCCCACAGATCGATAAATCCCCCACGGACAAAGGATAGTGGGTACGGGAATAATAGAGGTGTGGTATAATGAGAGGAGAGTAAGTGATGGAGTTAGAATGAAGTTCACGAAGAGTTATGAGCCGGGGGAGTTTGAACCAAGGATTTATGCGGAGTGGGAAAAGATGGGGGCGTTTCAGCCGAAGCGGAATCAAGCTGAGGCGGATGATCGGGATGAAGTGGAGACGCAGGATTGTTATGCTTTGGTGATGCCACCGCCAAATGCGAATGGAAACCTACATATTGGACATGGTTTGACGATTGCGATTGAAGATTCCCTAGCGAGGTATTACCGTCTGCGGGGAAAGTCGACTTGGTATATTCCGGGAGCGGATCATGCAGGTTTCGAGACGTGGGTAGTGTATGAGCGGGCGCTGGAAAAAGAGGGGCATACGCGGTTTGAATTTTCGCGAGATGAACTTTATGCCAGAGTTTGGGATTTTGTGCAAGAGCAACGCGGGAATATGGAACTGCAAGTGCGGGCGCTGGGGGCGTCGTGTGCGTGGGAGGATTTGACTTTTACGCTAGATGAGAATGTGGTGTCACGAGTGTACAAAACATTTGAAAAAATGTGGAATGATGGGATGATTTACCGAGGTGAGAAGTTGGTAAATTATTGTCCGCATCATCAGACGGCGTTTGCGGATATTGAAGTGGATTATCGGGAAGAAAAAACGCCGTTATATTATATTAAATATGGTCCGTTTACCTTGGCGACAACTCGGCCAGAGACGAAGTTTGGTGATACGGCAGTGGCAGTGAACCCGAATGATGAGCGTTATGCGGAGTGGGTAGGTAAAACAATTACAGTAGAGGGGGTAAATGGTCCATTTGAGGTCGAAGTGATTGCTGATGAGATGGTTGATATGGAGTTTGGTACTGGGGTGGTAAAAATTACGCCGGCGCACGACTTTAATGACTGGGAAGTGGGGCAGCGACACAATTTGCGCGTGGTGCAGGTGATTGATGAAGAAGGCAAAATGACGGAGGTAGCGGGGCGATTTGCAGGAATGCCAGTGCAAGAAGCACGCAAGGCCATCGTAAAAGAGATGGATAAGATGGGGCTGATTGTCAAAATTGATAATGACTATGTGACGAAAGTGCCGCATTGTTATAAATGTGGGGCGGTGATTGAGCCAATGCTGAAAGAGCAATGGTTTATTGACGTGGAACGTTTGGCGAAGGGGGCGATCGAGAAGCTGGAGGCGAAAGACATTGAATTCTGGCCGAATAATAAGCGGAAGGTTTTGATTGATTATTTGAAGAACCTGAAGGATTGGAATATTTCGCGACAGATTCCGTGGGGGATTGCGATTCCAATGTTTCGACAGACCGAGACGGATAAGGCGCCAGAGTGGATTTTTGACACACGGACGGATTTAGTGAAGATTGAAGTAGGTGGGGTGAAATATTATCGGGATGAGGATACGTTTGATACGTGGTTTTCGAGTTCGCACTGGCCGATTGTTTGTACAAACTGGGAAGAGGGCCGGGCAAATCCATATTATCCGCTAGATGTGATGGAAACGGCGGGAGATATTCTGTTTGCGTGGGTGGCGCGGATGATTATGATGGGAGTGTACGTCACGGGGGAGGTTCCCTTCCGGCAGGTGTATTTACATGGTTTAGTATTGGACGAACACGGCAAGAAGATGTCGAAATCGAAGGGTAACGTGATAAATCCGATCGAGCTCGTCACGAAATATGGCTCGGATGCGTTTCGGTTAGGGATTTTGCGGGGGCGAAGCGCGGGAATGAATCAGGCATTTAGTGAAAATTCCGTAGTGGCGGGGCGGAATTTGTGTAATAAATTATGGAATATCTCGCGTTTTGTGCAAGGTATGGTAGATGAAAGTCAGGACGGTGGTGTAGCAGCGGTGGAGATTGCAAAAGCAGAAGAGGGAGCGGAGATCGTGAATGCAGGTGCAGTGCAGGCGGGGGCAGAACGGCCATATTCGACGGATAATATGGGGGAGGATTGGATTTGTCGGGAATTGACGCAATGCAAGGAAAAGTTGGAAGATGATTTTCAGGAATATCGTTTTGCCGAGGGGGTAGAATTGATCTATAACGTGATTTGGGATAAGTATGCGGACTGGTTTATCGAGAGTCAAAAAGTGTATAAGAATATTCCGCTATTAAAGATGACGCTAGAGATGATTCTGACGATGTTGCATCCGTTTGC
>CAYPTT010000071.1:2777-3474 GCA_964413835.1 uncultured Candidatus Saccharibacteria bacterium
AGCGATTTGGCAGAGTTTGAGCTGGACGGAGGGGATGCTGATTACGCAAAAATGGCCGACGAGGCTGGAATATGATCCAATTAGCGCGGAGAATTTTGAAAAGCTAATGGATGTGGTGGGTGAAGTGCGGCGCGTAATGCAGGAAATGGGAGAGTTTGCAAAAGACCAGCGGCCAGGATTGCTGTATGGTGATGATTCCCTGGTGGCGGATAATGAAGTGTTGCTACTGGCGATGACCAAGTGTAGCTCGGTGGCGAATTGTGAAGGGCAGCCACGAGGGTTGAGATTGGCGCTGGCGAACCACGAAGTTTATTTAGATGTGTCGGAAGAGGCAGTGAAGGGTTATCGAAATCGTTTGGAGGAGCGAATTTTGGCGGTAGGGCGCGAGTTGGATGCTTTGAACATGCGGATGCTGAACCCAAACTACGTGGATAAAGCGCCGGTACATCTGGTGAAACAGACGCAAGATGGAATTAAAGAGAAAACGGCGTTGATCGAGAGGCTGCGAGGGGAGTTAGAAGTACTCTCGTAGTTGTGGATTTTGTCATGTGAAAAGGCAAATTAAACATTGACTCTGATATTAATTATTGCTAGAATGGTGCCATGGGTATTTAGGCTAGCCTTGGCGGGCTAGCCTATTTGTTAGTCCTATAAACCTCCGGCTTTAGCCGGAGTGTACGTTGGCAGACGAAGTCGT
>CAYPTT010000072.1:0-3471 GCA_964413835.1 uncultured Candidatus Saccharibacteria bacterium
TATCCGACAACAACTTTTGGAGTGGGGCCGGCGATTGAAAACGGATTTTATTATGATATTGATTTTGGTGGGGAAAAAGTTTCAGATAGTGATTTAGCGAAAATTGAGAAGAAAATGCGGGGGATTTTGGCGCGAAAATGTGAAATGAAAGCGCGGGAGGTTTCGCGAGCGGAAGCGGAAAAGTGGGCAAAAGAGAATGGGCAAAAATATAAATTGGAATTGATTGCGGAATTGCCAGCGGACGAGCCGATTACGTTTTATGATATGGTAGTGACGGAGACGGGTGAGGTGATTTTTACGGATTTGTGTAAGGGTCCGCACGTAGAAGATTTGGCGGAGATTCCGGCGGATGCTTGGAAATTGGAGCGTATTGCAGGTGCATACTGGCGAGGAGATGAAAAACGAGAGATGTTGACGCGGATTTATGGCTTGGCATTTGCAGAAAAAGCAGAGCTAGAGGCATATTTGGCGCAACAGGAAGAAGCGAAGAAACGTGATCACCGAAAATTAGGTAAAGAATTAGACTTGTTCTGTTTCTCGGAATTGGTGGGCTCGGGCTTGCCAATGTTTACGCCGCGGGGGACGATTTTGCGCAATATGTTGGCTGATTTTGCTAATGGTTATCGCGAACGTTGTGGCTATCGGAAGGTTTGTATTCCGCATATCGCAACAGTGGATCTTTATAAAACCAGTGGGCATTATCAGAAATTTCCGGAGCTTTTGAAGTTTATTAGCCAAGAAAGTGGTGATGAATTGGCGTTGAAGCCGGTGAATTGTCCGCATCATTCGCAAATTTTCGCGAGTGTGCCGAGATCTTACAAAGAGTTGCCGGTGAAATTCCTTGAGACGACGATGGTTTATCGCGATGAGCGTAAAGGGGAACTCGGGGGGCTGTCGCGCGTGCGGGCGATTACGCAGGATGATTCGCACGTATTTTGTACGGAAGACCAGATTGAACAGGTGTTTGGCGAATTGATCGAGAGTGCAAAGGATTTGTATAAGAAGGTGGGGATGAAATTGACTTTGCGCTTGAGTTTCCGTGACGACAAGGACGCGTACATTGGTGATCCAGAGATGTGGGAGAAGGCGCAAACGGCAATTGAGCGGATGGCGAAGAAATTTGAGATGGATTATTTCGTTGGCATTGGCGAGGCGGCGATGTATGGGCCAAAGATGGATTTCATGGCGGTGGATGCCTTAGGGCGAGAGTGGCAGCTGGCGACGGTGCAATTGGATTACGCGATGCCGGAGCGGTTTGGCTTGGAATATACAGATAGAGACGGTAGTAAGAAGACGCCAGTGATGGTGCATTGTGCGCTGATCGGTTCGATTGAGCGGTTTATGAGTGTTTATATTGAGCATACGGCGGGATGGTTTCCGCTGTGGTGCGCGCCAGAGCAAGTGAGGATTTTGACAGTAAATGATGAAGTGGAAGAATACGTTGGGAAGATTGAGGAAGTTTTGAGGGGTGTTGTGCTAGACGAGCCAGTGAAAGGGAATGAGCTGAGATTTGAGGTGGATAGAGGTGACGATTCGCTCGGGAAGAAGATTAGGCGAGCGACGGAGATGAAGATTCCGGTAGTGTTAATTGTGGGGTCAAAGGACGCAGATGCTGGTGTAGTAAGCGTACGGACGCGTGAGGGGGAAGAAAAGGTAAAGTTGACAGAATTAAAGGGGTGGCTAGAAAAGAGAAATCGAGGAGAGTTGGGGGAGTAGGGGGTCGGATACTTGACATTTTGAGTAGAGTGTGCTAGAGTGATAGTGGAGGTCTGGTTTTTGATGGACTTCTAGCAGTTTTATAACTTGGATCGAATCTTAGAAAAGTAGAAAGGGGGCTTTGCGATGAAATATCGAATCGTAGAGAGCAAGCCAGAGTTTGACAAGGGAGTTCTTGAAGCTTATTGGGAGCACGTGCAGGCAATACTGGAGGTGATTGAAGCACGGAAAAAGTTGGGGATGAAAACTGAGAAATGCTTAGAATACGAAATTCTGCGCGGGGTTGCATATGATACGGCTGAAGGAGGGTTGGATTACTGGATAAAGTTTTTAGTGCCAGAGAATGAATATTTTGAACGTAGAGTTTATGGTTTTGAGGTATATAAGACGGTGGATGGTGCGTGTGTGGAAACTCGAGGGGCAAGAATGTGTAAAGCGTTTTTATTGCCTAATGGTAATAAAGAGTATTTGTCGTATACGGTGCAGAAAATGTTAGATACTTGGTTGGAACCAGTCTCAGGGTATGTAGAGCCTGTGCGAATGAAAAAGCTGACGGAAGAGATTTTGCCACCGTTGATTGAATGGATGGGCGGAAAGTCTGAGTCGCTGGCTGGTGGGGTGGCAATAAAAGTACGTTTGGCGGAGAATGAACGGTTGAGAGAGTATGGTCAGGATGATGTTTGCCATTTGATGTGGGAAATTGAGAATCATTTAAATCAGCTCGGTGTACCGAGCGCTAATGCTACTTATGAGGAGTTTTGGCAGCAGTATTTTTGCCTGAGAAAGACTTTGTATGATGACGCTCTGTTGAAGAAAATGAATGTACGGATTGTGTTAAGTTTTAATGGTGACAATGTGAGGGTCAGTGGAGTAGGATCTGCTACCGATGGTGGTTTCGTTGAAGCAACTTCGGATGGCTTGAATCAGCTTCAAAATTTCGTGCAGGAGATAAAAGAGGCGGCAGAGGGATTATAAAAAGAATGGATTCAAGAAAATGCTAGTCCTAAGGGCTGGCATTTTTTGTTTTTGGTTGTGTTTAGTATGTGTGCTATAATAGTGATGTCTGAAGTTATCACAATCAGTTTTTGATTAGCATGTTATTTGTGCAATTTTAATCTAAGTGTTAATGCTTATGTTACGAAACAGATGTTGAGCGGCATCGCATAAGCAATTTGTTTCGGTAGGTATAATGCTTACGATTTAGATTGTGAATGGCTTCAGACACCTTGCGGTGTCGCTTTTTGTATTTGACGCTGGAATGGGTTATTTTGACAATTCTTCCTGCGTTCGCTCGTCCAGGAGACGCGCTTCACTTGGAAGAAGCCAAAATACCTCCATTCCAGCAGTCAAATAACTTAAGCTAACTTAGTAAATTGGTGCAGATTGGGGCAAGCTAATAAAATCTTTCCATTCTAGTACCAAAAGAGATTAAGCTAGTTAGACCTAATGCAGAAAGCAAATGATACCGTAAGCTTAATTAACATTATCTTTGGAGGTATCTATGGGTAAAGTAACCATTCAAGCTTACGATTATCAATCTAGTATTCATCAACGTTTACGGTATAAGTCGCATGCTTATTTGCCATATTATTTATCCTTATTTTTACTTATTCTACTCGGGTTCAGCTTCATTTTCCCGTATTGTACCACTAACACCTCTGCCCTCAACCCTCCAGCTTGGACCTCATCTCCTGCAAGTATTGCTATTGCGCTGGACGAGGTGGTGGAGTTTGATATTACGCCTAGCGCTAGTGG
>CAYPTT010000073.1:0-3353 GCA_964413835.1 uncultured Candidatus Saccharibacteria bacterium
ATAAGAAAAAACCTAAGAATAAGCAAAGGCAGGGTTAAGCATGGCAAGAATTGCGAGCGTAACCGTTCCGAGTGATAAGCAAGTCTGGATTGGGCTTACTTATATTTACGGCATCGGACGGACTACGAGTAAAGCCATCCTTGCGGAGGCCAAGATAGAGCCTACCACTCGGGTGAAAGATCTCACCGAGGCTGAGATTCAAAAAATCAATGATCTTATCAATAGTAAACACACCGTTGAAGGAGATCTTAAGCGCCTCGTCACTAATAATATTAAACGTCTCAAAGACATTAACTCCTACAAAGGCGTTCGACACAAGGCTGGCTTGCCAGTCAACGGTCAACGCACCCGCACGAACGCACGTACACGTAAGGGTAAGGCTATCGCTGTTGGTGGAGCGCAGCCTAAAGCAGCCAGTAAGACCTAAGGAAATACGGAGTAGAATATGACAGAAGAGATTGAAAAGACTACTGTTGCAGAAAACACCGAAGCTCCAGTAGCCAAAAAAGTAAAAAGTAAAAAAGGCAAACGCGTTGTCAACGCAGGGCAAGTTCATATCCAAGCCACTTTCAATAATACTATCATTACCGTCACGGATAAGTCCGGCGGCGCTTTGAGCGCCAGCTCAGCCGGTGCCAACGGTTTTCGCGGCAGCAAAAAAGGTACGGCATACGCCGCTCAAATCGCCGCCGAAAAAGCTCTCGAAATCGCTAAGCGCGAACATGGCTTAAATAGCGTAGACGTCTTCGTGAGCGGCATCGGCCTAGGTCGCGATAGCGCCATTCGCGCCGTCTCCAACGTTGGCATTAAAATTGATAGTATTACAGATGTTACCCCAATCGCGCACGGTGGCGTGCGTCCTAAGGGAGAAAGGAAACCATAATGGCACGAGATATTTCTCCAATTGTTAAGCAAAGTCGCCGCGAAGGTTATGCGCTTGCGCCTAAAGCTCACAAGGTTATGGCCAAGAAGACCGGTATTCCAGGCGAACATGCCGACATGCGTGTACGCGGCGGCAGTCTATACTTGACTCAATTACGCGAAAAACAAAAAGTCCGTCGCTTGTATGGCTTACTCGAAAAACAATTCGCCAAACTAATGCAAGAAGCCGACCGCGCCGAAGGACTCACCGGCGAGAATCTATTACAATTCCTTGAACGCCGTGCTGACAATACAGTTTATCGCGCCGGTTTTGCTGCTACGCGTCGTCAAGCCAGACAACTAGTCTCGCACGGACATTTTCTCTTGAATGGTCGCCGCATTGATATCCCAAGCATTCGCTTGAAACCTGGAGACGTACTAGAAGTACGTCCGCGCTCGCAGAAAACCGAATATTTCAAGAATCTCGACAACACCGTCAGTAGCTCATCGAACACCCCCCTCAGCTGGCTCAAATCCGATCCTAAAAAAATGAAAATCGAAATCATCGGCCTGCCTAAGCGCGAGGAGGCAGAAGCCGGCATTAACGAACAATTAATCGTTGAGTACTACTCACGTTAGGAGGCAAAAAAATGACGACAAAAGTTATCCACGAAGCAAATTTGGCAGAAATCAATCAAGTTGGTGATAATGCTGCTGAGTTCGTTATTCGTCCGCTGTTTTACGGCTATGGTAATACACTAGGCAACTCAATTCGCCGCGTATTACTCTCAAGCATTAAGGGTGCCGCCATTACTGCTTTTAGCATCGATGGTATTGCTCATGAATACACCACCGTTCCTGGCGTACGTGAAGATGTAGTTGACATCATGCTCAACCTCAAAAACATTCGTCTCAAATCTTATTCCGACGAACCAGTTGAGGCTACACTCGAAATTAAGGGAAGTAATGCTGGCGAAGACGGCGCAGTTACCGCCGCCGACATCAAACTGCCTGCGGATGTCGAATTAGGCAACCCAGATCAAATCATTTGTCATATCGACGATCCAAACTACACCCTCAAGATGAATTTCGTCATCGAAAACGGCCGCGGTTACTGGACTATCGAAAAATCCAGCGAAAATCGTGCCCATAGCGACATGATTGCACTTGATGCAGTGTTTAGCCCGGTCTTACGCGTACGCTTTAATGTCGAAAACACCCGCGTTGGTCAAGACACGAATCTGCAACAGCTTACTATCACAATTACTACCGATGGTACAATTACACCAAAAGAAGCCTTTGAAGAAGCTAATGCGATTCTAGTCAACCAGTACACGGCGTTAGCTGGTGGTACTACCGTAGAAAGTGCTCCTGCTCCTGGCATCGAACCAGAAACTGATGATTCCGGCCTTGCGCTACCAATTGAAGAGCTCGGACTTTCCGCTCGCACCGCCAACGCCCTAGTCAATAATAATATTAAAACCGTTCGTGACTTAGTTGCCCTCTCTGAAATTGATCTCAAAGATCTCAAAGGGTTTGGGACTAAGGCTCTGGACGAGGTAAAAGAGAAGTTAACGGAGTTATTGTAAATGCATCGTCATGGATACAAAGGCCGGAAATTCGGCCGAGAAACCGACCAACGACGTGCTTTGCGACGTGGGCTTATCAAAGCACTCATTGAACATACCGAAATCACGACTACCTTAGCGCGCGCTAAAGAAATCCGTCGTGAAGCAGAAAAACTCATTACTATTGCCAAAAAAGGTGGTCTTGCTAATCGCAGATTACTAATCTCAAGGCTAGATAGTATTGAGGCTGCTGATCTGCTAATGGACGTCATCGCCCCACAAATTAAACGTGATTCTGGCTACCTTCGCATTGAGCGTGCTGGCTTTCGTCGCGGCGACAATACGGAAATGGCAACCATCGGTTTCGTTGATAATATCGATTTAAGTCAGAAAGCGGGGAAATAGCATGAAAGGTGTTACTAAAACCTACAACCAAAAAGGTGCCGAAATTCAACGCGACTGGTGGATTATTGACGCTAGTACTATGCCACTGGGCAAATTAGCTGTCGTCATTGCCGATAAACTAATGGGCAAAAGCAAAGTTACCTATACTGCTCACGTTGATAACGGTGATTACGTGATCGTCATAAATGCCAAAGACATTCAAGTCACCGGCAATAAAATGACCGACAAAATGTATTATCGCCATAGCGGCTTCCCGGGCGGACTCACCGAGCTTAAACTTGAGGAGGTCATCGAAAAAGATCCGCGCGTTGCCATTGAACACGCCGTCAAAGGCATGTTGCCAAAGAATAAACTTGCCGCCGATCGTTTGCGTCGTCTCAAGGTATTTAATGGTGCAGAACATAAGCATGCCGCCCAAAATCCAAAGGAGATTAAATAATGGCTACGAAAGATTCATATATTTACGGTCTTGGTCGTCGCAAAGCTGCTACGGCTCGCGAACGATTATATAAAGGCAAG
>CAYPTT010000074.1:0-3176 GCA_964413835.1 uncultured Candidatus Saccharibacteria bacterium
ACCTCTAAATTATCAGTTTAGCGCTCTAACCAGCTGAGCTATATCCCCAAAATACGCCCCATACCCCCATTTTAACCCATCCTCCATTCAAAATCAACCCCAAAACCGTCTTCTCATTCCCCTATTATTTCTATATGTCCTATGGCCGAAAACTTCCATACGTCACGCCATTCTCTAAATCCACGCCTCGGACCTCCGCCAACTCTGAAACCGTTAAAAATTCATATCCTTCCCCTCTCAAATCATCAATAATTCCCGCCACTGCATCCACCGTCGAAGCGTGAATATCATGCATTAGTACTATCGCCCCATCATAGGTCGCCGTTTTTACCCTCTCCCGCACAATTTCTGCCTTGCGATCCTTCCAATCTTCCGGATCCACCGACCACAGGATTAAAGGTTGGTTTGCCCCTGTTCGCACGGCACCACTCATCGCCCCATAAGGCGGACGCGTAATCGCTGGAACTTTACCCAAAATTTTTTGCATAATCTCATTATAAACCGTAGTCTCACTCTTAATTGCGTCGCTCGACATTCTCGCGAGATTATGATGCGCCAGAGTGTGGCTCGCTACTTCGTGTCCCTCCGCTTCTTCCCGCTTCACCAACTCTGGCGCTTGCTGGGCCATCGTCCCCACCACAAAAAACGTTGCTTTCACCTGTTTATCTCGCAAAATATCTAATAACCTCCCCGTAGTGCTGGACGATGGCCCATCATCAAACGTCAAGGCTACGAGTTTCTTCCCAGTTAGGTCCCGTGTTGGGGCTGGCGGAACCGCCAGCCCCAACACTCCATACTGCGCCACTTCCACATCTCGTGCCTCCCGCATCATCGCCGCCTCATGCCAAGGTAAAACCACTAGCAACACCGCCAATGCAAATTTTAACCACGGAAAACTCGCATTCAATTCTTGCCAAAATCGGCCGATTCCCACCCCACGCCTCTCACCTCTTCCACTACTGAACTGCTCTGGTCCTCTAGCGCGCTCTTTTTCGTGCTTCGCCACCTCTTTCGCAACATTTTTTGCCTCTCTTAACTTCTGAGCACTCTCCTCCCGCTGTATTTTTGTCAAATACCGCGGCGTAATATCCGTTCGTCGCTTCATTACCCCGGTTTCAGTATTTTTTACAACAAATTCACGCCCATCAATTTCAATTTCACTTGTAACCTTCTTCAGCTTACGCTTCCCCATTCTCCACTCCCTCACTCTTCAAAACACACTGTCTCGCCCATTCATACATTGCAATCCCAGCCGCCACTCCTACATTCACCGACCTAGTCGAGCCTAAACTCTCGATTTCCCGAATATCATCCACTTCCGCCAACATTTCTGTGCTTAAGCCCGACCCCTCACTGCCAAAAATCAACGTTGTTTGCTGTATAAATTTTTTGTTCAAAAGTGGTTTTGACCCCTGTACATGATTCTCAATTGCCACCAACTCGCGCCCCTGAGCATGTTGGTCTTTTGCAAAATCTTCCGCACTTTCCCAAAATTTCACTTCCAAATATTTTTCCGTACACATCGCTCCACGTCGATTATACTTGCGCCTGCCTACAATATGTACTCGCCGAGCATTAAAATTATTTGCCGTCCGTACAATTGTCCCCACGTTAAAATCATGCGCTATATTCTCTATCGCTACCTCTAATTCCGTACGTTTTGTCGCCAAATCGTCAAAAATTTGTTCAACCGTCAAACCTTTGTACTCATCCTGCAAATTTCGGGTATCCTCGCTAGCATTCATTATCCCTATTATATCACCTCTAAAGTAAAATACCCCACAGATTAACCGTAGGGTATATATAACAGTGATCTTAAAATAAATCGTTCCAACCTCTTTTTGGCCCTAAAACCTCCAGAAAGTCCTTGTACGTCGGTCCATCATTGCCGTAAATCCGCAAATGCTCCTCCAGCTGCTTCCTCGACGGCATTTTCTCTCCCAGCCCCCTTGCAATCTGCGTCGCTCGGACTTCTTTAACTAGCTGTGCTTGGCTCCACTTGCTTTTTGGCGCTATAACCTCTGTTGTAATATCAAGCTCTTCCTTCGTTCTCACCTCCGCCTTGGCTTCTCTAGACGCTTCTTTCACTTCAACTACCTCTGTTTCAGTATTTTTCACAACATTTTTAGCTTCTTCCTCAGCTACCTTTGCCTCAGCTATTTTGCGTTTCCTCGGCCTACCACCACCAGTTTTTCGAGGAGATCTCTGCGGTTTTTGCACCCTCTTTGCGGAGCCTTCACCCAATTTCTCCTGCATTTCTGTCAGCCATTCATTCAAGCCTTTACTCGCGGCCAAGTAATCTGTCGACTTAAACTCCGCTAATTTACTCTCCACCGCTCGCCAATTGCCCATTATTGACAAAATACGTTGATATGCTTGAGGATAAAGCTTCTTCACATAATAATAGTCGAGTTTTTCGTCGCTGCTACCATGCTGTCGCAACCGCAATCGCACCAACCACGCCAGCCAACGATGTTCCTCGGACACCATATTCTGTAATTCTTCAGGCTCCGCACTCACGCTCACCTCTGCCCCTAGGTTCTGAGCAGCATTTTTAATACTTTCCGCTCGTTTACGTCTCACCATCGCCCATGCTACATCAACCGCTTCCGCAAAACTTCCATAATAAAAAGCATAATTGTTAGCATTTGGTAGCTTCGGATCATCTTCCACTTCTCGGAATGTCGGCTTACGCCCCAACTCAAGCGTCTTTTTCACTAAAAGATCCATATCTCGACTCTTAGCCAATGGTCTTTCATCACTCTGCCACATCTGCAGCCCCCCTTTCATTTTCGTCACAGTTCAACCTACCTGTAAAAGTACCAGACCTAAAGAGCACCACCTACTATCATCATTATACCATAGCTCCTTTCAGGTTTTACGACTGCACCTCGAATAATCGCTACGTCACCAAAAAACTCCAGTTCCCTGGAGTTTTTACATTAACAGCTTAATTGTGCAATTCATCGAAAGTCAAAAGCTTGTTTTGTCGCGCCCTACCAAAGTAGGCAATTTGTACTTCAAGCTTGCGTCATCATTAGATAACAGTACAAACCCCACGACCGACCTAGCTAGATACATATTTCTCACCTGCAAATATAATTCACAGTCAATTATAATGTATCCGCATCAAATCCTTCTCAAGAAAGGAGGTAATCCATCGACACGTTCTCGTA
>CAYPTT010000075.1:0-2896 GCA_964413835.1 uncultured Candidatus Saccharibacteria bacterium
ACTTAGCATATGATCTAGTGAAAGGGAAAGTCTTAACGCCAAGTGATAGTGATGTAAATACTAATACAACCCTAACAACTACTACGGAATATCGTGCTCCGGCGCTTAGCTCTACTCCCGCTACCGCTACATCAAGATCATGGAATTTAGGTGAATGGGTTTTGGCTTTACCTACGCAATTATATCAGCCAGACGGTTCGCATTGGGTTTGTAATATTGCGACAAATCAGACTATTTCTAATAATTGTACTGCAACTTATCAGGCGGAGAAAAATAAAGATATATTTCAGGCAGGTCCAGGTACTTGGAATGGCGTGAAGTATAATTATGTTGCTGTGGATACAAGCGCTGGGACCTATGACGCGCATTATAAGATTGGCAATTATTATACTTATGGTGCAGCCACGGCTGAATCAGGGAGAGATTTATCTGTGATTAATGAAATACCTTATCAATTTACTAATGCCCCTAATTCAATTTGTCCTAAAGGATGGCGTTTGCCGAGAGGTGGAACAAATGTTAATAGTAATTCTAGTCAATATGGTCAGCCTTATGATTTGGATGATAGCTTTTATCGGTTAATTCGAGCATATGGATATCCGGCTTCTGGTGATTATATGGTCAATGGTAGTTGGGCAAAAACGCCAGTATTGCATGGCACTTCGCAGGAGCTCACTGAGTCGCCAATGCATTTGGTTTATGGCGGAATCGCTTCGGTGTATAGTGGTGGGGTAAGTCTGGGTGGAGTCAGCTGGTATTTAAGTTCGACGCTCAAGGTAGGCACACAAATTTATGGATTCTTGATCAACGGGAATGCTGGAGTTGGCTATGTGAGTCCGTCTTATCATAATTTTCGCACTAATGGATGGTCTGTCCGCTGCCTTGCTCGCTAATCCCTCCCCCTACAGCGCTAGACAGCGGACGGAGAAAGCAGCAATGCGATCGGCATAATAGGCAACGTAACTATCAATGCTGTTCGAACGTTGATAATAAGCATCCGAAACGATATGATAGGCTGTGGATGACCAAAGGTCATTGCTGATTGCAAAGTCACGACTGGAAGCAAGTTTGAGATTAACGTGTCCCCCACGGACAAAGGAGAGGATATTGTATAGCAAATGTCTATACGATATGCGTCGTGGGTTAACGAGTGTATTTTTCGTTAAGGTCGGAGTAATCGTAAAGTTCGTTGTCTTTGAACCAGAGCTTGATTTCTTTTTTGGCTTCTTCTTTGCTGCCGCTAGCGTGGACTAAGTTTGGCACGCCCATGCCTTTAGCATCGGAATAACCAAAGCTCATATGAGAATAATCGCCACGAATAGTGCCCATTTCAGCGGATTTTGGCTCGGTTGGGCCGACAATTTTGCGTACTAGTGGTACAGCTTCGACGCCTTCGAGGACAATAGCGATTACTGGGCCAGTCATCATATAATTTAGGTTGTAGCGGAAAGCTTGTTCACCGCGGCGGGTAATCATCTGACCGATATCTTCATAGTGCGCACGATATTGGTCTTCGTCTGGCATTACCATTTTCATACCGACGATTTTTAAGCCGACTCGTTCAAATCTTGTGATAATTTCGCCAACGATTCCGCGTTGTACGGAGTCAGGTTTTAATACTACTAAACTTCTTTCAACCAAATCTTTCTCTTTGCCCATGTTGAACTCCTTTCTGCTGGACTTTTCGGCGTCAAGTCTTCCGTTGCTCAGTCGCCGTACTACTTAGTACGTCTCCTTCCGCTACTCAGCCTTTCCTGGAATAGCCCTAGCATAAAGAAGTTCTTTGTCGAGGTCAGCAGATTTTAATTAACTCGTTTCGACTATTATAGCATAGATACATGTTATAATAAAGATATGAGTTTGTTTAAGGAAAAGCCAAAAACTGAGCGTGAGAAGGTGGAGGAGCGGCGTGAGGAAGTTTTGGCGAAGGGTCGGAAATTTAAATATCCGATGCAGTATGCGAAACATAAGCTGATTATTAATACGATTATTGTGGCATTAGTAGCGATTGTTTTGATGGTGGGGGCTGGCTGGGCGATGCTGTATAAGTTGCAGGATACGGGGGATATGATTTATCGTGTGACGCAAATTATTCCAGTGCCAGTGGGGGAGGTTGATGGGGAGAAAGTACGGTATAGTGATTATTTGATGATTTATCGCAGTAATTTATTAACGGCAGAGCAACAGGGTGGGCAGTCGGCAGAGGAGGAGGGTGATGTTGAGGCAGTACGAGCGCAGTACAAGCAGGCGGCGATGGATTTGGCAGTGGAATATACTTATGCTTTGAAATTGGCGGAGGAAATGGGGATTACCGTGACGGATGAAGAAGTAGATGCGGCATTTAATGAGCATTTGCGAGTGGGGGGTGTGGAGCGGAGCGAGGAAGCATTTTTGAAGATTGTGAATGATAACTTCGGCATGAACAAAATGGAATATCGGCGGATGCTGTATTTGACGTTAATGCGAGCTAAGGTAGTGCAGGCGGTTGATAATGATGCGCGTGAAGCGGCGGGTCGAGTGGATCAGCTATTGGCGGAAAATGGGGGAGATTTGTTGGCGGTGGCGGACGCGCTAGGGGAGGCGGTGATCTATGAGGAGACGGGTGATTTAGTAGATAACATGAATGTAGACGGGGGTCGTTCGACAAAAGCGATGACGATGGAACCTGGACAGGTGAGTGAAAGGTTTTTGTCGAGTAACGGTGATGGCTATTATTATGTAAAGCTGAATGAAAAAACTGATGCACAAGTGAATTATGCGTCGCTAAAGATCGAGTTTTTGACTTTTGATGAGCAGGTCTTGGCGCTGTATGATGAAGGAAAAGTGAAAATTTATATTGACTTGATGTTGCCGGAGGATGAGGCGCAAGAAGGAGTTGAGGTAGGGGAGTGAGTGT
>CAYPTT010000076.1:0-2629 GCA_964413835.1 uncultured Candidatus Saccharibacteria bacterium
CCGACCTCGGCTACAACACGACCCGAAAGAGGGTGGCGCTGCGCTTCTTGGACGACTATCCGGTACACAGGGAGGTGCACGCGGCCATTACGTTGCATGCGAATCGCTAGCATAGTTCTCCTTAGTTATTTCTTGAGTATATTATAGCAAAGATAGCAAGGATTGTAAAGTAGCTTATTCATTACCCAAAGCACGTCCAGTTATGGCGCTTAAATTTCCTAACTTCAACGGCCGTTTTAGGCCTGTTTTTGCGATTTTTTCTTGCCGCGGGGGCGATTTTTGAGATAATCCTTTACCGCTTCTGCAGCAGCTTTGCCCTCAGCTTCTTGTTTAGAATGTCCAGTTCCCTGCGCCTTAAGCTGCCCAGCCACATAAACGCCCACGGTAAAAGTCTTGTCGTGATCCGGCCCTTCTTCGTCTAACACTTTATAGACCGGCGTGGCACCATCAGCGTGCTGTGCCAATTCTTGCAAATATGACTTTGGGTCACGCCACGAGCCGTCTTCGAGAATACGGTCAATCTTGACCAAAATCCATTTAGCAATAAATTCTCGCGCCACGTCATAACCTTGGTCGAGATAAATTGCCCCAATCACCGCCTCAAAACAGTCCGCCAAAATCACCGCGTGAGCGCGCGCCGAGCCATGCTTCTCACCTTTTGACAGCCGCACGAGCGGTTCATAACCTAGCGCTTCACCAGACTCACCAATACTCTCCGTTCGTACCAACGCCGAACGCCAAGCGGTCATGATACCTTCTGGCTCGTCGTAATTGCGATACAAAAAGTCAGAAGATACCAGTTCCAATACAGCGTCACCGAGGAATTCAAGACGTTCATTATGCTCTTTGACACTCTTCTTATGCTCATTAACGTAGCTACGATGCGTCAAGGCGGTAATTAGCAAGTTAATGTCATTAAACTCAAAACCAAGTTTTTCCTTGGCAAAATCTTGATAAGTTTGAATTTGATCTGGGGTCATTTTTTTCTCCTTAGAGCCCTTGTCGAATTTTGTTTTTGGCAAGTAGCATTAATTTTTCGATATCTTCATACTCGATGGCATCGAGCGCTTCATTAAATTTAAACCATTTAATTCCTTTCATCCACTGTTCTTTGGTTGGCACTTCATCATTATCAAGCGCCCGTACCAGATAAATTTGCGTAGTCATAAGCACAAGCTTGTCCACGCGGCGATACTGAAAATGAATTTTGCCAAGCCACATCATGACGTGAATATGAAAGAGTCCGGCTTCTTCACCGATTTCACGGATCGCGGTCTGTTTGGCGTTTTCGCCAGGTTCGATATGGCCCTTAGGAATAGTCCAGCGTCCTTTGGAGTCTTGAATTAATAGAATTTCAATATCAGTTTTGTCTTGATTAGTGCGAAAAACAATACCTCCAGCCGTTGGTTCTCGCACAATCTCCTGGATAGCCGGTTTCTTAAAGACGCGAGCTGTCAATCTAGTGACTGCATTAGTACGCTCCTGCTCGCTCCGTAGCGGCAGCGCCTCCGGAATTTTGCGTTCCTGTGGTGGAGCTGTCGGCGTTGGACTTTTTGGCGCCGGTGGCCGCCGCTGAGTGCTCGCTTTAGCTAGCGTTGGCTGCTGCTTGGTCGTTTTTATCGGCGCCACTGCTGGTATTTGAGGCTCCGTCGGCTGGTGCTGACGCAGCTTCTGATTGAGCTGATGCGCGCGGCGCTGCTTGGCGGTTTGTTTGCTTAACTTGCGCGTGCGACTCTGCCGTTTCTTGGTCATGTTGCTCCTCTCCAGAATTCTGTTCATCATAAATCTGTCGGTAAGCCGTACCGAGTACACCATTGACAAATTTTGACGAATTATCTGAGCCGAAGGCTTTAGCTAGCTCCACCGCTTCATTGATAGCGACTTTGGGCGGCACGGTATCAGCTCCTTCCGCCAATTCATATAACCCAATACGCAAAGTATTACGGTCAATGGCGGCTATGGTAGAAAGTGGCCATTCGGGAGCCAGCGGCTGCAAAACTGCATCCAACTCCTTAAAACGCCCAGAGATACCCCTCGCTAGAGTATAGACAAACTCCGTGTCGCCCAGGGCCTTAGAATACGGCTCGATGTTTTTCGCAACGATCGCGTCGATATTCGCCGTGGTATCACCAGCCTTAGTTCTAAATTCATACTCATATAAACTCTGTAAAACAATTATTCTGCCTAAGTGCCGGTTACTAGCCATATACCTTCCCTTTTATTTAGATTTTTTAGTAACTTTTGTAGTAGTTTTGGTGACCGCTTTAGCTTTGGTGCCGGCCTTAGCAGCTTTTTTAGTTGCTTTGACACTCATAGTACGAGCGGGTTTAGTAGTTTTGACTTTCAAATTCGGGGTCTTCTTCGCAGTCTCAAAAGCTTTCACTGGAGAAGTGCGGTTCACCGACCGGGCGAGCTTCAGCCGCAGATGGCTGCGACGTAAACCAGTTTTACGCGGGCTGCTCTGTTTTTTAGGTTCAGGCATAATGCTCCTTGTTAATATAAAAGATTCTATCGTTCATTTTATCATATTTTGTAATAACAGACAAGAGTTTTTTCGAGTTTCATACGGAATCATTGTTAGCTTAACAAACATATGAGAATTTTCTCATAACAAAATAACCCCTTGAGG
>CAYPTT010000077.1:0-2400 GCA_964413835.1 uncultured Candidatus Saccharibacteria bacterium
CGTAGCTCAGCTGGATAGAGCGTTGGTTTCCGGAACCAAAGGTCGCACGTTCGAATCGTGTCGGGTGTACCACGACTTTTTCGAATATTTCACCAAATTCTGTGCTATAATGAGAAAATACGGAGAAAACAGGGAAGATGAATTTTAAGACTATTTTCAAATCGCTCAAAAACAAAGACATGCTTAAACGCATCCTGATCGTTCTTGGCCTACTCATTATGTATCGTTTTTTGGCACATATCCCAGTACCGCTGGGCGAACCAACCACTTTCCAAGAAGCCGTCCAGAACCTCATCGAAAAATCCGATTTTGGCAACTTCCTTAATCTTATCTCCGGCGGAGGACTTACTACTTTTTCCATCCTCCTAGTCGGTATTTCACCATATATTACTGCATCCATCGTGGTACAGCTAATCACAAAAGCTATTCCTAGCCTCGAAGAACTTTCTCAAGACGGTGAAACTGGTCGCCGCAAAATCAGCCAATGGACTAGAATTCTCGCCGTACCGCTCGCCATTATTCAATCTATTGCCTACATTTTTATCCTTTATCAATCCGTTGTCGCCTCCAACACTTCTCTTGCTTATACCCCTACTACAGCCGACTGGCTACTCTCCGTTACGGCTATGGTTGCCGGCTCAATGATTCTCATGTGGTTCGGTGAGCTCATCACCGAACAAGGCATCGGTAATGGTATCTCTATCATCATCTTCACTAGTATCATCTCGCAGCTCCCAGCCACCATCACCAGCCTCGGTGCCAGCCTCTTTGATACTTCTATGGGCACATTATCACTGTTCGGCTGGTTCAATCTGCCAGTTAACCCTCTCATTTTCTGGGTTATCATTGGTTTTGCAATTGCCCTCTTGGTCGTAATCTACTTCCTCGTCAAGCTCAACGAAGCTCAACGTGTCATTACCATCAACTACGCCAAGCGCATCCGTGGCAACAGCGCCTATGGCGGCATTAAATCTATTCTACCGCTCAAACTCATTGCTGCTGGCGTCGTACCAGTTATCTTCGCTACCGCTTTTCTGTCACTACCCGCACTCATAGGGCAATTACTCTTAACAATTGACTCTGGCAATAGCTTCGCTGAAACCCTCATGACTCTATTTACCGCGCCTAGCGCTAATAACTTCGCTGTCTATTACCCCAACGGCATCACCGTACAGTGGTTCTTCTATCCAGCTGTTTACTTCATTCTGGTTTTCCTATTTACTTATTTTTACACTAGTATTATTTTCAACACCAAAGAAATCGCTGATAATCTTCAGAAACAAGGTGCCTTCATCGAAGGAGTACGCCCTGGTCTTCAAACTGCCAATTATCTCGGTAAAACCATCAGTCGCCTAAATCTCTTCGGCGCGCTTGCTTTAGGCGTTATTGCTATGTTGCCATTCGCCACCGATTACGTCTTCATTGTCCTCACTGGTGCCCCCGTTGGCCTTTCAATCTCCGGCACCGGTCTACTTATCGTTGTCACGGTTGCACTAGAGAACCTTCGTCAACTTAACTCACGTGCATTAATGGTTACTTACGATGAATATGAATAATAAAATGAAATTACCCACCATTCGTAAGGTTCACTTCAGCCCGCTAAGTATCATTACTACTGCCATAGTCATCATCCTAGCAAGCTTCTTCTTACGCGTTGCTATTTGGGAACACGGCTATTTTGATCGTATGGAGGGTAGTGAACGCCACACAACATATGCTTACGATAATTCTGGCGAAGAAGTTGAAGAAACCCAGCCCACCACCGCCGAAATCACCGAATACACCGTTGCTGCCGATCGGCCACGCTATTTCTCTATTCCTAGTCTCGGCATTTCTAATGCTCGTATCAAAGAAGTTGGCACCAGCTCTGACGGTGAAATCGCCACCCCCAAGAATATCCACGATGTCGGCTGGTATACCGGATCAGCCCTACCTGGTACTAACAGCGTTAGCCTCATGGATGCTCACGGCGGAAACATGGGCAATGGTATCTTCCACAGCCTCCCATCAATCCAAGTTGGGGCCAATATTACTATCGAAATGGGTGATGGGCGACTTTTTACATACAAAGTCGCCGACGTTGCCACTAAAAATCTCGGCGAAGAAGCTAATAATTATATGAAGACCGCTTTCACAGCCCCAGAACACGGCAAAGGCGCTTTGACACTTATTACCTGCACTGGCGATTGGTGGCTCTCTAGCCAGACTTATTCCCAACGACTTTTCGTCCGTGCCACGCTACAAAACTAATAATCTAGGCATATTTTAAACAATTCAGACAGTAATCAACACGAAAAATATAAAAACAGGGTTTACATATATTAATATCCGTGATAAAATGAAAAAGTAATTTATGGCTAGTCAAAAAGAAGTAATTAAACTCACTGGTGAGGTGATTGA
>CAYPTT010000078.1:0-2359 GCA_964413835.1 uncultured Candidatus Saccharibacteria bacterium
GTCCAGCGACAGTAATATCTTTGTCGCCGACCGTGATTGTCACTCCCGTCGGAATTGCGATGGGTTGTTTTCCGATACGACTCATATTTTCCTTTTAACTTAATATTATTCCATGCTATTTTATCACGTTTGGTGAATAAATACAAGGGGTATTAGGGGATTTTTGCGAAAAACATCAAAATGACGTTGAAAATATTGACTTTTTTAATAAAGTGTGATACAATGGTAGTAAGGAGGTAGAAATACTGTAAAAACAGGTTGCACATTTACAAAAAGGAGGATGAAAATATGTCAGAAACTATGGAGATTAAGAAGGATATTGAAGAATTGAGGGCGCTGAAGGAGGAATGTGGATTGTCGTTTGAAGAGATAGTTTATGTAATTGTCTTTGACTTGGAAAATGAATTGCGTCAGAGCGGCAAAAAGGCGGTTTTTAGTGAATTGCCATGTCGGGAAAAGATGACGGAATATGTAAGTGAACTGTTAGAAGATGAGCGCGATTATAATTGTGTATTGCGGCATATGCTGGGCTTCAATTCTGATGAAGACGCGGTGCTTAAAGATGGATGGAGTTCCAGGGAATCTTGTTTTAAGTATGCATTGGATTATCTGAAAGATGATCAGCGTTATCACCATCAGTATCCTCGTTATATTTTGATGGGAGGAGGTCGGTTATGGTCGGCTAGTAGGAATTGCGACGACACCGGGGAGACGTTGATCGAAGGCGCGGATGGAGACGCTTTATCGTTGACGGAAATGAATGCCTCGAGTTTGTATGTACGGATTGAACAATTACTGGATGAGATTCGACTGTGCGATCAAAAGCGAGAGCAGGCTTTGGCGATGATGGAAACTTTGCTGAAGGAGGCGAGAAAACGCAGTGAAGAATTGCCGAGAAAAAATGAGGTGGGTTTGCCGGTTAGACGAGTGGAGATTGAATTGGAGGGAGCAATTTCTCAGATTGACTGGTCGTATCGAAGTCTGCGAGTTTTACGTATGCTTCAACTTGATACGACGGCGAAAGTAATTGAATACTTCTCTGATTTTCAGAATTTCGTTAATGGTCGACAGATTACCTTTTGGGAATGGTCGGTAATTACTACAACATTATGGAGAGCGGGGTTACTGGAACTCGAAGATATCACTGAGGTGAGTTTGGATGATGATATTGAATATGCTATTAGGCCTTTGTCTTATGGAGGTATAGGTGAGCGGACGGTAAGGTGTCTGCAGAGAAGTGGCGTGAATGATGTGCAGGGGTTGGTGTGCTTTTTTGCTGATGGTGCACGTGATGGATGGCGGAAAGTTGCTAAAATGCGAGGTTTTGGATCTAAGAGTGAAAGACATCTTATTGAGAATATGCTTACTTGGGTGGTTAGAGTTTCACCGGAATTATGCAGTCCGACCAAGCAAAGCAATGTCGTAGCATTAGATTTTGAGGATTGGACTTTACGTCGTTTGGGGATATACCATATTGAAACTATTGGTGAGCTGATAACCGCTTGTGAAGATGAAAATCGTTTTCGCGGGCTGCGTCATCTTGATTCTGATTTATATGAAGCGGCGATTGAGCGTCTGCAGAGGTATGGCTTTATGAAGGCATAATAATTTTCGTCCTGCTTAGGAATTTAGTGAAAGAGGTCTCGGAGATGGGGCCTCTTTTTATAGTTGAAATGTTGTTGGTTGTTTGCTAGTCAATTTGAGGGTAATCACCGAGAATTGAGTCGCGAAATCGGCGAGGCGGTAGGTGTCGACGAAAGTTTTTGGCAAAATGAAATGGAGATGGATGTGGAAAATATGCCTCGCTCTGGCCAGATGGGGCAGGTTTTATTAGAGTCGGCAGTAAAACACGATAAAGTATTGGAATTTGATGAGAATGGCGCGTTACGCGTAATGATGGTGTAATATGGAGACGCAGTAGATAAAGCCCAAAATTCTTCCTCGGGTGAGGAAGAATTTTTGTGGGTTTCAGTAACGGCTGATTAGTAAACCTTAACTAGGATCTCACCCCCAAGATGTTGCTTCTTGGCTTCCTTACCTGTCATGATACCCTTGCTGGTGCTGATAAGGACAATGCCTCGACCACTTTTAATTACGGGAATCTCTTCGGCTCCGGTGTAGATACGGCGACCAGGTTTAGAGACTTTGGTAATCTCTGTAATGCGGGCTGGGGTGCCTTCTTCGCAGATGGTAACATGAAGCGTGCCGCGAGGTTTACCCTCTTCGATTTCGTAATCGGTGATGTAGCCAGCGTGTTTTAGACCTTCAGTGACGGCAACTTTAAGCTTGCTGGTCGGGACGCGAATTTCGGTCTTGCCAACCATAATAGCGTTACGAATACGAGTAATGAGGTCGGCGA
>CAYPTT010000079.1:0-2098 GCA_964413835.1 uncultured Candidatus Saccharibacteria bacterium
ACCATGATCTACGGTTTTGGAGACCGCTATACTAGCCGTTGTACTACGCCCCTAGCTCCTTTATTGTAACATACTTTTTCATTCTTTTCGAAAATCCACACCTACCTAGCCTGTCTCTATTTCATAATTGATCGGATATCAATTCCCCCATCTTCCGTCCAAAAGTGTTATACTTAATACAGTAATGTTTAAAGAGAGGTAAAATGAGCGTAATAAGTTTGACTTTTCAGCTACACTGTCCATTGCTCGACACGGATAACTTTCAACAAAACAACCAAGCCTGCTACCAGCCGCTCTTTGCCTTCCTTGAGCGTAATGTACAAAAATATGCCGATTTTCGCGCCGCGCTCATTATTTCCGGTCTTTGGCTTGAACAAGCCGAAAAACACGACCCAGATCTCATCAAACGCCTCCAGAAACTCATCGCCTCTCGCAAAATAGAGCTCATCGCCTCGCCATATTATCACTCAGTCGCCTTCTTCTACGATCCAGCCGAATTTGAGGCTGAAGTCTGGCTTTATCAAGAGCGCCTACGCGAACTATTCAATACCGAGTGTTCCACTTTTGCCCATACTGACCTTCTTTATAATGATCAAATCGGTCAATGGGCCGCTACTAACGGCTTCCGCAACATTCTCATTGGCGCTTCTACTCGGGCCCTTGGTCAATATTCTACCAATCACCCATACCTTATTCCTAATGCTAACACTAATTCTAAATTACTTTGCCGCCATACTGAACTCTCCGATCGCATTATGTTCAATTTCGCCACTTTACGCCGCACAAAAACCGACGATTCCGTTAAATACTTCAATAAATTCGTCGATAAATCCACTCTCTGGGGCAATCTAATTAACCTTGTCCTAGATAGCGAAATCATGCGTCAGCATCGCCTTGCCAAAATTATCCCTTTCCTAGACGCATTGGTTCTTGCCTGGCTGCAAAATCCCCATTATCAACTTATCAAGCTTTCTGAAGCATCTCAATATGATGAGGCTAAAAATACACTTTCCATCAAAAATACCACGTCACACTGGGATAGTTTAATTAAAGAGCGCCCAGAGCGCCAACCTGGACTGATCCGCAGTCAAGATATGGCGTTCCAGCTACCACATTGGCTTATACCCCCACAGCAAAATCATCTCCAACAACAACTTTATCAGCTCAAACCACAGATTTTCCGCACCGAAGACGAAGAATTAATTAATGACTTTTGTACCAAAACCAGCATCGATTATCTTTATCCAAATTGCAATAATTATGTCGTACGTAGCTGGACCAAAGAATCGCAAAATCGACAATCTTCTCTATCACTAGATCAAGAAATCACTCGTCTCACTAAACTTCTCGCCGTCCAACAATCGCAACAAAACATTGATACAATCAAGCCTAAAACTACAAAAAATACCAACGATATTACGGTTAACATTATAAAAAAGACACCTCAGACACAGCCAGCCACCACAAAACCACAACAAACTTTGTCAGAACAAGCTGACAATGCTAATACCGACACGGCTGTTACGGTCAAAATTAACAAAAACCCCACCAAAGCACCAACCCCAGATGAAATCACCCCTAAACTTAACGACACAAAACAACACGATGCTGTCGCCGATGCCCTCGATCCTGCCGACGAACTTCCTATCAACCAACCGCAGACGCGCTCTTCGCGTCAAATCCGCTGGAAAGTTGTCATCGAATAACTATTCCCGTCAAAAAATATCCCCACAGGGATATTTTTTAGCGTTTCTTTTCCTTCACTTCGTTCCGACCAAGATTCTTCTTCGTCTCGGTAAAAACTACATGCTTACGAAGTACCGGATCGTACTTCCGCAGGCTCAGCTTATCTGGAGTATTCATCGTATTCTTCTTCGTATAATACGCTCGAATGCCAGACTCCTCAGAAACTAAACCAACGAGTTTGCGCTTCGTATTATTCTTCTTTGCCATAATACCCTTATTCTATCACAAAAATTTATCGCTGTAAACTAGATTCCACAATCTCCGACCTATTTCACCCGCCATCCAGAAAGGGAACTACTGGAGCCGTGTGTCGGCTCTGCCCCGACGACCTGCCGCTTACAAGGCGGCTGCT
>CAYPTT010000080.1:0-2087 GCA_964413835.1 uncultured Candidatus Saccharibacteria bacterium
AACCATGGTTACATAAACCTCTCCCTCCATCCCCTCTCCTTTGTCCGTGGGGGATATGTCTATATATGGGAAGGAGCATCAAGGACTTTTGGTAACATTAGTTATTCATGGGTTGCCGCTGCATCACCCGACATTTCAAAATCTTACAATTACGATTATAACGCCACTAATATTACTCCATCTGATAATAATCATCGCTTTCGTGCTTTCTCCGTCCGATTTGTGATGCTTGTGTTTTTCAAAAAACACAAGCCTAAAATTTGCACGCTACCTCTGTTATCTTGGTCAAAAGTACCTTGTGTTTTTGAAAAACACAAGGTGTATTAACTTCTTTAGATTTCCTTTGTCCGTGGGGGAGACGTTTATATTGGACGCGGATCAGCCAGGCATTTAGCTGGCGAAAATTATTACTGGTCCTCCGTCGCCTATACTATAGATCGTAGTGCATACACCCAAAATTTCAAAAACATCGATATTCGTTCCTCTAATACCAATGCCCGTTTTTATGCTTTCTCCGTCCGCTGTCTAGCACTGTAGGGGGAGAGATAAAAGATATCGCTTCCCCTCCAGTGGAATGATTCACATGTATCGCAAAGAGTTAAACGACACTACTGGTTCTGAGGCGGATTTAGCTTCAGCTAAAGCAGTACCGACCTCACCAAATCGAATATATCATTTTAGCGCTAGCACCGCAGTTACCCCATCTAACTCAAGTGACAAAATGAATGCTTTCCTCGTCCTTTGTCCGTGGGGGCGTAATATATCTATGGTATGGTTCAATACTGAGTTTAAGTGACTATGGCTATATTTGGTCCAGCGCCGCAACAACTTCCGCTTCATATAGTTATCAACAATATTTTACTAATACTATTATTTACTCATCTGGTAATAATTATCGTGCCTACGCTTTCTCCGTCCGCTGTCTAGCACTGTAGGGGGAGGGATAGGCGTTACCTCGTCGTCAGGCCAGAGCTATACTAAGTTTCAACATTCCGCATTCATAAATAATTAAGCTCAAAAATCCCCCAACCTAACAGTTGGGGGATTTCCAAATTTTCTTTATTTTTATTCTTCTGCTAGCTCATCGATATGCGCCATAAACAGGACATCATCAATAATCCCAATCACGGCCGCAGCCACCATAATCCATCCCAAGAAATCAGACCAAGCATTTGCATTAACAATTGAATAAATTCCTAGCGCCATCATAATCAATGCCAAGATCATTACGTAGAACCACTGTTTTATCTGCGCCCCTTGCAGTTTCAGGGCCGTATTCAAGCGTACCAAACCGCCATAAATCATCCACGCCCCGATAATAATCCCAATCGCTTTATCCAATTGCTCCCAAAGCACCACTGCGATAATCCCCAAAATCAACGCAATTACACCATAAAACAAATCATTATTATAAAAATCATATTTCCCGTGCATCGCAAAGTAGCTCACAATCTTATAGGCGCCGCGCACCATCAAGAAAATACCGATGATATAGAAAATCATCATTTTCATCTCATTAGCTTTGAAAATCAGCAAAAAGCCCAACGCACCAATCACTAGCGACTCCAAAATCGCCATCCAACTCGTGCTACGAATCCGTTTCAAATATCTCTGATCATTTCGTGTTTTCTTTGTCGTAGTTTTTGACGTTACCGACTTACTACCAGCTTTACCAGCAGATTTCGTCGTTTTACGCGACGTCGTCTTCTTTGTGGTTGCCATTTTGCCTCCTAATTTTGTCGAACCTCCACCCAAGTTCCTTCATTAATTCTATATTCCCTATTATAGCATAAGCGTCATCAACTTTTACAAATATTTTTAAACAACCTCCTCTTCAAGTACAAGTTTTTCACCAAATCATAAACGTTTGTGGTATAATAAAAAAGTCTAACTTACATCATAGCCAATTTTTGGTAGTATTTTTGTAGTATCCTAACTCCTGCACTTTGAACAAAAGTCAACTTAAGCGGCACCGCATAAGTAATGTGACTTTTGAACAATTGTGTTTAGAGTTAGGTTATGAATGGAAGTTAGACACCAGCGGTGTCGCTTTTTGTCTTTTGGGCTAGAGTGGGATCTTTTGCAAG
>CAYPTT010000081.1:0-2020 GCA_964413835.1 uncultured Candidatus Saccharibacteria bacterium
AAATGGCCACTACCACCTCAAGGTAGCGTGTCTACCAATTCCACCACGGGCGCAAATTTTAAAAGTATACTATCATTATACCAAAAATCCTCAAAAGCGCAATCCCCACTACAACATACTGAATAATATAAATTGCCAAACTCCCGTTCTCAGCCGTATCTAGCCTATACCACGCTCACAATCCTAATGTTGTAATTATTACAACAAAAATAAGCATAAAAATCATAAAAACTCTTGCCAAATTCCGTTACTTGATGTAACATAGAACTACAGAAAGACGTGTATCAAAACAAAAAGGAATCGTAACATGGAAACTAAAGTAAAAATTTTACTGATCGGTACAGGGGTTTTGATGAGCCTACTAGTTGCATGTACTCCCCTTACGTCGTATGTTTCTGCCGCTAATTTTCCGTGCATCCAGTTTGGGCAGGAAGGCGACGCAGACTATAGAGTTGAATGCGACAAGCCTGCCACTAGTGGCAGTAGTACCAAAGTTAATCTTAACGTCAACTCTCTCCTCATACTCGACGCCGCCTCTGGCGACCGCATCGCAGCTAACCCGTCTAATACTGCTACCGGCAATATTTCTGCTACCGTACGCAGCTCCCGCAATTACACTATTTCCCTGAGTGCAGAGCAGCCAAATTTACTCAAAAGCGACGATAATAGCTATCTAATCCCTGCCAAGGCGACACTCACACCTGGCACTGATGCTTGGGGAATTAAAATGACTGATGCCACTGACTACACTGCTATTACTAGAGAGCCCGTAGTTTTCTACGAAGGCGCCGCTACTCCACTTACCGAAGGCTCAGGCCGTCAAACCGATTTTGAGGTTGGCGTGACGGTTAGCTCAAGTCTGCCAGCCGGCACCTATTCCACCGCCGTAACTGTGACTGCCGCAATTAAGGAATGATTCGCAAAATTCTGCTAGCCAGTTTCTGTGTTTTTTGCGCCACCTGTTTTTCGGGTGGCGTCGCGAACGCTATTGAACCAGGAGATATTGTAATTCAAGTTAATCCAGCCGATCAAGAAGTTGAGCTGACTCCGGGCGAAAGTACCGACAGTCAGGTTAAGGTGACTAATTTAGGGCGTTTACCCTTCAGCTTTACTCCGCTTGCTAAGCCTTATCAAGTTTTAAATGACAGCTATGACCCAGACTTTGCTACAGAAAATTCCTACACTAAGTTGCATAGCTGGCTTACTTTTGAACAATCAGAGTATCACCTTGAGCCTGGCGCAGAAGTTATCGTTAATTTTCATATCGAGGTTCCCGAAGATGCTCCTGCCGGCGGGCAGTATGCCGCAGTTATCCTCGAGACTCGCGATAGTATGGATGTTGCCGCCACGTTCCAAACCATTAATCAAATCGCTTCACTATTGTATGCTCACGTAGCTGGCGAAACTCACGAAATGGGCCTTCTCATGACTCATTCTATCCCTTTTCTTCGCTTAAGCTCTCCTATTATTACTACGACTAATATTAAAAATGACGGCAATATTGATTTTCGTGCTAGCCACACGATGACGATTTGGAACTTCTTCACGGGTGAAGAAATCATTAATGGCGAAACTGTTGCGAATGACGGTACGACCCCTGGTAGTTCCAACCCGCCTATCCTCCCGGCCACCTCTCGGTTTAATCAGCTGAGTTGGGACGGTACGCCGGCGCTTGGACTTTTTCGCGTTCGTCAAACCATTAGTTTTCTAGACGAGGACTATACTTTTGAACAACTCGTTTTTGTTTGTCCATTCTGGCTGGTTCTATTACTACTTTTCTTTATTTTCTTGCTAATTTTCTGGATTATCCTCAGTGTTCGCAGTCGCAAGAAACAGCGCCCGCAGGTCGTCTAACTATAGTCGGCAAATTCGGGTGTAGTTTAAATATATGCCATTGCTCCGTGATAACAGCATGGCAGATTGGCACTCATGATAGCTCAGTACGTAAAAATGCTCTGTAAAATGTACTTCCTCATCTCAACACCTTCGCAACAAATGCAGATGGAGTCATAAGCTGTAA
>CAYPTT010000082.1:0-1995 GCA_964413835.1 uncultured Candidatus Saccharibacteria bacterium
TATTACCTAGACCTTCGCCTTTCGACGCCCCCTCGACCAACCCGGCAATATCCACGAATTCCACCGTCGCCGGTACCACCTTTTCCGTATCATACATTTTCGCAAGCACTTCCAGCCGTTCATCCGGCACCGGCACAATCCCTACATTCGGCTCAATCGTCGCAAACGGATAATTCGCCGCCAGCGCCCCCGCATTCGTCAGTGCATTAAACAAAGTCGACTTCCCCACGTTCGGCAAACCTACAATTCCAATTTTCAGATTCAAAATTCACCTAACCTTTCTCGTATTCGTATCTAACTTATTATACCATATTTAATAGCCATCATCTTAAACTGAACTCGTGATATAATAAGAAAAAGCGAGGTATTTCATGGTAAAGACAGCAAACAATCACGGACAGCTCATCGTCGTCGAAGGCGCCTCAGACGGCATCGGCAAAACTACGCAGTACAAACTTCTTCTCGAATATCTCAAGCAACAGCTCGGCACTGGGCACGTCGTAAACCATCATTTTCCCACTTATTATGCTTATCAAGGCAAAGGCGTCGAAAAGTATCTTTCGGGTGATTATGGCTCTCCGCAAGACTTATCGCCCTATTTTATTAATAATTTATATGCTTACGACCGCATGATCACTTGGCAAACTAAACTTCGACCAGAGTTCAATAAAGGCAAAACAATTCTGCTTGACCGTTACACAACTTCTAGCATGATTTATCAATCCGCACTCCTTGATTCTGACTCCCAAAAAGCCGCGTTTTTAGACTACCTGGAAGACTTCGAATATCATAAGTTAGGCATTCGTCGCCCAGATACGGTAATCTTTCTCTATGCCCCCCTTCGACTCGTCAACGAAATTCGCGCCGCCCGCCAAAGTAATGAAGGTGATATTACTAATGATATCCATGAGCACGACTTAACCTATCTAGAAAAAGTTTACAACAATGCCATGTTTGTCGCCAAGCACTTCGGTTGGCAAATGATCAATTGCGCCAATGCCGACGAAAACCACATTCTCCCCATCGACGAAATCCAAACCAAAATCCGCCAAGTCCTCAAAATCTAACCTACATAATCCCGCCGACGTTTTTCCAACCACTCCGGCACCGTACCATCTCCAAATTTAATCTCACGCCACTCTTGATTCACTTCATGACTCGTCACATCATAATAACGTTTATAGACATCGTCCACGCTACCAAGAATCGCTTCATTCATGTCAAAACCCAACTTTTTCGCTGCATTCTTTACACTTTCTTCGCTCGGACCTTCCAACTCCACATAAGTCGGTATCCACGGCCAAGTATCTATATCAATATTCACTCCATCCAACAGCCATTCCTCACGCCAAGACTCTTGCTCTGATTTCACCCGCAGACCCAAAGCTTTCAAGAACTTTACCGCCTCAGCATAATCATCCACCTTTAAGCAGACTTCTTTCATCCCACTCAGGGTATTCTCGTCTTGCCGCTTATAAGACATCGTAATGCAACTGCCCTCATTCCGCACCCGCGCAAAAGAATGTTCGTCTGTGGCAAACACCGTGCGCTCCATCAAAGTTTCTCTCTGCAACAATTCGCCGCCCAAGTTGCTTAATTGTTTACGCAAAGTCTCTTTGTCCACATTGATAAAAGTCGCTTCAATCTCCGGTTCAATTTCTACATCCATATTTACAATTATATCATTTAGTAATGGTCTTCTAATATAAAAACAACGCCTATTCTCATCCACCCTCCCCCTACAGTGCTAGACAGCGGACGGAGAAAGCATAAGCACGACTATCACTATTGTCGATATAAATCTTATTACTTGCGACACGCTTAACATAGGCTTTTACATTATCCAAATAGACGGTACTAGACCACAAGTCAATATCATCATTTAACGCTCGCAATGCCCCATACCATAAATACATATATCCCCCACGGACAAAGGATTCCCGAAAGAACTAATTTGCTTGGAGTTTTTTCTAAAAAATCCAAGACATTTAGCAT
>CAYPTT010000083.1:0-1893 GCA_964413835.1 uncultured Candidatus Saccharibacteria bacterium
TAGTTTTGCTACCCAGTATTCTTTACCATCCCGGATGTCGATGAGTTGTTTGGTGGGTTCACTTCCTGGTGTAATGATATAGGAGCCAGAAGCGTCTTGGTTGTTACTACCATCGGTACCTTTGGTATCGGCACAGATGCTGGTAGTCATATCTTGTATATAGGTTAAGCTCATCAGTCCCGTCACATAGCTAGGATTAGCTACTGCCGATACCAAAACGTTATTAACGTACTGGCCAGCGGGAAGAGCAGTATCTACCATTGCACCGAAGTTTAGATCATAACTTCCGGTGGTCTCAGGGGACTCTTCTACCATAGTTGCCGTTAGTGGCATAGCTTGGTATTGTAACGTATTATCAGCCCCACTCGTCAAACCATAGCCCCATTCATTAGCTAAGAACTCTGCTTCACTGATAGTCCCATTCACGGCACTAATCTCTGCTGTGCTATTACTATTTACGCTATACATAGCATTAGTATAGTCTGCAGTGTTTAGGTAGAGTTTATAACCAGCATTACTATTAGTAGTCACGTTTACTTGTGCTGTAGTTTTACCAAACTGCCCAGTGGCAGAAGGTGTAATATCAATAGCAGCTGCTTCGCCTACGACTAAGGCGATTGTTGTTGGTTGGGTGGTGTATGGGCTGGATTCTTCAGCTTTAATATCATCATAGGTTACCGGAAGCAGCAAGCATATTATTAACCAAACCAGTCCTACAGCAGAGACTAAACCTAGAGTATCATGCCAATGGCGTAAGCGCATTGAGCTTTTAGTAGTGGTTTGGTTAATATTAGGTTGCATGGGGCCTCCGAGAGAATGAAGATTAGTATTCAAACATCGTGAGCACTAAACAAAAATGGGTGCCACGACTTTGAACAATAACACCGCATGAACTATATACCAAAATACATAGAAATGAGGGTTGTCGTGACACCCAGTTATTTCTATATAAATGGCAAATGTTCATTTGGTTCCAGTCCAAAGATGGTACCAAAAAAGTCATGCCGAATTGTGTTATTGTTCATTTTTAGTATAACATAAAAAGTTTAATCGTTGGAGAATTTCTATAATAGCGGACGGGGAAAGCATCAGCGCGATAATAGTTGCTAGAAGAGTAAACGGTAGTAGTGCTGTAAAAATGCTGATAGTAAGCGTTTGAAGCACTGGGATAGGTAGTAACCGACCAATAGTCACTGTAGTGCCCTAAAGACCACACCGAACCATACCACAAGAAAACGCTACCCCCACGGACAAAGGACGGGGAAAGCATGATATCTCTCGGCAGTATGCAAAAAATCCACCGAGTTAACTTTATCGGAAAAATAAAAATACTTAGCATAAAATTGGTTATTTGGGTAAGCCGTCGACCCCCAGGCTAAGCCACTCTGACCCACAGCATTTACGCGTGATTCACTTATATTTATCCATCCACTACGCACAAAGTAGAGGGGAGGGGAAGCGATATTATTTTTTCTCCTTTGTCCGTGGGGGATATATGTATCCGTCAAACGACGCATTAAGAGCTGTCGATAGTAACTGGTTCTTGTGGTCATCTACCGCATTTATAGAAGAAAAATATGCCTATTATAGTAATCTCACTAGCACTGTTATCTACCCCTCTAATCGTAATAATCGCATTCATGCTTTCTCCGTCCGCTGTCTAGCACTGTAGGGGAGGGTAATCCAGCAAAACCCCTCCCTCCATCCCCTCTCCTTTGTCCGTGGGGGATATATGACAATTTGGAACGGTTCATCTCGCGACCTCAGTAGCCAGAGTCATAATTGGTCTACAACAGCCACATCGTCACCTCAAGGAGCATCTGACCAATATTTTCATAGCGCTAACGTCTTCCCAACGAACTCTGATTCTCGTGGACTTGCTTTCTCCGTCCG
>CAYPTT010000084.1:0-1731 GCA_964413835.1 uncultured Candidatus Saccharibacteria bacterium
CACACCGAACCATACCACAAGAAAACGCTACCCCCACGGACAAAGGACGGGGAAATATTGTTTTAATATTGAAAAATATGGAATTTGTAATATAATTGTGGACGTAACATTGAGGCAGATGATTTCAGAGAATCTCGTGAGATTTTGGAGGGTGGAGCGAGAGAGACTGGCAAAAGTGTGAAAACAAGGAGGAAAGTATGTTAAGAACATTGCAAATTCAAGATGGAGCGGTTTTAATTTGTGGTCCAACGTCGACTGGTAAAACAGTTTTGGCAAAACGCTTGTTAGCAGAGATGCCGTATCGTGAAAAAGTTTTGATTTCTAGTGGTGAAATTTATGAAGAGCTTTTGACGTAAGGGTGTGATGAGGAGGAAGCATTTAGCAAGACATTAGTGACTAAAATTCGTGCTGCGGTTAAAGAGCGGAAGATGTTAATTTTGGATGCAATGCTATGCGATTCGGATGAAGTGATTGACTGCGCGCTACTGTTGACGGCGGCTGGCATGGCTAAGACGATAACTATATTAAAAATGAATCCGAGGATTGATCAAAATTTGCGTTTTGCGCTGGAGCGATCAGATGGCACTCCGCCAGCATGGATGATTTTTAAGCAGCGAGCTGAATTCCAAAAGACACTAGAGACGAACTTCCATGAAAAATATCCGTGGATTAAAGAATATGTAGTAACTGATCCTACTCAAGTGCGGTTTGATTTTGTTAGATCTGGCCAGATGACGGTAAATTCGGTTGAAGCTATGTTGGTGGATGAGGAGCTAAAAGACGAGTGTCAGTTCGTGAAGTGCGCCATGGGGGTATGTTGATGAGACTGAGTTAATCTTGAATTAAAAAACGAGTGAGTCTGCCCAGACTCAGGAAAGCCAGAGCAATTGCTCTGGCTTTGTGGGGTTTACATGTTGGAATTATCTTGAGGTGTTTTGGGTTGTTGAGTCGTGAAAATGCTTGAGTTTAGGGAATGTGTGATATAATAGAGGTGTCTTAAGCAAAATTGGATCATTTTTTCATAACGTAAAATATTGTGAATCTGTGAAATCGTTTGGAAGCGGCACCGCTGCTTTGAATATAGCGATTTCTATGATTCAATATGGCTTAAGACACCTATGGCGGTGTCGCTTTTTGTATTTGACGCTGGAATGGGCTTTTTTGACAATTCTTCTTGCACAGAAGATGCGCTTCGCTTGGAAGAAGCCAATAGCTCCATTCCAGCAGTCAAATAAATTAAGCTAACTTAAGAAATTGGTACAGAATGGAGTAAGCTAACAAAAGAATCTCTCCATTCTAGCACCAAAAGAGATTAGGTAAGTGGCACGCGTGGGATGAATATCTACAAAATAAAATATGGAGGTAAAATGCTTACTGTAAATAGTGATGGATGTGCAGGGAAGCTTAAATTTGACCACCCACCCAACACTTTGGGTAGTCTCAGCTTGCTTGGTTTGGCAGTGTTAGGACTAGGACTAGTATGTCCAGTAGTTAGCTATGGAGAATCAGCAGAAGCTTTAGTACTAGAACATAGAGAAGTACCTGCCGCCACGATCTCCCTCTCTCTGCCTTCAACTAGTGACATAGACATTACGCCTACTAGCGCTGGGCAGTTTGGAGCGATTAGCTCCAAACTGCAAATTGAGTCTTCTAGTAACTCTGGCTACCAAGTGTATGTTAGTACTATGGACCAGACTAATGCCATGGTAGGTACCAAAGGAGAGATTAAAG
>CAYPTT010000085.1:0-1655 GCA_964413835.1 uncultured Candidatus Saccharibacteria bacterium
GTGCGCAGTCGCCACGAAGGAAAGAGGAAATAATGTCTCGGAGTCTGAAAAAAGGGCCATTCGTAGACTACAAGCTGGCCAAGAAAGTCGCCGCGCTCTCTGCCGATGATCGCACTGTGATCAAAACTTGGGCGCGTCAATCCACCATTTCTCCAGAAATGGTTAGTCGAACTATCGCCGTGCACAACGGCCGCGTTCACGTCCCAGTTTTCATCAGCGAAAACATGGTTGGTCATAAACTTGGCGAATTTGCCCCAACTCGTAAATTTAGACGTCACGGCGGTAAAAAAGCCGCTGAAGCCGCCAAGGGAGGTAAATAATGGCTGAGAATCAAAACACCATTTTTGCCCGCGCCATTATCAAAGGCGTCGACAATCAACCACGCAAAACCCGCATTGTAGCCGATTTAATACGCGATCGCTACGTTGCTGATGCCGTAGTAATCCTCGAGAATACCCCGCGTCGTGCCGCTCGCGCCGTACGCAAAGCAATCGAAAGTGCCGCCGCCAACTTAATCAATAACAGTGGCGTCAGCATCGACCCCAAGAGCATTCGTATCGCTAGAATTAGCGTTACCGCTGGCACCCGCATGCGTCGTTATGTACCAGCTTCACGCGGCCGCGCTCTACCTTATGAAAAGATTTCCAGCAACATCTTTGTCGAAGTCGCCGGAGAAGAAAAAGTAAAGAAAGCAGCTCCCAAAGCTGCAGAAAAGGAAGGTAAGTAATGGGACAAAAGGTCAACCCGGTTTCTTATCGCCTACAGGTTAGCAAGGACTGGTCGTCTAAGTGGTTCACCCGCAAGGCTGACTTTCGTCATTGGCTAATTGAGGATACTAAAATCCGTGAAGCGATTGAGAAACGCTATAGTAGCCGTCCGACCATTGCACGCATCGACATCGAACGCAGTGCAAACCTTACCACGATCACGATTCTCACCGCCAAAGCAGGCGCTGTGATCGGTAAGCAAGGCTCCGGCATTAATGAACTCAAAAAAGAGCTCGAAAAATTCGTCAAAGGCCCAATTCGCCTCAACGTCGAGGAAGTACGCAAGCCTGAGCTCAGCGCCAAACTTGTGGCCGAAAACATCGGTTTCCAGCTTGGCAAACGCATGAATTTCCGTCGCGCCGTCAAAATGGCCTGCCAATCAACTATGAATGCCGGCGCCAAGGGTATCCGTGTCGAGGTTAGTGGTCGTCTCAACGGCGCTGAAATGAGCCGTCGCGAGAAATTCATCGAAGGCTCCGTACCTCTACACACCTTGCGAGCAGATGTTGATTTCTATGTCTGCCACGCCCCAACCGTAGCCGGCATCGTTGGCGTTAAAGTTTGGATTTATAAGGGGGAAAAATAATATGGCTATTCTTACACCAAGACGCGATGCACACCGCAAAGTCCGCAAAGGCAAAAACCGCGGTACCGCCAGTCGCTGCAATACTGTAGCGTTTGGAGAATGGGGGCTAATGTCACTCGACAATGAACGCATTACCAGCCGCCAAATCGAGGCTGCTCGTCAAGCAATCACGCGCTATGTAAAACGTGGCGGTAAAATCTGGATTCGTATTTTCCCACATACACCCGTTACCAAAAAACCGCTTGACGTCAAAATGGGTAGCGGCAAAGGCGAACCACAATTCTACGTTGCCAAAGTCAAAG
>CAYPTT010000086.1:0-1597 GCA_964413835.1 uncultured Candidatus Saccharibacteria bacterium
ACCATGACGACCACCGTCACCACCACCGTGTGGGTGATCAGCGGCGTTCATGACAACACCACGGACGGTCGGGCGAATGCCTTTGCGACGACGACGGCCAGCAGCACCGATCTTGATGTTTTGGTGCTGTTCGTTGCCAACAGCGCCGATCGAGGCTTCGCAACTTACTAATACTTTGCGCATTTCACCGGATGGTAGCTTGATGGTAGCATAGCCATCTTCTTTGGCCATGAGTTGAGCTTTGGTTCCGGCGGAGCGGACAATTTGTGCGCCTCGGCCTGGAGTGAGTTCGATCGCGTAGATGAAAGTACCAACTGGGATGTTTTCGATTGGCATGCGGTTGCTGATTTCGACAGCGGCAGTTCTGCCAGTTTCGAAACTCGCACCTTTTTGCATGCTACTGTCAGCAATTACGTAGTAATATGCACCGTTTTGATCTTTAACGCGGGCGATTCGAGCGCTGCGATTAGGATCATACTCGATTTCCATGATAGTGAACTTGCTATCAGTGGGGAGTTTGTAAGTCAGGATACGGTAGTGGCGTTTGACACCACCGCCGCGATGACGTACGGTGATGCGTCCAGCATTGTTACGACCGGCACGCTGCTTCTTGCTAGCGAGCAAGGATTTCATTGGCTTGCGGGTCGTCACTTGGTCAAAATCTTGAGTGGTTTTTTGACGCTGAGCTGGAGTAGTAGGGCGATAAGCTTTAATACTCATTACTTATCCTCCTTTTCTGGAGTTTTGTCTGCCGCTTCGACCTTTTTTGCTTCTTTAGCGGCTTGTTTTTCTTCTTTTTTGGCGACTTTTTCGGCTTTTTTATCTACCTTGACATCTTCTTTGGTGTCTTCTTCAAATACTGGGATTTTGTCGCCAGCCTTCAGAGTAACGTAAGCAACTTTCTTATCTTGGCGGTTAGTAATGCCTGGGTAAGCGTGCTTGCCGCGACTAAAACGGGTAGGTTTACCTTTGCGGACGGCGGTGCGCACGTCAATGACGGTAACCTTGAATGCTTCGGAAATTTGTTTAGCGATTTCTTGTTTGCTAGCTCTAAGCGGTACGTAGAACATATAGACGTTCTGTGTTTGTGCAACGTAAGCTTTTTCGGTAGCACGAGGAATATATTGTACGGTTCTCATTATGCTTCCTCCTTTCCGATGAGCCAAGCTTCAGTGTTTTTGAGCGAATTATCGCTAAAGATAATTGCGTCAGCATTAAGGATGTCAAAAACATTGAGATAAGTGGCGCGGACAACTTTCAGATTTGGCAGATTATTAGTAGAGCGGAGGACTTCAGGAGTCTTTTCGCTGACGATAGCCAAAACATTTTTGTCGTTCAAGCCGAGTTCTTTGAGCTTGCTATAAGTATCCTTAGTCTTGCCGGTGACGGTGAAGTCGACGATCTGGACTTTGCCATCTTTATTCTGTAGACTCAAGGCTTGGCGGACAGCGAGTTTCTTGGCATTTTTGCTGATTTTCTTGGTGAAGTTTTCTTCGCCAGTGCGACCAAAAGCGACACCACCATGACGCCAAATTGGGTTACGAGTGGAGCCAAAGCGGGCCCGACCGGTTCCCTTCTGCTTCCAAGGTTTCTTGCC
>CAYPTT010000087.1:0-1407 GCA_964413835.1 uncultured Candidatus Saccharibacteria bacterium
AAGCGATGTTAATAAAGCGGTCAACAAATTCATACATTTTGTCGTTGCGCAAAGTAGTAAGATAGCCAACTGGCGCACCCATACCTTTGCGGATTTTGAATCCGGCGATGGATTTTTTGGCTAGACGACTGGTGGTGGCTTGACCGGTGATTTTAGTCAAGGTCAACTCGACGGTCTCGGTGAAACGTTTATCCTCGCGTTTCTTGCCTACGCCACTAGAGATGACGACTTTTTCAAGTTTTGGTACTTGATTAATATTTTTAAGACCAAGCTCTTGCTGTAGCTTTTTGGCAATTTCGTCATTGTAAAGCTTCTTGAGCCTTGGAATAGTTTTTGCTGCCATTACTTATCCTCCTTTTTGAGGTTAGAAAAGTCGATACCCATGTGGATGGTCTTCTTGCCGCCTTTAGGATTGTATTGCGTAGCGCGCAAATGTCGCTCACGGACTTCGATATCTTTCAAAAAGGCTTTGCCTGCTTTTTTGTCGATTTTGACGATGCTAGCAACTTCACCTTTGTGATCGCCAGCAATTACTTTGACACGATCGCCAACTTTGAGACACTTACTCATTATAGTACCTCCGGTGCAAGGCTGATGATTTTATTAAAGCCGAGGTCACGCAGTTCGCGGGGGACTGGTCCGAAAACGCGGGTGCCTTTGGGGGTTTTGTCGTCGTTAACGAGGACGGCGGCATTATCATCGAATTTAATAGTGGAGCCATCTGGTCGACGAATTTGTTGCCTGGTGCGGACAATGACGGCACGGACGACGGCTTTTTTCTTGACGCCTCCTGTTGGGCTGGCATCTTTGACGCTACAAGTAACGATGTCGCCAACTCGTGCATACCTTGCTCTTGTTCCACCAAGGACACGGATTACACCAAGTTCTTTGGCGCCACTGTTGTCAGCGACTCTTAATCTAGTTTCCTGTTGAATCATTTATGCTTCCTCTCCAGCTTCAGCTTGATTGCCGAGTACTTCGTCTTTAAGCTCCACGGCGCCGTGAGACTTTTCGAGTACTTTGACAAGCTTGTAGCTTTTAGTCTTTGAGTATGGACGACAGGCGGCGATTTCGACCTTGTCGCCAAGTCCAGCTTCGTTATTCTCATCGTGGGCGGTATACTTGCGAGTTTTGGTGTACTGCTTGCGATAAAGTGGATGAGTTTCACGGCTAGCGATCGAAACGGTAATTGTTTTATCGCGTTTGACGGAACTCACAATACCTTGTAATTCTCCTGCCATTTAGAACTCCTCTTTCTTAATAATTTTTACGCGTACCGGAAGTTTGTGGCCAGCGAGGCGGAAGGCTTCTTTGGCTTGTTCTTCGGTAACATCGGCGATTTCGAACATAACGGTACCAGCTTTGACTTTGGCAACGTAGAATTGTGGTTCGCCTTTGCCGCTACCC
>CAYPTT010000088.1:0-1355 GCA_964413835.1 uncultured Candidatus Saccharibacteria bacterium
GTCCTCAGCCAACCCCATTCTCTCCAAAACCAAAAATGGGTGCCACGACGATTGAGTAAAACTACCAACACGAACTACACATAAGTATATGCAAATCTGCAGGTATATCGTGACACCCAGTCAATTTACATACACTTAAGAAATCCGTTTGGCATCCAACAAAACTAAATACCAAAAAATTCGTGTCCAAATTGTAGTTTTACTCACCTTTAATTATAGCACAATATCATATAGCTCAAGTTTATTTTGTAATCCATCCCTATTCTTCTCCTCCCCTCTACTTTGTGCGTAGTGGATATGTTTATGCGTGGACAGGCACATTGTGGGATGCTGGGTTGTATGGAGCTGGGTGGTCGCACAGCATTAGGTCTAATACTATATATACTTATTTTTTGGATTTTAAGGATATTGAGATAAATTCCTCCTATAGTAATAACCGTGCATTGGCTTTCCCCGTCCGTTACTCAATATTTCAGCGACAAAACAATAAATTCTCAAACTACCAACAAATCAAACGCCCGCGGACGGAGAAACCGCTAGAACGATCCGTACTTGCAGGAGAAAATCGCTTATCAGTATTTGACATTATGAAAGCATATTCAGCATCAACATAGGCAGTAGACGACCAAATAAAACTGCTACGACCCATAACCCGCTGAGCTTCGCCACCAATCCATATGGCCATATACCCCCCACGGACAAAGGAGAGGGGATGGAGGGAGAGGTTCTGATGGGGCTTAATTATATATGCTTCCCCTCCCCTCTACTTTGTGCGTAGTGGATATGTAAGTTCACGGTGGGGCAATTTTTGGCGAGTGGGGATTGAAATAGGCACCTGGCTTTCGACGGCTGCTACAGAATTAATATTTGCTGCATCTTTTAATGTTATTGATGGAACTGAAGACAATACTTACGGTATAAGCACTAGTAGTAGGTGGATTGCTTTCCCCGTCCGTTGTCTAGTATTGTAGAAAGAAATGAAAACCAAAAACTATTGTCCTTTTCGAACAGCTTGAGCATAACGATGAGTTTAATCGTTATTGACCTCGCTACTAAAGAGTGTTAGGATAGTGGTATAAGATGATCTAAATCTTCCTAGTGCTTACCGCCTAGGGAGATTTTAATCGTGACTGTAATTTTCAACAGTCTAGATCGTAACGATATCTTCATACCGACTAGCTCCTACATTAGTTTAATATTAAGGTACCCAAGCTGTTCTACCGTGCATTATATAGCAAAGTTTTAAAAAGTTGCAACCTTAAGTGTATTATTCTTCTTATTAGACTCAACCTTGAAATAATAATAACCGACCACCGGATACTCGATCCGGTGGTTTTGGATTCGCCGGCTATGCC
>CAYPTT010000089.1:0-1306 GCA_964413835.1 uncultured Candidatus Saccharibacteria bacterium
GCAGAGGCCTGAAGAGCCTTGTGTCACTGGTTCAAGTCCAGTCGGAACCACCATTTTTTGTTGGCGTTGTCAAGCATGTGTCACTGGAACCTCCTAGCGTCGAGTCTTGAGTTTAGGGCTGCAAAAAGCCTCACCCGAAAGTGAAGCTTTTTAAGAATTTACTATTGCATCTTAGACCAGAATTGATGAATTCCAGAGGGGGGGTGGAGATTGCGTCTGTTGCAGCACAATGATTGATCTATCCGATTTGGTCGATGGTAATGCTACCCATGCCAGACTTATGTCGATGCGGACGGTTAAGACAACGACGCAAGTAAATATTGCCCATGCCAGACATTGACAAATCTGCATCGTGGGCTGTTGCGTTAATAGTAATACTACCCATGCCACTAATTTTTGCCTCTAGATTGCCTATTTCGCCGCGCACTATAGTGACATTGCCCTGCCCTGATATATTAGCTGAAACATCGTTGTATACTTCACGAATATTGGCCGTGCCACTACCAGAAATTTTCAAATGTAATGTTTTAACCAAATCAGCTATCAGCGATCCATTACCAGAAATTTTAGCACGCAATTTACCGCCAACCCGACCGATTTTGGTTTTCCCGTCGACACCTGAAAGTTTTAAGCCCGCACCAATGGGAACATAAGCTTTGACCCTCAATTTGGCATCGGAGAAATTATCGGAGTTAATACTAATATTTTTGCCGATAGTGATGCTGTTGCCGATTCTGATTTCCTGAAAACAATCGTTGTTGTTGATCTGCACGACATGACTGGAACTACCGAGGTCGCTATAAAGTTTCACGGTTTCGCCAACAACTTCAGTCCTGAGAGCGTCAATAGCATCTTCTGGGCCAACGACCTCGAGCTTAACTTGCGACTTGTTTGACCAGGATTCAATTTCCACATTGGCACACAGATTAGAAATGCTGAGAGATTTAACAGCATATTCTTCGCACAAGGTCTTGGTCTTTTTCTTGTCCTTAAATTGACCTCCCTTTTGCTGAGCGACAAAAGCCTTCAGATCGTCTGAATCCACCGTGACGCCATCAATGATTATTTTCGACATTTTCTTTTCCTCCTTTTGTTAAACTACTTAGACAGCTAAGCCAGTCTTCTTATTCATTAGAATAAGAAGACCCGTACGGGTCTGATTTGACCGGTGCTCTGTCTATGGGCCTACAGGGTTGCAATATTTACCCTTATCTTTCTATTGTAGCACACTTTATGATTTTTGTCAATAGGAACGTATTAACTCACCACCTTGGCAACAAAAAGATAGTCTCATAAACTGTAATTA
>CAYPTT010000090.1:0-1268 GCA_964413835.1 uncultured Candidatus Saccharibacteria bacterium
CCCGGATGGCGGAATTGGCAGACGCGCTAGCTTCAGGTGCTAGTCTGAGCAATCGGGTGCAGGTTCAAGTCCTGTTCCGGGGACCAAAATTATAGGTTCGTTTTTTTAAGTAAATTTAATCGCCATAGGAGAATTTATGTCTGGACACAGTAAATGGGCAACTACCAAACGTCAGAAGGCTGTTGTCGACGCTAAACGCGGCGCGCTCTTCACGAAAATCGCTAATCAAATCGCCATTGCGGCGCGCGGCGGTACTGATCCAAACATGAACCCGTCACTGGCGATGATACTGGAAAAAGCTCGCCAAGCTAATATGCCAAAAGTCAATATTGAGCGTGCTATCGCCCGCGTTTCTGACAAGAGTGCGGCAGCCCTCATTGAAGAGGTTTACGAAGGTTATGGTCCGGGCGGCGCCGGCATAATTATCGAGGTCGCCACGGACAACAAAAATCGTACTATGCCTGATGTGCGTAATACTTTGTCAAAAAATGGTGGTCGCATGGCGGATCCAGGTTCAGTGATGTTCCAGTTCGCGCGCAAGGGTTGGATTGAAATCGCCGAAAAAGGTGAGGACGCCATGCTCCAGGCGCTCGATGCCGGCGCCGAAGACGTCGACGAAGGGGAAGAAGGCTTAATCATTATTACCGCTCCTAGCGATTTGATGAAAGTTCGTGCCAAATTATTAGAGGCTGGGCTAAATGTTACAAACGCCGAATTAAAATACATTCCGACTACTACAGTCGCCGTCGAGGGCGAAACCGCCGAAAAACTCGAAAAACTTCTCGACGCGCTCGATGACCTTGATGATGTTACGGCGGTGCATACTAACGCCGCATAATCCAAAAACAGATACGCTTACCTATAAGCCAGCCTAAATGCATCACAAACCAGAGCTTCAAAAGCCCTTATGTTTTCATTCTAGCACAAGTTGTCTAAAAAGTCAAGATATGCTACAATAAAACACGGAAGGGTGGCCGAGTGGTTGATGGCACCGGTCTTGAAAACCGGCAAGTTAATAGCTTCGCAGGTTCGAATCCTGTCCCTTCCGCCAGGAAGACGATTTTATAATATTCGCAGAATATTATAAAATAGGCTTTCTCCACGAGAAAGCAACAGGATGCGAACCTAGGTTCGTTATCGAGCGCAAGCGAGATTGATTATCCTGTCCCTTCCGCCAGTAAGTTCTGTGGTACCGTAGCTCAGATGGCTGTCCGAGGCGCGAGCCGAGTCAATCGAAAATCGCGAGGGACGCTCTAATCATCTGAACG
>CAYPTT010000091.1:0-1174 GCA_964413835.1 uncultured Candidatus Saccharibacteria bacterium
GCGTTTCTCGACCTCATTGCCGGGCGTGACGGTATTAGCCCCATTGGCAGCTTTGCTATCTTGGCAGATGGAGCTGGTCATGTCTTGCATATAAACTAAGTCTTGTAAGCCAGATATCACAATCGGATTAGCCACAGCCGATAGCATGACGGAATTGCTATACTGTCCGGCTGGTAAATCCGTATTAATCTTAGCCCCAAAAGATAAAGCATAAGTATCTTCTGCTGTGCTAGCATTAGTCTTTTGTATGGTAGTGGAGGCCAGTGGCACAGCGGAGTAGGTGGGGTCAGTACTGGTGGCGTCAGCTTTGGCTAAGTTATAGCCCCACGTGTTGGGTCCAAAGCCACTGGCCGTGGTTGGGCTAGCTAAAGCCACGACGGATGCCGAGCCTTGGTTGGTATTACTGCCTGTCATGGCATTGGTAGCATCAATCGTATTAAGGTAAAGGCTGTAACCTTGTGGATTGTTGGTGGCAACCGTGACGGTGCTGCTGCCAGTGGCGAAGGTGCCGTCTTTGCCGGTGGGGGTAATGTCAATGTTGACTTCAGAATCTAGGGCCAGGGAAATACTGGCAGCAGCATTCACCACTGCCCGTGTGGTAGCTGTGGCCGTAGAGTTGTCTTTGGCACTGGAGGTAGGGAAACAAATGGGCAGGAAGAACGCTAACATTAATAATATTAACAAGCCTCCGGCACTATAGCCAACGAGCATGCTAGGCGCTTGTCGCCTAGCATGCAGTGAGCTTCGCCGGCTCTTTTGAGCGTGAGTCTGCTGTATGTGTTTTGTTGTTGACATGGTTTTACCTCCATATGACTTTTTGGTCCCACAAAAACCTAGCCTATAACCTGCACGGCCAGTAGTCTTTGTAAGCTAATTTGTTGTTTGCTTGGAGGGTGTCGCTTCTATTAGTAAACATAAGGTCGCATTTACTAATCATCTGCTAGGCAAACTATGATAAAACCTATGTAGGATGAGCTTAAGTTATTTGACTGCTGGAATGGATAGATCTTTTCCATACTAGTAGTCGTATTAGCTTAATATCTTTTGGTACTAGAGTGGAGAGATTTTGCATCCTATCTAGCGAAGCGGGTCTTTATCGACCAGCGAGCGACGATAGAACTTGCAAAAGATCCCACTCTAGCCCAAAAGACAAAAAGCGACACCGCTGGTGTCT
>CAYPTT010000092.1:0-1169 GCA_964413835.1 uncultured Candidatus Saccharibacteria bacterium
AGGATGAGACGAGAGTTCGACTCTCTCCACCCGCACCATATAAAATATTCTAGACTTTATGTCTAGAATATTTTATAATTATGATGGATTGAGGCTGTGAATTAACGTGAGCTTGTAAGTGTGAAAGAATTACAGCGTTCCATGGCTTGGAGATAGAGGGTTTTGTCGATGATTTCGTCAAAAGTGATGGTCGTTATGGTATTGGGTTCTGTTGCATTACTATAGTTATTTGGCAAGGCAGCGGACGGAAGTAGCGGCGTATCGCGTACCGGCGTTAGTGAGAGAAATATAACCATAAGTATAGGAAAAATTATAGAAACTCGTGGAATAATTGAGGTTTGAGTTATTAGGGATACTACTGCTCCAGTGACTGCCTGAGCCAACAGCATTTTGTAATTTATGACTGGTGATAGAGCCGGCGCGCGTGAGATAGATGGGCGGACGAACGAAATTTTGATAAGCAGGGCCACTGGCGCCAGTGGCGAGAATGCCATTTTTGAACGTGATTAGTTTGGTGGGATTTTTGTCATTGCCGTTGCCGAGGGCGAGGTCGGCATTAGTGTAACCATATGACATGGCGAGTTTATAGTAACTTTTGTTGCGATCAAAAGGCGCTCCGGTGGTAGTATTGCGACCATTAACTGGTAATTGCCATCCTTTGGGGCAGATGCTATCGGGTGCGTCAATAAGGTCGGCGGGGTTAGTGCCGGAGCTGGCTGGACTGACTGTGGTGCCGGTTGTGCCAGCAGTGGCGGCATTGACGGGGTAGTAGTTTCCAAGGAGATAGTGAGCATCGTATTCGCCGCCGACACCGTTAGCGTTAGGCTGGGCGGCCACGAAACCTTCGGTAGGCTGGCCATTAGTGCCATTAGGTCCGGTATTTTGACCCTGCCAAGTACCGATTTGGGCAGTAAGGGTTGGTTTCCATCCGATGGTGCTGACGTTTTGCAAATAAGGGCAGGCTTCTTCTGGTGAATTCGGCGTGGAGATATTGCAATTCGCAGTGCTATCTGGAGTGGCAAGAACATAGTCGCCGATGTTCCAGGAGCGCGTAATAGTAGGATCGTCGCTAGTGTCGGTGACGGGGATGCCTAGTTCGGTATAGGAGGCTGGCTCCCATTCTTTACTCACATCTGATGATGCTGGTGTTAACGGCAAGGTTTTCTCAT
>CAYPTT010000093.1:0-1120 GCA_964413835.1 uncultured Candidatus Saccharibacteria bacterium
TGTAGGATTAACAAACATATGAGAATTATTCACTAGTGTGGTTATGTTTGTATTGTTCAAGATAGGCTTTCGGCGACGTATAGTCTAGTGGTCTCATTGGTCTGTTGTTGGTCTTGTCTTGGTGACGTTTAAGCCTCCTTTTGAAGTCGTCTAGATCTGTTATTAGCTTACCTGTGCGTATAATCTCAGAATATAGTAGCTTTTGGTCTTCACGATGCGATCTTTCTACTTTACCATTGTGCTTTGGCGTAGCTGGCTTAATACGTTTTATTCTTATGCCAAGTCGTTTAGCAGTGACCTCGAACATGCTATGGTTATTCTCGTCTTTAGCTAAAAACTGTTTGGTAAATTCTGGACCATTGTCGGTCTGGACACATTTTACCTCTATTCCAAGCGCTTTGAAGGCGGACATGACTTGGCATAAGAATAAGCTAGAAGTATAGGTATCATGCTCAAGGTAACCACCTAATATACGATACCGAGAATACTCGTCTATGGCTGTATATTGGTATAGACGGCTAAACTGATAGTGTTCTCGGAACTCTGGTGCTAGGCACTCTTTTGGAACATACTTCACATCAATCTGGATACGTTCTCCTGGGTATGTCATTGCGGCATAAGGCCTACTTTTCTTGCAAGTTGGCGAAGGCCTAACTCTTGGGCTTGTTGGCGTTCCTAGACGCTTTAGTACCTTAAGTAAAGCAGGCTGGGAACGTTTATAGCCACGTAGTCTTAGCTTAATCCATAAATCCTGAAGACCGATATTGGGATTTCTGCGCCTGAGATTACGGATTAAATTAATCTCGGCTTCCGTATGAGCGTTAGGATGAGCTTTGGGACGTCTAGATTTATTCCCTAAGGCTTTTATATCTCCACCACTATCGGCATACATCTTTCTCCAGCGGTAGATACTAGCTGGTGATGTGTGACACTTTATGGCTGCTTTCTTTACGCCATATCGCTCAGCACATTTGATGGTAGAAAGTCGATAGCGTATTTCTTGTGTTATACTCAAAATAACCCCTCTCGGTATATTAGTTAGTGTCTTACAACTTTAACTATACAACCTCAAGGGGTTATTTTGTTATGAGAAAATTCTCATATGTTTGTTAAGCTAACA
>CAYPTT010000094.1:0-1075 GCA_964413835.1 uncultured Candidatus Saccharibacteria bacterium
AACGCCAAATTCTGCACCATCCAACAATTCCCATCCGCTAGTTTAGAGACCCAGTATTCTTTCCCGTCACGCACGTCAATGAGGCGTTTCTCGACCTCATTGCCGGGCGTGACGATGTAGGAACCGGTAGCATCTTGGCTCATAGCACCATCAGCACCTTTGGTATTACTACAAATGGAGGAAGTCATGTCTTGCATATACGTTAGTTCGGAAAGGTTGGTGATCCTTTGGGGGTTAGCAATCACGGAGATTACTACATTGTTAGTATATTGACCGGCTGGCAGGCTGGTGTCTAGGTTGGTACCAAAGGAGAGATAGTAAGTATCTACCGTACCAGCCGTAGCTTGGTTAGTACTATGTACTATCGTGGGAGTGAGGGGCAGGCCCTGATACTCCGTCTCTGGGCCTGCCTGCACCGTACCAAGTGCATAACCCCAAGTGTTAGGTAAGAAGCTACGGCTGGTACTAGGACTTGTTAGAGCTTTAATCTCTCCTTTGGTACCAACCATGGCATTAGTCTGATCCATAGTACTAACGTATACTTGGTAACCTGAATTACTAGAAGACTCGATTTGCAGTTTGGAGCTAGTTGCTCCAAACTGCCCACCAGCCTGTGGTGTAATATCTATCTCGCTGGTGGAAGGCAAGGAGAGGGAGATAGTGGCGGGTTTAGGGTCTTGATGGTCGAGGACCAAAGCTTGACTCGTGGACGTACAAACCGGAAAGACTAAAGCAAGACCAATGAACCCTAAACCCGCCAGGGAGGCATAGCGGACAAGACGGTAAAGTTTTTTAGATTGTGCCAAAGTAGCAGTCTTTGGCTTTCTGCTGTGCAGTAACCTACCTAGTCTGCGTTGTTGATTGTTAATGATATTGTCCATGTATCGTACCCTCCGAGTTGGTTATAGTTTTATGCAAGTCGTCGGGCTACCCACGCTGCTGTTGGTTTTGGAGGAGAATGGGGAGGCTAGTGCGCTATGCTAGGTACCAGCATAGGTTCTAAGGCCTTATGCCAACATAGTCCTCAGCCAACCCCATTCTCTCCAAAACCAAAAATGGGTGCCACGACGATTGA